>JAAAPE010000122.1 GCA_009908385.1 Gammaproteobacteria bacterium
CCAGACGGCCGGGATCTCGAGCAGCCGGCAGGCCTCGACCAGGACGCCCTGCTGCCGGATCATCGCTTCGGATTCGTGCATGAGGCGGGCGAGTTTGCCCTGGACATCGACCAGGAGGAGGAGGGCGTTGTCGGTCGTTGGATGGTCTATTGGGGTGTTGGTCATGCGGGTGCCGCTGGTGGCGATGAAAACTCCAAGTGCCAAGCACCAATTTACAAACAAATCCCAATGATCGAAGGTTCAATGTTCGAAACCGGCTGGTGGCAGCCGTTTTGGTTGTTCGGAGCTTGGGTCATTGGAAATTGTTTGGGAATTGGTGTTTGATCATTGTTCATTCTGTGCTTCAAGGCGCCTCAGCCCCCGCTGCCCCACCAGTTCGGCGTCGACGAAGCCTGATCGCCGAGATCCGCGAGTTGTAACGACCGATCCCCCTCGAATGCCGCCCAGTGCTCGGCGAAGGTCTTGCCGGTCTCGGGGTGCTTCAGGCTCGGCGCGAGGTCGGCCAGGGGCTTGAGGACGTGGGCGTACTTCAGGATCTCGTCGCGCGGTAGCGTCAGGCCGTCGAAGTCGCCGACCGCGTCGTCGTGCAGCAGGATGTCGATGTCGAGTGTCCGGTCGGAGAACTTGGGCTGGCTCCGGTCTCGGCCGTATTCGTCTTCGAGATCGGTGAGCCAGTCCTTGAGCTGCGACGGCGACATTTCGGTCTCGATGCGCGCCACGCAGTTGAGGAAGTCCCTGCCCGAAAAGCCGACCGCTTCGGATCGATACACCGGCGAGACCGCGGTGTTGACGAAGTTGCGGTAGAGCGCACGAATGCCGGCGCGGATATTGGCCTCGGCGTCCTGGTTGGAGCCCAGGCCCAGGTAGACGGTGTTCATGGTATTCGGCCTCGTTCGATACGTATGCCGACCGACTTCGAGCCTCTTACGGCGCCGGGCTTGTCGAGCTCCAGGCGCACCCATTCGACCGGGAATTCGGTCAGCACGATCTCGGCGCAGCGCTCGCCCAGGGTTTCCACGAGCTGGAAACTGCTCGCCTCGACGAAGCCGATCAAGCGCTTGGCCACGGCCTTGTAGTCGAGGGCGTCGTCGATCCGGTCACTGGCGGCGGCCTTGCGGTTGTCGCTGCTCATTTCGAGGTTGAGGCGAACGGTCTGGCGAATCTTGCGCTCCCAGTCGTAGATGCCGATGACCGTTTCGATGTCGAGATCCTTGATGAAGACGATATCCACTTGGTGAGTTGCTCCCTGGCTTGGGTGGACTAGCTGAGGATTGGGGATCGCAAGTCTGTCATGGCGTTCGTAAATCAAATACGAAATCCGAAGAACCAAATCCGAAACAAGCACGAAGCACGAAGTTCGAAACGAAAAACATCGGGCCGGCGTGTTTCGTGCTTGGTTTTTCGAATTTGTTTCGGATTTCGATATTCGGATTTCGAATTTGCAGTTCCACTATTGGCTCAGGGAGTCAATGGCCCACCGGGGTCTGACCGCAATCACCCCATCTCGATTGGCCTCGGCGCGTCGATACCATCCCGCATGCGCGATCATCGCGCCGTTGTCGGTGCACAGTTTCAGCGAGGGATAGTACACCCGGCCGGGAATCCGGCGCTCCAGTTCCGTGCGCAGCCGGGTGTTGGCGCTGACGCCGCCGGCGACCACCAGGCGCTGCATGCGCGTTTCCTTCAGGGCGCGCTTGCACTTGATGGCCAGGGTCTCGGCCACGGCCTGCTCGAAGCCGGCCGCCGCGTCGGCGTAGTCTTCCGGGGCAACGCGTGTGACCAGTTCGCGGGTGTGCGTCTTCAGGCCCGAGAAGCTGAAATCCAGCCCGGGCCGGTTGGTCATCGGGCGGGGAAATTCGAATCGGTCCGGGTCGCCATTCTCGGCCAGGCGCGCGACCTCCGGCCCGCCGGGGTAGCCCAGTCCGAGCAGGCGGGCGGTCTTGTCGAAGGCTTCGCCGGCGGCGTCGTCGAGCGTCTCCCCGAGCAGTCGGTAGCGGGCGAAGCCCTCGACGGCCACCAGCATGGTGTGGCCGCCGGATACGAGCAGCGCCACGAAGGGAAAGGCGGGCGCGGGGTCTTCCAGCAGCGGCGAGAGCAGGTGGCCCTCCATGTGGTGCACCGCGATGGCCGGCACGTCCAGCGCCGCGGCCAGGGCCACGCCGGTCGCCGCCCCGACCAGCAGCGCCCCGGCCAGTCCCGGCCCGGCCGTGTAGGCCACTGCATCGAGCGCTTCGGCGCTCGTCCCGGTACGGTCGAGCAGCTCGCGCACCATGCCGGGCAGCTTGCGGACGTGATCCCGCGAGGCCAGTTCCGGCACCACGCCGCCATAGGCGGCATGATCGGCCTGGGTGTAGACCAGGTCGCCGACGAGGCCCCGGTCGGCGCTGTAGAGCGCCACGCCGGTTTCGTCGCAGGAGGTTTCGATGCCGAGAATATTTTGCACGTCGGGTCCTGGCCGGTTTATAATGGTCAGCTTTCCACAAGCTCTGGATAGGGAATTTTAATGCCCAGCGTCAAGGTCAAGGAAAACGAGCCGTTCGAGTACGCCCTGCGTCGCTTCAAGCGCTCTTGTGAAAAAGCCGGCGTCGTCGCCGAAGCACGTCGCCGCGAGTTCTACGAGAAGCCGACCCAGGAACGCAAGCGCAAGAAGGCCGCGGCCGTCAAGCGCCACCTGCGTAAGCTCTCGCGCGAGCGGGTCAACCGCAAGCGGCTCTACTGAGCATCCATTCTACGCAACTTCTCGCCAGGCCGGCCCGGTCATGTCGCTGAAAGAACGCCTCAACGATGACGTCAAGCAGGCCATGCGGTCTGGCGACAAGTCGCGCCTGAAAATCCTTCGAATGATCACCGCTGCGGTCAAGCAGCGCGAAATCGACGAGCGCATCGAGCTCGACGACGCCCAGACCCTTGCCGTGATCGAGAAGCAGATCAAGCAGCGCCGCGAGTCGGCCGAAACGTACCGCGAGGGCAACCGACCCGAACTGGCCGAGGTCGAGGAGTCGGAAATCGCGGTGCTCGAGGACTACCTGCCCGAGCAGCTTTCCGAGGAAGAGATACACGCGGCCGTCGACGATGCCATCGCCGAAAGCGGTGCGAGCGACATGAGCGGCATGGGGCAGGTCATGGGGCTGCTCAAGCCGCGCCTTCAGGGCCGCGCCGACATGGCCAGGGTTTCCGGCCTCGTTCGTTCCCGGCTTTCGGCCTGATCCCGGCGCGCTGGACTGGGCGCACGCGTGGCCGGCCGCATCCCCGAATCCTTCATTGAATCCCTTCTGGAGCGTATCGACATCGTCGAGGTGATCGGCGCCCGGGTCGACCTCAAGCCGGCCGGACGCGGTGAGCACAAGGCGCTGTGCCCCTTCCACGACGAAAAGACGCCCTCGTTCACGGTCAGTTCCGACAAGCAGTTCTACCACTGCTTCGGCTGCGGCGCCCACGGCACGGCGATCGGCTTCGTCATGCAGTACGACGGGCTCGAGTTTCCCGCGGCAATCGAGGAGCTGGCGCACACCGCCGGCCTGGAAGTGCCGCGCGAGGCCGGGCAGTCGCCGGTGCGGCAATACGATCGCCTCTACCAGGCCCTGGCCCAGGCGCAGACCTTCTTTCGGCGACAGCTCGGCAACAGCGAGCCGGCACGCGCCTACCTCAAGTCGCGCGGGTTCGACAAGGTCACCGTCGACGAATTCGGCATCGGCTATGCTCCCGATGCCTGGCAGGCGCTGTCCGATGGCCTGATCAACGAAGGCTTCCGGCAGCAGGAGATCGAAGAGGCCGGGCTGGCGACCCGCCGCGATGGCCGGCTGACCGACAAGTTTCGCGACCGGGTGATGTTTCCCATCCACGACCGCCGCGGTCGGGTGATCGCCTTCGGCGGACGCAGTCTGGGCGAGCGCGGGCCGAAATACATGAACTCGCCCGAGACGCCGGTCTTTCACAAGGGCCGGGAACTCTACCGGCTGTTCAACGTGCGTCGGGGCGGACTGCCCGAACGCATCCTGGTGGTCGAGGGCTACATGGATGCCGCGGCGTTGTTCCAGTTCGGCTTCGACAACGCCGTGGCGACGCTGGGCACCTCGGTCACGTCCGAGCACATGAGCCTGCTGTTTCGCGCCTCGCCCGTGGTGGTGTTCTGCTTCGACGGTGATCGAGCGGGCCGTCAGGCTGCCTGGCGCGGCCTGGAAGCGGCGCTTCCGGAACTCAAGTCCAATCGCGAGGTCCGATTCCTGTTCCTGCCGGAGGGCGAGGACCCCGACTCGCTGGTGCGCGGCCGGGGCGCCGATGCGCTCAAGGGCATGCTCGACGAGGCGAGGCCGCTGTCGGCCTTCTTCTTCGATCACCTGGCCGAGTCGCTCGACATGACAACGCTCGACGGACGCGCCCGGCTGGTGGCCCTGGCCGAGCCGTATCTCGAGAAGCTGCCGGCCGGGCCGTTCGCCGACCTGATGCGCGAGGAGCTCGAGCGCCGAAGCGGTCATGCCGGCGTCGGCCAGCCGCCGGCGCCACCCGCTCCGTCCCGCTCGTCCGGCGAGCGCGACGACCGCCCGCTCACGCCGGTCCAGTACGCCGTCGCGCTGATCGTGCAGCGTCCGGCGCTGGCCGCGGGGCTGCCGGAAGACTGCCTGAAAGGCCCGGGAAAGGTCCGCGGGGCGGATTTCCTCGGCGAACTGATTGACTTTTGCCGTCACAAGCCCCAATTTTCTACGGCTAAGCTGTTGGAAAGCTGGCGCGAGAGACCCGAAGCGCCCTGGCTGGCGCGCCTGGCGACGCGCGAGGTGATCGGCGACGCCGAGGCCATGCCGGAGGCGTTGACACAAACTCTCGCCAGAATACGTCGTCAGATGATAAAGGTACGAATTCGCGAGCTTCAGCAGGCCCAACTGAATGAAGGGGGGCTGGATGAAGACCGGACCAGCGAGCTGCGCCGACTCCTCGGTCAGCGCCTCGACGAGAGAACGGAATGAAATCTGAAACTGCATCTATGGAAAACGCACCGCGACCGTCCCAGCTCAAGCAGCTGATCCAGAAAGGGCGTGAACAGGGACACTGGCTGACCTACGCCCAGGTCAACGATCATCTTCCCGGCGACATTGTCGATCCCGACCAGATCGAGGACATCGTCAACATGATCAACGACATGGGCATCAAGGTCTTCGAGGAGGAGCCCGAAGACGCCGATGCCCTGATCCTCAACGATTCGGCCAGCACCGACACCGACGACGAAACCGCCCAGCAGGACGCCGAGGCGGCCCTCGCGGCGGTGGAAACCGAGTTGGGCCGAACGACCGATCCTGTGCGGATGTACATGCGCGAGATGGGCTCGGTCTCCCTGCTCACGCGCGAGGACGAAATCGACATCGCCAAGCGCATCGAGGACGGCCTCAACCAGGTCAACCAGGCGCTTGCCCGCTTCCCCGGCACGATCACCACGCTGCTCGAGGAAGTCGAGATGTGGAAGGCCGGCAACCTGCGTCTGAACGAACTGGTCAGCGGCTTCATCAACCCGACGCTGCTCGCCGAGATGGAGCTGATCTCCCAGGACGCGATGGAAGCCGCGGTCGAGGAAGAGGCCGAGTACATCGACGAGGACGAGGAAGAAGACGAGGACAAGCCGGCGCCGACGGTCAACACGCTGCCCGACCCCGAGCAGGTCACGCAGTTCTTTGCCGAAATGCAGGGGCTGCACGAGCGCTTCCTCAAGCTCTACGACCGCTACGGCGCCAACAGCCCCAAGGCGTCGGAACTGCGCGACCTGATCGGCGAGCAGTTCATGCGCCTGAAGCTGCCGCCGCGCCTGTTCGACTACCTGATCGACCGCATGCGCTTCCAGGTGGCCCGTACCCGCGACGTCGAGCGCTCGATCATGCAGATCTGCGTGGAACGCTGCGGCATGCCGCGCAAGGAGTTCATCACCAGCTTCCGCGACAACGCCACCGACTCCGAATGGCTCCAGGGCCTGCTTCGACGCCGCAGCCAGTGGGCCAAGGCCATGAAGGGTCACGCCGACGAACTGGCCGAACTGCAGGATAGGCTGGCCCGCTTCGAACGCGACCAGCGCATTCCGGTGGGCGAGCTGCTCGAGCTCAACCGCGCCATGTCGATCGGCGAGGCCAAGGCCCGTCGCGCCAAGAAGGAAATGGTCGAAGCCAACCTGCGCCTGGTGATCTCGATCGCCAAGAAGTACACCAATCGCGGCCTGCAGTTCCTCGACCTCATCCAGGAAGGCAACATCGGCCTGATGAAGGCGGTCGACAAGTTCGAATACCGCCGCGGCTACAAGTTTTCGACCTACGCGACCTGGTGGATTCGCCAGGCCATCACCCGGTCGATCGCCGACCAGGCGCGTACTATCCGCATCCCGGTGCACATGATCGAGACGATCAACAAGCTCAACCGGATCTCGCGCCAGATGCTGCAGGAAATGGGCCGCGAGCCGACCCCGGAAGAGCTGGCCGTGCGCATGGAAATGCCGGAAGACAAGGTGCGCAAGGTGCTCAAGATCGCCAAGGAACCGATCTCCATGGAGACGCCCATCGGCGACGACGAGGATTCGCACCTGGGCGATTTCATCGAGGACGCCAACATCCTCTCGCCGATCGACACGGCCACCACCACCGGCCTGACCGATACGGTTCAGAAGGTGCTCTCGGGCCTGACCCCGCGCGAGGCCAAGGTGCTGCGCATGCGCTTCGGCATCGACATGAACACCGACCACACGCTCGAGGAGGTCGGCAAGCAGTTCGACGTCACCCGCGAGCGCATCCGGCAAATAGAGGCCAAGGCGCTGCGAAAGCTGCGCCACCCGACCCGCTCGGAACAGCTCAGAAGCTTCCTCGACCTGGAGTGAGTCGTCTTCCGGGCCGGCTATCCGGCCCGGATTCTTCCCCGCATGCCGTCGTTCAAAGGCGCTCCGGGCTCAGGCGATTGGGGTTTGACGCAAAAAAATGAGTCTTGTTAGGGTCGCTTCCGCGTTGGTCAGTAGACCACGCGTTGGCACACGGTAAGGAGACCCCGATGAGACGGAAATTCCCCTTCCTGTCATTACTCGTCCTTGCGCTCGTCGGGCTGTCGAAGACAGCGGCGGCCGAAGATTGTTACGACGATGTCTGCGTCGACTTCAGGGATGTCGGCGGCTATTACCTGCTTACGGTCACGGACGTGGATGACGGCAGTCTGCTCGAGGTTCAGATGACGGACATTCCGTCGAGCATCCCGCCGGAATCCGGTGGTGCGCCCCCGACCCAGCAAAACTCTTCAGGGCCGTCTGATGATGGCCCGATCCTGAATGGCCCGAGTGACGAGATCGCCCGGAAGATCATCTACACCGATCACGGTGCGGACGGGGCCTGGATCGACAACATCACGCCGACCTACGACGGTGGCGGCAACCTGACCGACGTCGACGCCGAGGTGGTCTATCAACCCCATCAGGATGAGCGCCAGTAGACCCCGGCATGGACTGTGCCCGACATGAGCGCGGGCACAGTCTCATTCCCATTCTCTGGCCATGGCGTTCGATAGCCCGCGCGATGGCATCCTGGTTATTCCGCGACCGTCTCCGATGACCCGGGCGCAGCGTGAAACTCATCTCAGAATGACCCGGCCAGGAAGCGAAATTCACCGCCTGCCCGGCTGCATACTTGACCGTTGGCCCGCCCGGGAGTAGCTTGAACAGCCCCCAATCCCCCAAGCAGGACACGAGGATGTTCAACAAGCGCGAACAACAGGAATCCGAAGCCGTCGCCGGCGCGAGCCGCAGCACCGAGACCGCCAGTGCGCCGCGTCCGGCGCCGCGCAGCTCGAACGGCACGGCCATGATCGGCCCGTCGATCGACGTCGACGGCAAGCTCCGAGGCGACGAGGACCTGGTCATCGAAGGCAAGGTCAAGGGGACCGTCGAACTCAAGAACAACAGCGTGACGATCGGCAACCAGGGGGATGTGGCCGCCGATATCTACGCCCACTCGATCTACGTCGACGGCCGGATGGACGGCAATCTCATCGCGTCCGAGCAGGTCGTCATCCGCAAGTCCGCGCGGGTCAAGGGCAGCATCGCTGCACCGCGCGTGAGCCTCGAGGACGGCGCCCAGTTCAACGGCTCGATCGACATGGACGCCAAGGGCGAGACCCTCAGCAAGGCGTTTTCCGGGCAGAAGTCCGCCGCCTCGAGCGCGGGCGCCAAGAGCGAGTCGCCGCACTCCGACACCGGATCGGGCAAGCCCGGTTCCGACGCCGGCAAGTCCGGATCGGAAGCCGGCAAGCCCGTCAGCCACTGAAGCGTCGTACCGGTCGGGCCTGAATGAACGGCAATGCCGCAGCCCCGCTCGAGGCGGGCGGGCCGGATCCGATTCGCGCGCCGTTGTTCTCGACCGCCGTCGAGGCCTTCGACGACGATCGGCGCCACGTCGTGCTCGACCTCGGTCGGGCGCGGGCCGGCACGATCGCGCTGTTCGGCCGCTACCGCTGCCGGCTCGATGTCGCCGACCTGCCCGCCCGCCTCGATGCCTTGCCCGACCCGGAAGCCGAAGGCGGGCCCCAGGCACTCGAGCGCTGGCTCGACGGCCTGCTGCCGCCGGCACGGGGCGAGCAAGTCGACCTGGTGCTGTGCTGGAACCTGCTCAACTACCTGCCGCCGGCCGTGATCGAGGCGCTGGGACGGCGCCTGACCGAACGGGTTTCGCCGCAGGCCCGCCTGCACGCCCTGATCGAGTACCAGGCCACGCGCATGCCCGCCAGACCGGCTTCCTTTGCGCCGACCGGGCTCGAGCTGCTGGCCGATCCGGCATCCGGCGATCCGAATGCGATACCCGCGCCGCGCTACAGCCCCAAGGAGCTGGAAAAACGGCTGCCCGGTTTCGGCTCCGAGAAGACCATGTTGCTGGGCAACGGCATGCAGGAATTTCTCTACCGCCGATAACGCGGCGGGCGTCGGGACTCAGCGATCGGCAAGGCAGACGCGGTCGCGTCCATCGCGCTTGGCCTCGTAGAGCGCTGCGTCGGCTCGATCGAAAAGCGCATCGACATCCTCGCCCGGGCGCCACTGGGCGACCCCGAAGCTGGCAGTGACCCGGATCTCGTCGTGGAAGCCGGTTGTGGCGATCAGCTTGCGGAAGGCTTCGGCCGCCAGGCCGGCTTCCTCGAGCGCCGTGTCCAGCAGCACCAGCATGAACTCTTCCCCGCCCCAGCGCATGCCGAAGTCCTGGCGATTGAGGCGTTGGGTGATCAGGCGTCCGATGCGCTCGAGCACCAGGTCGCCCATGCCGTGGCCGTGCTCGTCGTTGATCGGCTTGAAGTGGTCGATGTCGAGCAGCACGATGCTCAGAGGCTGCTCCGATTCGCCGGCTTTTTGTATTTGCGCCCGTAGTGCCCGCTCGCCGGCGTCCCGATTGAGCAGGTCGGTCAGGGCGTCCGAATCGGCCCGTTCCTGGAGTCGACGCAGCAGCCGCACCTGGGCGGTGATGTCGCGCTGGATCGCGAGGTAGTGAGTGACTTCTCCCCCGTGGTTTCGGACCGGCGAGGTTCGCCATTCGATGTGGAAGCGCTGCCCGTCCTTGCGGTAGTTGATCGTGCGTCCCTCGAACTCGTGACCGGCCTCGAGCGCGCGCCGCAGGCGCTGGGTGACCGCGCGATCGGTTTCCTCGCCCTGGAGGATCGCCGGGGTCTTGCCCAGGACCTCCTCGCGCCCCCAGCCCGTCATCTGGCAGAAGGCGGGATTGACGTAGACGATGCGCGGATGGTCGAGGTCGGCATCGGTGATGAGGATCGAGTCGTAGCTCGCTTCGAGGGCGGCCACGGCCAGGTCCTGGATATCCGAGCGGCCGACCGAGTGGGTCAGCCAGTCGACGGCGGCGGTGAGGATCATCCGGTTTCTCCGGGTTGCTGGGGTCGCATTGCGGCTGGCTTGTCCAGGCCGCAAGTCTCGAACCTATCAGCCGGGCGCACGATCGG
>JAAAPE010000142.1 GCA_009908385.1 Gammaproteobacteria bacterium
AGCAAAGAACGCAAAGCTAAAGAACAAAAAATAAATAGAATCTGAAAACAAGCATTTAGGCCGATTCGCGATTCGGGAAATTCGCATCGAATCCCATTGCTTTTTGGATTTTCTTCGCGTCCTTTGCTGCTTAGCGTCTTTGCGTTTCAAAGATTTTGCTGCCTTCAGCCCCCGCCAACCCCACTACGACCGAGTAAACTGCCAGCATGAAGTTCGTCGACGAAGCCAGTATTCGCGTGATGGCCGGTAACGGCGGGAACGGTTGCGTGAGTTTCCGGCGCGAGAAGTACATTCCCAAGGGCGGCCCCGACGGCGGAGACGGGGGCGACGGCGGGGACGTTTGGCTGGAGGGCGACTCCGGGCTCAACACCCTGGCCGATTTCCGGCACGCGCGCCACTTCAAGGCGAAGAACGGCCAGCCCGGTGCGGGTCGACAGCGCACCGGCAAGTCCGCCGAGGACGTGGTCATTCGCGTGCCACTGGGGACCATCGTTCGGGCGGTGGAGACCGGTGAATTGATCGGTGAAGTGCTCGATCACGACCAGCGGCTGCTCGTCGCGCGCGGCGGCCACGGCGGCAAGGGCAACATCCACTTCAAGTCGTCCACCAACCGCACGCCGCGGCAGTCCACGCCGGGCACGCCCGGCGAGGCGCGCGATCTGCACCTAGAGCTTAAGGTGCTCGCCGACGTCGGCCTTCTGGGTTTTCCCAACGCCGGTAAGTCCACTCTGATCAGCGCGGTATCCGGGGCCCGGCCGAAGGTCGCCGACTATCCCTTCACCACGCTGCACCCCAACCTGGGCGTGGTCAGCCTGGAGCCCGGTCGGTCCTTCGTGATCGCCGACATCCCCGGCCTGATCGAGGGCGCGGCCGAGGGCGCCGGTCTGGGCACTCAGTTTCTCAAGCACCTGCAGCGCACCGGGTTGCTGCTGCACCTGGTCGAAATCGCGCCCGTCGACGGCAGCGATCCGGCCGACCAGGTTCGCGCCCTGGAGCGCGAGCTGTCGCGTTTCAGCGAAGAGCTGGCCGGCCGCGAGCGCTGGCTGGTGTTGACCAAGATCGACCAGCTCGACGACGAGCTCGCGCGCGATACCGCCGCGGAGATCGTCGAAAAGCTCGACTGGCGCGCGCCCTGGTACGCCGTGTCCTCCGTGGCCCGGAAGGGACTGGACAAGCTGAGCTGGGACGTGATGAACTACCTCGAAGAACAGCGGGGCGGCGAGGGGCAGGAGGACGACGAAATCCCGGTCGATTGAGTCCGCGTCCGGATTTTTCGGCTATGGTTTAACCCCTTCCCGCGTCAAGCCGCGTTGTTTGCAGTGTCACTCACTGGAGAACCGCGATGCTCAGATTTCTTTCCGTACTGGTCTTTCTTTCCTGGCTCCCGCCGGCGGCTGCCGCCGTCGAATCGGTCACCGTCTTTCCCGACCGCGCCACGGTCACCCGGGTGTTCGAGGTCGATATCGAGGCCGGCTCGGGCGAGCTGACCCGCTCCGACCTCCCCATCGGGTTGTCGCGCGACAGCCTGCGCATTGCCGCGACCGGGCCGGAAGGCCTGCGCCTGGGCGCCTACCAGCTCGAGACCGTGCGCGGCAGCGAGCGCGTGAGCGAGCGGGCCCGGGAGCTGGAAGTTCGTCTACAGGAACTGCGAGACGAGCGTGGCGCGATCGACGACGACATCGAGGCGCGGGAGATGCAGCTCGTGCTGCTTCGCTCGCTGGCCGGGGGGGCGGGGCAGGGCGACGCCAAGCTTTCCCTCGACGGCTGGAGCGATGCGGTCCGGACCGTCGGCAGCGGCGCTGAGGACGTGCTGTCGGCCCGCCGACAGCTGCAGGTGGACCGGCGCGAACTGGACAAGGAGATCCAGCGCCTCGAACAGGAACTGGCCGACCTCGGCCAGCGACAGCAGGACACCCTGGCGCTCGCGCTGGCCTACGAGAGCGCTTCGGCAGGCACCGCGCGATTCACCGTTGAATATACCGTCGGCGGTGCCTACTGGCGGCCGGTCTACGAGTGGCGCCTGGATACCGGGGCCGGCGAGCTTGAGATCGTGCAGTTCGCCGAAGTGCGCCAGCGCACCGGCGAGGACTGGTCGGAGGCCGAGCTGCACCTGTCGCTGTCTCGCCCCTCGGCCGGCGGGCGCCTGCCGGAGGTCTCGTCGTGGTGGGTCGACGTGGTCAGTCCCGAGCCCGCCGCCAAGGCCGACCGGACGCGCCAGCTCATGTCCGAAGCCGAAGTCGCGATGCAAGCGCCGGCGGCCGGGGCGCAGGCCGACTGGGCTTCCGCCGAGCTCGTTGGCAACGAATACACCCAGGCCTACCGCGTCCCTGGCCGCGCCAGCGTGGCGGCCGATAACCAGCCGCATCGTTTCCGCCTTGACGCGCACCGGGTGGATGTGGCCCTGAGCGCGCGCACCGTCCCGCGCTACCAGCCGACCGCCTGGCTCTACGCCGAAGGCGGCTGGGAAGGCGACCTGGCGCTGCCGCCGGGCTCGGCGACGCTCTACCAGGACGACACGCTGGTCGGGCAGACGCGATTCGCCGGCGTGGCGCCGGGCGAAGAGCTGGCTTCCAGCTTCGGCGTCGACGACCGGATCACGGTCGAGTACGAAATGGTGCGCGACGACCGTTCGACCGAGGGCATGCTGCGCAAGTCGAACGTGCTGACCCGCGTCCACCGGATTTCGATCAGCAATGGCCATTCGCGAGCGATCGACCTGACCGTCTTCGACGCCATGCCGGTCTCGCGCGACGAGCGTATCGAGGTGGCGATGACCGAGTCGAGCACGCAGCCAGACCGCCGCGACATCGACGAGCGGCCGGGCGTCCTGGCCTGGGATCGCGAACTGCCGGCCGGCGGCGCTCTGGACCTGACCGTGGGCTACCGCCTAAGCTTCCCGGACGACCTGCCGGGCGTGCAGGGCTGGTAAGCCGGAAGGCAGGCAAAGAAAAAGCCGCGCTCTCGGGCGCGGCTTTTTCGTGTTCGGCTCTTGCCCGAGATGGCTCAGGCCATCGAACGAATGTGCTGGTTGAGCCGCGACTTGTGGCGGGCGGCCTTGTTGGCGTGCATGATGCCCTTCGACACGGAACTGTCGATGGCCGGCACTGCAGACTTGTAGGCTTCCTCGGCGGCGGTCTTGTCGCCCGACTCGATGGCGCGCAGCACCTGCTTGATCTTGGTGCGCACGTAGGAGCGCTGTGAGGCGTTATGCTGCCGATTCTTCTCGGCCTGGCGGGCACGCTTCCGGGCGGATACGCTATTGGCCACTTGGAATCTCCTAAGAAAATACGATCAGTGTTTAATCAAGCCGGCTATTATCGGGTGAAGATGGCGGCCAGTCAAGGGCGCGCGCTTGTTGCGCGCGCAGGTTTCCGGTTTCCGGTTTCAGGTTTCAGGGCGGGCCTCTCCTCCCTGGGAGTCCCGGCCAGGAGCGTGGCGCCGTGGCGTTGATGCGGAGCCTGTTTTCCTTCAGCTCCATGACGCTGGTCTCGCGCGTCCTGGGCTTCGTGCGCGACGTGGTTCTGGCGCGCTGGTTCGGGGCGGGGCCGGCGATGGATGCGTTCGTCTTCGCCTTCAAGATCCCGAATTTCCTGCGGCGCCTGTTCGCCGAGGGCTCGTTTTCGCTCGCTTTCGTGCCGGTGCTCAACGAGTACCGGGAAAAACACGACCATGAAAGCCTCAAGTCGCTGATCGACGCGACCGCCGGAACCCTGCTGGCGGTGCTGCTCATCGTCACCTCGCTGGGGGTGTTCGCGGCGCCGTGGATGGTCGCGGTTCTGGCCCCCGGTTTCGTCGACGAACCCGAGACCTTCGCGCTGGCGGCCGACATGCTCCGGGTCACCTTCCCCTATCTGCTGTTCATCGCCCTGACCGCCCTGGCCGGCGGGATTCTCAACACGCTCGGTCGCTTCGCCCTGCCGGCGCTCACGCCGGCGCTGCTGAATGTCTCCCTGATCACCGCTGCCGTGGCGATCAGCCCGATGTTCGACCGGCCCGTGCTGGCCCTGGCCTGGGGCGTGCTGGCCGCCGGCGTGCTCCAGCTGGCCGTTCAGCTGCCGGTTCTGGCGCGCCACGATGTGCTGCCGCTGCCCCGGCCGAATTTCCGGCACCCCGGGGTGAAGCGGATCATGAACCTGATGCTGCCGACCCTGTTCGGCTCCTCGGTCGCCCAGGTGAGCCTGCTGTTCGACGTCTTCTTCGCCTCGCTGCTGGCGTCGGGCTCGCTGGCCTGGCTCTACTACGGCGACCGCCTGATGGAGTTTCCGCTGGGCATGTTCGGGGTGGCGCTGTCGGTGGTCATCCTGCCCACGCTGTCTTCGCTGCACGCGCGCAACGGGCGCGAGGCCTACCGGGCAACGCTCGACTGGGCGGTCACGCTCGGTCTGCTCATCGCCCTGCCGGCCGCGGTGGGGCTGGCCTTGGTCGCCGAGCCGCTGGTGATCACCCTGTTCCAGCACGGCGCCTTCACCGCGAGCGACGCGAGCATGGCGGCTTGGGCCCTGCTCGCATACTGCCTGGGGCTTCCGGGCTTCATCGGCGTGAAGATACTGGCGCCGGCCTATTTCTCGCGCCAGGACAGCAAGACGCCGGTCAAGATCGCGGTGCTGTCGCTGGTGGTCAACATGGTCCTCAACGTGCTGTTCGTGGTCGCGATCGCGGGCTGGCTGGCCGGCTGGTCCGACGAGGGCGGTTTCATGGCCATGCTCGCCAACCATCCCGGCGCTCATGCCGGACTGGCCCTGGCGTCGAGCGCGTCGGGCTGGCTCAACGCCACGCTGCTCTGGCGCGGTCTGCGGCACCAGTCGCTCATGCCCAGGCTCGCCTGGCGGCGGGTCGCGCAGGTCCTTGGCGGCTGTGCGGTCATGGCGCTGGTGCTCTACGGGCTCCAGCCCGACGTCGAGCGCTGGCTCGACGGCTCGACCGCCTGGCGGGCCGGCATGATGGCCGTGGTCATCGTCTGCGGCGCGGCGAGCTATACGCTGGTGCTCCTGGCAACGGGGCTGCGGCCGCGCCACCTCGTCCGGCCGGCGCGGGTGGGCGATCAGTGATCGGGCCGTCGGCATCGGCGCCGAAAGCCCTGCTCCCGGGCCCGAAAGACGGGTAGAATCGGCAGCTTGCCATGCGACTCGTCCGATCCTTCAATCCCGACCGCGACAAGCTGCCCGCCACGTCGGTGGCCGTGGGCAATTTCGACGGTCTGCACCTCGGCCACCAGGCGTTGATCGAGGCGGCCCGTGGCGGCGCCGGAAAGCTGGTGCCGTCATTGATGTGTTTCGAGCCGCTGCCGGCGACCTTCTTCGGGCCGGAGTCGCCGCAGCCGCGCCTGCTCAACGTGCGCGACAGGATTCGCCTGGTGCGGGCCATGGGCCTGGACCTGATGTTCATGCTGCGCTTCGACGCCGAGTTCGCGCGGCAGAGTCCTGAACGCTTCGTGCGCGACGTGCTCGTCCGCGGCGCGCGCGCCGAGCGCGTGATCGTGGGCGCGGACTTCCGCTTCGGCTCGCGCGCGGCCGGTGACGTGGCCATGCTCAAGAAACTCGGCAAGCGTTACGGCTTCTCGGTCGAGCAGGTCGAGGCGGTCGCCGATGGTGACGAGCGGATTTCCTCGACGCGCATCCGGTCCGCCCTGTTCGAGGGGCGGCTGGCCGAGGCCGAGCGCCTGCTGGGTCGGCCCTACCGGATTTCCGGCCGGGTTCTGCGGGGCCGGCGCCTGGGCCGCGACCTGGGCTTCCCGACGGTCAACATCCGGCCACCGGATCCGCCGGCCCTGACCGGCATCCTGGCGGTGCGGGTCTCGGGCGACGGCCTGGACGCGCATCCCGGGGTCGCCAGCCTGGGCCACCGGCCGGTACTCGGCGGCACCGACTGGCTGCTCGAAGTGCACCTGTTCGATTACGATGGCGACCTGTACGGCAAGCATCTCGAGGTCGAGTTCGTCGAGTTCATCCGAAGCGAACAGCACTTCGACGACCTCGAGGCGATGACGAAGCAGATGGAGCGGGATGCCGACAGGGCGCGGGATGCATTGCGTCCGACGAGCGATTGAAATGAACGATCTGGAATTGAAACTCGAAATTCGAAATACGAAATCCGAAACAAATTGGAAATCAGAAATTCGAAACAGCGCCGTGCCTTTGCCTGGTTCGTTTCGGATTTCGGATTTGGTGCTTCGGATTTCGATGTCCGCAGGCCAATGAGCCAGGAATGAGAAAGCTGCCACAAGCGAAGCAATCAAGCATGGACTACAAGCACACCATCAACCTGCCGAAAACGGCTTTCCCGATGAAGGCGTCGCTCGCCCAGCGCGAACCCGGCATGCTCGAGCAGTGGTACGCCAACGGTCTCTACGAGCGCCTTCAGGAAGCGACCGAGGGTCGTGAGACCTTCGTGCTGCATGACGGCCCGCCGTACGCCAACGGCGACATCCACATCGGGCACGCGGTCAACAAGATCCTCAAGGATTTCGTGGTGCGAAGCGCCTTGCTGGCCGGCTACCGCGCGCCCTACGTGCCGGGCTGGGACTGCCACGGCCTGCCCATCGAGCTGCAGGTCGAAAAGAAGGTGGGGAAGGTCGGGCAGAAAGTCGACGCGGCCACGTTCCGGCAGAAGTGCCGGGAATACGCCGAGAAGCAGATCGACAACCAGCGCAACGACTTCAAGCGCCTGGGCGGGCTGGGCGACTGGGCCCACCCCTACGCCACCAAGGACTTCAAGTACGAAGCCGACATGCTGCGCGCGCTCTCGCAGATCGTCGAGCGCGGCCACCTCAAGCGCGGCGTCAAGCCCGTTCACTGGTGCTTCGACTGCAGCTCTGCATTGGCGGAAGCCGAGATCGAATACCAGGACAAGACCTCCACGGCCGTGGACGTGCTGTTCCCGGCGGTCGATGTCGAGGCCCTGGGCAAGCTGTTCGGCGCCAGCGGCCTGGCCGACAACGCCGGCGTGGTCATCTGGACGACCACGCCCTGGACCATCCCGGCCAACCAGGCCGTTTGCCTCAACGCCGAGCTGGATTACGACCTGGTGCGCGGCGTGCGCGACGGCAAGCAGCTCGACCTGGTGGTCGCCACCGAACTGCGCGAATCCGTGGCCGAGCGCATCGGCCTGGACAACGTCGAGGTGCTGGGCACGGTCAAGGGCGACGTGCTCGAGCTGCTCAAGCTCCACCATCCCTACCGCGGCGACGACGTGCCGGTGATCCTGGGCGATCACGTTACGACCGAAACCGGTACGGGTGCGGTTCACACCGCCCCCGGACACGGCCAGGACGACTTCGACGTCGGCCTGGAATACGACCTGCCGGTGGTCAATCCCATCGACGGGCGCGGCGTGTTCGTCGAGGACACCGCGGTGGTCGGCGGCGAGCACGTCTGGAAGGCCAACGCGAAGCTGGTCGAGGCGATGCGCGACAACGGCACCCTGCTGGCCGACGAGGACTTCGGCCACAGTTACCCGCACTGCTGGCGCCACAAGACGCCAACCGCCTTCCGCACCACGCCGCAGTGGTTCATCGCCATGGACCGGAACGGCCTGCGCGACGATGCGCTCAAGGCCATCGACCAGGTCCGCTGGGTGCCCGAATGGGGCCAGGCACGCATCCGCTCGATGATCGAAACGCGCCCCGACTGGTGCATCTCGCGTCAGCGGACCTGGGGCGTGCCCCTGGGCTTCTTCATCGACCGCGACAGCCAGCAGCCGCACCCCGACACGCCCGAGCTGCTGCGCAAGTTCGCCGAGATCGTCGAGTCCGACGGCGTGGACGCCTGGTACGCCGACGACATCGCCGAGCGCCTGGGCGTGGATCCGGAGCAGTACGAGCCCGTTCCCGACATCCTCGACGTGTGGTTCGACTCGGGCGTGACCCACCACTGCGTGCTCGATCAGCGCAGCGAACTCAAGCGCCCGGCCGACATCTACCTGGAAGGCTCGGACCAGCATCGCGGCTGGTTCCAGTCATCGCTGCTGACCTCGGTAGCCATGCACGGCATCGCGCCCTACGAGCAGGTGCTCACCCACGGCTTCACCGTCGACGCCGAGGGCAAGAAGATGTCGAAGTCGCAGGGCAACGTGGTCGCCCCGCAGCAGGTCATGAAGACCCTCGGCGCCGACATCCTGCGCCTGTGGGTGGCAGCCGCCGACTATCGCCAGGAGATGAGCGTCTCCGACGAGATCCTCAAGCGCGTCGCCGATGCCTACCGGCGTATCCGCAACACCGCGCGCTTCCTGCTGGGCAACCTCGACGGTTTCGAGCCGGACAAGCACGCCCGGCCGCTCGACGAGCTGCTGCCGCTGGATCGCTACGCCGTCGACATGGCCGCGCGACTGCAGGACGAGGTCACCGACGCCTACCGCAACTACCGCTACCTCAACATCTACCAGGGCGTGCACCACTTCTGCTCGGTCGACATGGGTGCGTTCTACCTCGACATCATCAAGGACCGTCTCTATACGCTGCCCGAGGATCACCCGGCCCGCCGCTCGGCGCAGACGGCCATGCACCACGTCCTCGAGGCGCTGGTGCGCTGGCTGGCGCCGATCTGCAGTTTCACCGCCGAGGAGATCTGGCAGGAGATGCCGGGCGAGCGCGACCAGTCGGTGATGTTCGCGACCTGGTACGACGGGCTCGAGGCGTGTGAGGCGGCCAACCGGACCCGCATCAAGCGCCTGCGCAAGGTGCGCGAAGTGGTCGGCCCCTGGCTCGAGCAGCTCAGGCGTGACAAGACCATCGGCGCCTCGCTGGCGGCCGAGATCACGCTGGAGGCCTCCGGCACGCTGGCCGAAGAGCTCGCGTCCGTCGGCGACGAGCTGCGCTTCTTCTTCATCTCGTCCGACGTGCACCTGGCGCCGGTGGCCGAGCCGATGGAGACGGCCGAGATCGACGGCGACGCCCTGAAGGTCGCGGTCAAGCCGACCGAACACGCCAAGTGCGCGCGCTGCTGGCACCACCGCGACTCCGTCGGCAGCGACGACAGGCATCCCGAGCTGTGCGGCCGCTGCGTGGAGAATGTCGAAGGGCCGGGCGAGACCCGGTATTGGGGATAGCACGATGTTGCCCATGAGGCCGGCACGGTACGGGCTGTGGCTGCTGATGGCCGCGGTCGTGGTCGCGCTCGACCTGTTCACCAAGCAGCTGGCCATGCAGCACCTGGAGCTCTACCGCCCGAACGCCGTGTTCTCCTGGCTCAACATGACGCTGGCTCACAACACGGGCGCGGCGTTCTCCTTCCTGGCCGGCGGCAGCGGCTGGCAGCGCTGGTTCCTCTCGGCCGTGGCGGTGATCATCGTCGCGGTCCTGCTGGTCTGGCTGTGGCGCCTGCCGCACCGCGCCCGCCTGCTGCCCTCGGCGCTGGCACTCGTCATCGGCGGCGCCATCGGCAACCTCATCGACCGCTTGCGCTTCGGCTACGTCGTCGACTTCATCGACGTCCACTATGCCGGCTGGCACTGGCCCGCCTTCAACCTGGCCGACTCGGCCATTGTCGTCGGCGTCATCCTGCTCCTGCTCGACAGCCTCATCCCCAGCCGACGCACCCACCATCACCCTTGAGCCCGGCTTGGCCGCCGGGACTACGGGGAAATTGGAAAGGTGACGCGCACTCCGCGCCTGAGTGCCGACCACATCGCCACTCCTTTAGACCCGGACTCGATCCGGGGCCTTCCATCCGCTGGCACCTACGTTCGAGAAGGTCCCGGCTCGGTGGCCGGGACTACAGGGAAATTGGAATGGTGACGCGCACTTCGCGCTTACTTGCCCACCACAGCGCGACTCCTGTAGCCCCGGACTTGATCCGGGGCCTTCCATCCGCTGGC
>JAAAPE010000079.1 GCA_009908385.1 Gammaproteobacteria bacterium
CGCGACGATTTCTTCGCATTGCGCGAGGGAAAAGCCGAAACGCCCGCCGTGGTTCGGGAAGACCGAGATATCCGCCCCCGCCAGCCGCATCAGCGTCCCCAAGAGCAGCCCATGGGAATAGCCGTGATCCGGCGACAGCACGTAGGGTCCAAGGTGGCTTGGATGCGCCATGATCGGAAGTGCGAAATCAGGATCCTGCGCCAGCCGGTTCATCGCGTCGAAGCCGAAGAGCCCTGGAATAAGCAGAACCCCGTGGGCCCCTGCCTCCTGAGCGTGCATTGCAAGCTCGCGAACCTGGTCGCCATGCCCGCCGATGTTGGCGAAATAGAGCGCCTGTGTCGCGTCACCCGCCTCGGCGCGCTCTGCATTGGCCCGCGCAACGGCCTCGGCGGCCAGCGTCACGCGCTCGCGGAACGGCGCAGCGTCCTGATTGGCAAGCCCATGGTCTTCCTTGACGATCCCTGCGCCGGCGCGCGCCGTAAGGTAACACAATCGGGCCAGGGCTTCGGACGAGGAGCCCTGCGGCTTGATTACCGGACAGACGTAGCCGCCATGGGCGCGCCCTGTCATCTGGCGCAGCCCCGCGGCCCCGAAACGCGCGCCGGGAAAGCGCGCGCGCAGGTCGTCGTTCGGTGTCAGAGCGATCGCCTTGACGCCCTGCAGGATTGAAGCGTTCCCGAGCACCACGTTCAGGAGCTGCGGCAGCTCGTGCCCGACCGCGTCGATGTGATAGCTCACTCGACCCAGCCAGACGCCCTCATCCATGGCCGAGACATCCTCGACCCGGCCGAGAACAACGTCCTCGACATAGCCGGCCGGGACGACGTCGCGCGGAATCTCGACCGTGTCCTCCAGCGCTATATTCGCGGTGCGGCTTTCGGCGTCGGCCCGGTCGTCGGCAACGATGCGATAGGTGACATCGAAGCGCTCCATCAGAGCGCCTCGGCCTTGACCAGCGAATGCACATCCTCGACCCGGGCTGAGTCCAGGTCATCCTCGGAAATGCCGAACTGCTGGCCGATCAGGTCCTCGATCCCGCCCACGAGGGCAAGCGCATCGAGGCCGTAATAGCGCATCAAGTAGGGGCGTGACCCGCCATGCGCATAGGTGTCCTTCAGACCCAGCCGGACCAGCCGCTTGCCGACGCCGGCATCGGCCATCGTCTCGGCCACGAGCGACCCGATGCCACCCTCGGTCACGTGGTTCTCAAGCGTGACGACGCCGTGCTTCACCGACCCGATATGGTCCAGAAGCTGCTTGTGATCGAAAGGCTTGATCGTATGCAGGTGGATATGCCGGATCGACAGCCCCGCCCGCGACAGCGCCGAGCGGGCGCGCATCGCCTCTTCCGTGGTGATGCCGGAGGTGACAACTAGGATATCGTCGCCCTCGGACAGCACCCGCATCTCGCCGACCTTGATCGGCGTGTCGAAGAGGCGCGGCACGGAGCCGCGCAGGACGCGGCACCACACCGGACCATCGATGCTGTCGGCGGCTTCGCAGATGCTCTCGACCTCGGTCGCATCACCGGTCTCAAGGATCGACATATTGGGGATAGACCGCATGACCGAGATATCCTCGATCGATTGGTGGGTCATGCCGCCTGGCGTGGTGACGCCCGGCAAGAAGCCCATTAGCCGCACCTTGCGCCGGGGATAGGCGATCGACGCCATCAGTTGGTCGTAGGGACGGCGGTACATGAAGACGCCGAAGGTGTGGATGAACGGCCGGAAACCGGCCAGCCCCAGACCGCCTGCAAAGCTCATCATGTTCTGCTCGGCCATGCCCATCGAGATGAACTGATCCGGGTGCCGGTCACGGAAGCCGTCGATCTCGCAGGAAGACGTCAGGTCGGCGGACATGCACAGGATCTCGGGATTGCCGGCCGCGAATTCCTCGAAGGCCGAGGCATAGGGGCGGGATACCATTTCAACCATGTCGCGGCCTCCTCAGTGGGCGTAGTCGATGGGCTCGACGCCGAGGTCTTCGGCGATCGAGGTATTGAAGCGCGCGCGTTCGTCCTCGGACTTGAAGCGCACGTAGTGAAGGCGCGGAAAACGCTCCTCCAGGATCGGCATGGTGTGGAACGGCGAGGTCCGTGCGAGGATGATCAGGGGCCGGCCCTCGTGCGCCTCGGCCGCCGCGTCGCGGATGGCGGTCAGGTCGTGCCCATCCACTTCGACGCAATGCGCGCCGAAGTTGCGGAACTTGGTCCGGATGTCGCCCACCTCCATCACGCTAGACATCGCTCCGTCGCACTGTTGGTCGTTGACGTCCATGACGGCATAGAGGGTGTCGATGCCGTGGAAGGCGCAGGCCTGCACGGCCTCCCAGGTCTGGCCCTCTTGCACCTCGCCGTCGGACATGAAGACCCAGGTGCGCCCCGGCTCGCCCTTGCGCTTGCGGCCATAGGCCAGCCCGGCGGCGGTCGACAGGCCGATACCGAGGGTGCCGTTGTGCACCTCCATGCCCGGCGAATGCTCGGCCCCGATCATTTCGACCGAGGACCCGTCCTTGTTGAACATCTCCAACCCTTCCGGGGCCATGCGACCGGTCTCGATGAGCGTCGCATAGGCCACAAGCGCATAGTGCGCTGGCGCGATGAACAGCCGGTCGTATTCGGGCGCGGCAGGCCCGTTGTAGCCCGCACCGGTGTGGTAGTCGGGGTTGTCCACCGAGGGCACACCACCGAAGGGCTCGGGGATTGCGGGCAGCGTCGGCTCGCCCAGCTTCAGCTCCTCGTTATACAACCAGGCCAGTTGTTCGGCCGCCGAGCAGGCCTGGCTGAGGTAGCCGCCATTATTGCGCATCGCGTGCTCGAACACGCGCCGCCGGATACCGAGCGCCACCTCCTCGGTCGTCTTTTCATTGCGCATTGCAACACTCCATCGCTACTGCCCGGGCGCGCTTTGCCACGAGCGATCTTGCTGTCTCAGGTCGGAGCGGCGGGGCGCCGCGTCGAAATTCGCGGGGTCAGAAGACGACCCCCTTTCGAAGGATGAAGCAGCCAAAGGGTCGCATTTCCGAAGTCTGCACCACGGCGAAAGCCTGCCGGGCCTGAACATAGAAGCTCTGCCGGTCGAGGCTGGACACCTTCCCGCCCTCGGGCAGATGCGGCGTCAGCACCTCCTGCACGGCAGCGTGCACCTCGCCCATCTCCTCGGGGGCGCCGTCGATTTGCATCCGCAGGGCCGAGTAGTCGTTGAAACCGTCCAGCGGCAGCAGGGTCACCATCGCCGCCACTGCTTCGGCGGCATCGAGGCCGGCCAGTTGAAGCGGTTCGGTCACGATGCAATGCCGGGCTGTCGCGGCAGCCGGATAGTTGGCATCGGCGATCACCAGTTCGTCGCCGTGACCCATTCGCGCAAGGCAATGCAAAAGGGCCGGCGTGAGGCGTTTGTCGATACCGTTCAGCATTGGCTTGTGGTGCTCCATGTCGGGGCCGGCCCGCCAAGAGGCGGACCAGCAAGGGGTAGAGGATCAGCGCGCGGGGAGCGGCATCCAGTCGGTCATTGCAACGTCGGCGTGCTGGAACTGCGGCAACTTCTCACCCAGTTGGTCCATGTTCTGCACGTCATTTTCGTTGAGGAAGTCCTGCGTGATCAGCGTCGGCGGCACGATTACGTTGCTCTCTGTCTCCTCGCCGGCCAGCATCATCGCCAAAGTGCGCACCGAAACCTCGCCCACGACGGACGGATTGGTGGCCACGGTCGCGACCCATGCCGAATCCGATTCGCGCATCGCCGCGATGTCGGCGGTCGAGACATCGGCCGAGTAGATGTCGATGTCCTGCGTTAGCCCCGCCTCGTCCACGGCGATCTTCACGCCCTTGGCGAATTCGTCATAGGGCGCGAACATGACGTTAATCGTCGGGTTGGCCTGCAGGACTGAACGGGCCTGGTTGGCGACCGAGTTCGCGATCGGGTTGTCCAGCGTGCCGAACTGCGCCACCTCGGTGATGCCGGGATTGGCTTCCTTCACCTCCTGCCAAGCCGTGTCGCGACGGTCGAGCGGCGCGATGCCGGGAACGTAGACATAGCCCGCAGTGAACTCTGTCCCGTGATCCTCAATCGCCTGGTCCAGGGCCAGCTTGGCCAGCATGTAGTCGGACTGCTCCACCTGCGGGATCGCTTCGTTTTCGACATTCACGTCGAAGGCGACAACCTTGATGCCCGCGTCCACGGCGCGCTGCGCGGCCGGCTTCATCGACTCGGTCAGGCCGTGCTGGATGATGATCCCATCGACGCCAAGCGCGATCGCCTGGTCGACCATGTCGGCCTGCAGCGCCGCGTCCTGGCGACTGTCGAAGACGCGCAGATCGACGCCGAGCGCCTCGGACTGCTGCTCGACGCCCGAAAGGTATGACTGGAAAAAGTCGCCTGTCGACAGGTAGCGCACCAGCGCGATCTTCACGTCCTCCGGTGCGTCGAACGGCGCGGGCATGTCCTGTGCCGCGATTGGCAGTGCCGTACCCGTGGCAAGCGCCGCGGCGCCGGCCAGTTTCAAAAGGTGTCGTCTGAACATGATAGGGTCCTCCCTTGGTTTCCCGTTACGTCAGTGGCCCCCGACCCCGCGTCGCGAGGACAGGTAGAAGGTGAATACGAGGGCGATGACCAGCACCGCGCCCTTGACGAAATCCTGCGTGTAGTAAGGGGCGTTCATCATCGTCAGGCCCTGCAGCAGGATGCCCACGAAAAGCGCCCCGGTCGCCGTCCCGAAGGCATTGGGCCGCGCGGCACCCAGAACGGCGAAGCCGATCAGGGCCGCGGCCACGCTGTCCAGCAGCAGGTTGGTGCCTGAGGCGATGTCGCCCCGTCCAAGCCGCGCGGCCAGAAGCACCCCTCCGACCGAAGCCATCACGCCCGAGATCATGTAGGCCATGATCTTGTAGCGGCTGACCGGTGTCCCCACGAGGCCTGCGGCCCGTTCGTTCGAGCCGATCGCGTACATCAGCCGGCCTTGCCTCGTGAAGCCGAGAAACAGCCAGATTCCGACGGCGATCAGAAGAAAGACAACCACCGGCAGCGGCACGAGGTTCTCAAGGAAGAAGTCCAGCCGGTGCCGCCCCAGCCACAGGAAAGTCGATGAGAAAGTCCCCTCGGCCGTCGATCCGTCGGGAAGCGACATGCCGGTGGCGATGGAATTGCCCTGGGTGGGAATGCGCTGCAGCCCGATCAGAAGGAACATCATCCCCAGCGTCGCCAGCAGGTCGGGCACGCGGAATTTTACGATCAGCAGCCCGTTCACGAGCCCCACGGCGGCGCCCATCAGCAGGCACAGGACGATTGCCATGCCGGCCGAAAGCTCCAGCACAACCATGGCGTAGGCAGAAAGCATCAGGGCCGAGGTCGCCACGGCACCGATCGACAGGTCGAAGCCGTCCACCACCAGCGTACAGGTCACGCCAAGCGCGAGGATCCCGGTGATCGCCACCGACTGCAGCACGAAGACCGCCGAACGCGGCGAGGCGAAACCTGGCGCGGCGAGGCTGAAATAAAGGATCAGCCCTGCCAGAAGGATCAGAAAGCCATACTTGATGGCGAAGTTCAGCAGCCGCTCGTTGCCCATTCTTATCCCTCTGCCCCGGCCTCTTCCCACGCGGGTCCCGAAACTTGGGACACCAATGCGGTGAGGTCGATGTTCTGGTTGATATGCTCTCCGGCGACCGCGCCCTCGTGCAGCACCACGATCCGGTCGGCGATCTCCAGCGCCTCGTCTATTTCCGACACGAAGACGATGGTGGCCCGCCCCTGCGCGGTCGCGCGGATGTGCCGGCCGATGTCCCGGCGCGCCCCGATGTCGACGCCCTGGAACGGCTCGTCCAGCAACAGCACCCGCGACGGTTCGATCAGCCAGCGGCCGATCATCACCTTCTGCTGGTTGCCGCCCGATAGCGTCAGGATCGAATCCGAACCGCCCTGGCAGACGACGCCAATCCGCTCGATCATCGCGTCCGTGGCGCGCCGCTGCCGCCGCCCGCTCAGGAACGAACCACGGCTGAAGGCGCCGAGGAAGGGCAGAGTCATGTTGTCGGAGATGTCGAAGTCCGGGATCACCGCGTTCGATCCGCGATCCTTGGGCGACATGAAGACGCCGCGCGCGACTGCCTGGCGCGGGTGCGCGGGGGAATAAACCTGCCCATCCAGCTGCATCTTGCCGGCCAGCGGCTGCGAAAGGCCGAAGACCACCTCAGCCATCTTGGTTTTGCCGCTGCCCAGAAGTCCCGTGATCGCCACCACCTCTCCGTCGCGGGCGGTGAAGTCCAACGGCGCGGCGTCGGACGTCAGGCGGATGCCGCGCAGTTCCAGCACCGGGTCGGCGCCCTGCTGCGGTGTGATGTCCACGTCGGTCATGCGGTGCCCGAGCATGGCCGAGACGGCGCCCTCGTAGTCCAGCGGCGCCTCGGTGAAGATCCCCGAGATCGCGCCGTCGCGCATGCAAACGATCTTGTCCGCGACGCGCCGGATGTCGGACACCCGGTGCGAGATATAGAGGATTGCCACCCCCTGCCCGCGCAGCCGGTCGATCAGCTCAAACAGCCGCTCGGCCTCGGTCGCGGAAAGGGATGACGTCGGTTCGTCGAGGATCAGCACCTTCGGCGCTCGGGCCATGGCGCGGGCGATCGCGATCATCTGACGGTCGGCCACGTCCAAATCGCCGACGCTGGTGCGGACGTCCATGGTCAGCCCCATGCCTTCGGCCACGCGTCGCGCTTGCTCGCGCAGCTCGCGATCGCGCACGAAAAGCCCCGCGCCCGGTTCGGTCAGCCGGTCGAGCGTCAGGTTGGTCGCCACGTCCAGATCGGGGATCACGCCGTCGTTGATGTTCTGGTGCACCGTTACGACGCCGAGGCTGATCGCCTCGGCCGCGTCGGCGGGGTCGAAGGGCGTACCCATCAGCTCAAGCTGCCCGGCGTCCTTGCGATGATAGCCGCACAGAACCTTGACCAGCGTCGACTTCCCGGCGCCGTTGGCCCCCATCAATACCGTCACCTCGCCCGGGTGCAGATCAAGGTCGATACCGCGCAGAACGTGATTCTGCCCGAAGGATTTCTCGAGTCCCCTGATTTTGCAGGCTGTTTGCGTCATCACCCCTCCGCGCCGCAGTCTCCTCCGACCGCTGCGGGGTCACTATTCCGCCCAGCGTGTCTAATGTCAACTGCGTTGACTAATGACTAACTTAGTGGAATTGTCACCCCGCGAAAGAGGAGGAGAATCAACACATGGCAGCAACGCAGGCCTATGAACCCCTGTCCTCGGAAAGCCTTGGCACGCGGCTGGCTGGCATCACGCTCCTGTCCGAAAAGGTCGGGCCCGACCCCGCCGCATGGCAGGTGCGCGAGGTCGGCGACGGCAATCTGAACCTCGTCTTCATCGTCGAGGGCCCGTCGGGCGCGGCCATCGTCAAGCAGGCGCTGCCCTATGTCCGGCTGGTCGGGGACAGCTGGCCCCTGCCCCTCTACCGCGCCTTTTTCGAGTATCACGCTCTCACCCGCCAGGCCGCCCGCGATCCTGGCAGCGTCCCCGAGGTCTATTACTTCGACGAGGCGCAGGCGCTTATCGTGATGGAGTTCCTGAGCCCACACGTGATCCTGCGCCGCAAGATGATCGCCGGCGAACGTGTGCAGGGACTGGCCGACCGCATGGGCACCTATTGCGCCCGCACAGCCTTCCGCGGTTCCGAGCTGAGCATGAAGAGCGCCGACAAGAAATCGGACGTAGGCCTCTTCTCGGGCAACGTGGAGATCCCGGCGATTACCGAAAGACTCGTTTTCACCGATCCCTATTTCGACGCCGAGATGAACAACCACACGCCGGCGCTCGACCCCGTCGTGGCCGAGCTGCGTGGCGATGTGGCGCTCAAGACACGCGTGCAGCGGATGCTGATGAAGTTCGTCTCGAACACCGAAACCATGCTCCATGGGGACCTGCACACCGGCTCGATCATGGCGACCGAAGACGAGGCCCGCGTCATCGACCCTGAGTTCGCGCAATATGGTCCCCTCGGCTTCGACATCGGGATGCTGACGGCGAACTACCTGATGGCCTATTTCAGCCAGCCGGCCCATCGTGGCGCGGACCTGGCGGACTACCAGGCGTGGTTGCTGGAGACGATCGAGGGCACCTTCGCCGCCTTCGAGGCTGAGTTCACGCGCTTGTGGCACTCGGAACGGACTGGCATGCTCTATCCTGCGAGCCTCTTCGAAGATCAGGGCCAGTCGTCCGAAGGCGCTCTGAAAGATTTGCTGCGCGAGATCTGGACGGATGCCCTCACGATCTGCGGGATCGAGATGCATCGCCGCGTACTCTCTCTGGCGCACAACGCCGATTTCGAGGATATCGCGGACGAGGCCGCCCGTGCACCGCTTGAGGCCCGCAACCTGATGATGGGCCGCGCGCTGATCCTCGGCGCTGACGGGATCACCGACGCTCGTGCCCTGACGACGCTGGCGCAGGACTACAACGGAAAGGATGTGCTATGAAGGTCAACGGAACCCCCTATCGCTCGCTCTGGTGGGATGCGGCCAAGGGCGCACTGCAGATCATCGACCAGCGGTGGCTGCCCCACGACTTCCGCATCCAGCAGCTCGACACGCTCGAGGACTACGCGACCGCCATCGTCCAGATGCGCGTGCGCGGCGCGCCCCTGATCGGAGCGACGGCCGCCTACGGCGTCGCCTTCGCCATGGCGCAGGATGCGTCGGACGCGAACCTGGATCGGACGTGGGACTACCTGCACGACACGCGCCCCACGGCGATCAACCTTCGCTGGGCGCTTGACCGCTGCCGCCGTGCGCTGCGCGAGACGCCCGCGGGCGAACGCGCGGCAAGGGCGCTACAGTTGGCGCACGAGATCGCGGACGAGGACGTCGAGATCAACCGCGCCATCGGCAAGAACGGGCTAGAGATCATCCGCGAGATCGCCGCGAAGAAACCCGCGGGCGAGCCCGTGCGCATCCTGACCCATTGCAACGCCGGCTGGCTGGCCACGGTGGATTTCGGGACTGCGACCAGCCCCATGTACTTGGCACACGACGAGGGTATCCCGATCCACGTCTGGGTGGACGAGACACGGCCGCGCAACCAAGGCGCGCTGACATCGTGGGAGCTTGGCAGCCACGGCATCTCGCACACATACGTCGTGGACAATGCCGGTGGGCACCTGATGCAGCACGGCATGGTCGACATGGTCATCACCGGCACCGACCGCACCACCCGGCGCGGTGACGTCTGCAACAAGATCGGCACCTATCTCAAGGCGCTCGCCGCCCATGACAACGGCTTGCCCTTCTTCGTCGCCCTGCCCTCGCCCACCATCGACTGGACGGTCGACGACGGGGTCGAGGAGATCCCGATCGAGGAGCGGAACCCTCACGAGACCACGCATATCCAGGGCATCGGCGAGGACGGCGATTTCGCCTGGGTCCGCGTTTCGCCGGAGGATACGCCGGGCGGCAACCCCGCCTTCGACGTTACGCCCAACCGGCTGGTCACGGGGCTGATCACCGAACGCGGGGTCTGCGCCGCCACACCCGAGGGACTGGCCGGGCTGTTCCCGGACATGGTGCAGGCCGCGGAGTGATGGTTTGAGCCCTATGTCATTCTCGCGCGGGCGCCCGGTGGGGGATGTGGACGACCGCGCCGCACGACAAGACGAAACCATCATCGAGGCGGCGTGGTGTTATTACCACGAGGGGCTGAACCAGAACGAGATCGCGCAGAGGCTCGGGGTCAGCCGCGCCTCGGTGGTGAATTACCTCGCCGAGGCC
>JAAAPE010000076.1 GCA_009908385.1 Gammaproteobacteria bacterium
AGTAGCCCGTGCCGCTGCCGCGCTTGCACACGAACACGTGGCGCGCTTTCCAGACCTCGAGCACCGGCATGCCGGCGATGGGGCTGCCCGGGTCGTCCTGGGCGGCCGGGTTCACGATGTCGTTGGCGCCGATGATGATGACCACGTCCGTGTTGGGGAAGTCCTCGTTGATCTCTTCCATCTCCAGCACGATGTCGTAGGGCACCTTGGCCTCGGCCAGCAGCACGTTCATGTGGCCGGGCAGGCGGCCGGCGACCGGATGGATGGCGAAGCGCACGGACTTGCCGGCATCGCGCAGTTTCTTGGTCAGTTCCGACACGGCGGCCTGTGCCTGGGCAACGGCCATGCCGTAGCCGGGCACGATGATGATGTTGTCGGCGTCCTGCACCGCCGCGGCCACGTCGTCGGCGTCGGCGGAAACCATCTCGCCGTCGACGTCGGCCGAGCCGCTGGATTCACCGCCCCAGCCGCCGAGGATCACGGAGACGAAGCTGCGGTTCATGCCCTTGCACATGATGTAGGACAGGATCGCGCCCGAGGAACCGACCAGCGCGCCGGTGACGATGAGCAGGTCGTTGCCCAGGGTGAAGCCGATGGCCGCCGCGGCCCAGCCCGAATAGGAGTTGAGCATCGACACGACCACGGGCATGTCGGCCCCGCCGATGGCCATGATCAGGTGGGCGCCCAGCGCGCCGGCGATGATCGCGACCAGGATCATGGTCCACAGGCCGGCGCCGCCCAGGTAGAGCCAGCCCAGCGTCAGGCAGGCGATCAGGGCGACGAGGTTGAGCAGGTGGCGGCCCGGCAGGGTCAGCGCGGCCGAGCTGAGCTTGCCCGACAGCTTGCCGTAGGCGACGACCGACCCGGTGAAGGTGATCGCGCCGATCAGGATGCCCAGGAACAGTTCGACCTGCAGGATGTTGAGCTCGACGGCCGACTTCTTGGCGATGGTCGCGGCGAAGCCGGCAAGCTCGGCGACGGTGCCCGCCTCCTTCGCGGCCAGCGCCAGGGTCATCTCGAGGTGGGCGTTGATGCCGATGAACACGGCGGCCAGCCCGACCAGGCTGTGAAAGCCGGCCACCAGCTCGGGCATCTGCGTCATCTGCACGCGCTTGGCGACGATCCAGCCGACCACGCCGCCGACGACCACCATCAGGCCGATGGTGATGTACTGGTCGACGCCCGGCGTCCAGATGGTCGCGGCCACCGCCAGCAGCATGCCGACGATGCCGTACCAGATGGCGCGCTTGGCCTTTTCCTGGTTCGACAGCCCGCCCAGCGCGAGGATGAAGAGTACGGCCGCGACAACGTAGGCGGCGGTGATCAGTCCATTACTCATGAATCATTCCCTTTCAGCTGCGCTTGAACATGGCGAGCATGCGGCGGGTCACCAGGAACCCGCCGAAGATGTTCACCGAGGCCATCAGGATCGAGGCCGCGGCCAGGACGAACACGATCGAGCTGCCCGAGGCCACCTGCAGCAGGGCGCCGACGATGATGATCGACGAGATCGCGTTGGTGATGGCCATCAGCGGCGTGTGCAGCGAATGCGCCACGCCCCAGATCACGTGGTAGCCGACGAACACCGACAGCACGAACACGATGAAGTGCTGCATGAAGCTCGGCGGCGCTACGGTGCCCAGCCCCAGGCAGAGCAGGCCGCCGATGCCGAGCATCGCGGCCGTGCGATTGAGCGAGGCCTTCAGGGCCTTTTCCTCGCGCGCAGCCTTTTCCTCCGGGGTTTCTTCCTTCTCTTTCTTCTTCGGCTTGGCAGCGGCGATCGCCTTGGTCTTGGGCTCGGGCGGCGGCCAGGTGATCTCGCCCTCGTGGCAGACCAGCGCGCCGCGGATCACGTCGTCTTCCATGTCGATGACCGGCTTGCCGTCCTTTTCCGGCGTCAGGTCGTCGAGCATGTGGCGGATGTTGGTGGCGTAGAGGTTCGACGACTGCGTGGCCATGCGGCTCGGGAAATCCGTGTAGCCGATGATGGTCACGTCGTTGTCTGTGACGATGCGCTCGTCCTTCTTGGTGAGCGTGCAGTTGCCGCCGCGCTCGGCGGCCAGGTCGACGATCACCGAGCCGGGCTTCATCGCCTCGACCATGTCGTCGGTCCACAGCTCCGGCGCGGGCTTGTTGGGAATCAGCGCAGTGGTGATGACGATATCGACGTCGGGGGCGAGCTCGCGGAACTTCTCCAACTGCTTTTCGCGGAACTCGGGGCTGGACGGCTTGGCGTATCCACCGCTTTCCGAACCGTCCTGCTCGTCTTCCTCGAAGTCGAGGTAGACGAATTCCGCGCCCATCGACTCGATCTGCTCGGCCACTTCGGGGCGCACGTCGAAGGCGAGCGTGATGGCACCCAGCGAGGTGGAGGTGCCGATCGCGGCCAGGCCGGCCACGCCGGCGCCGACCACCAGCACTCTCGCGGGCGGCACCTTGCCGGCGGCGGTCATCTGCCCCATGAAGAAGCGGCCGAAGTTGTTGCCCGCCTCGACCACGGCGCGGTAGCCGGCGATGTTGGCCATCGACGAGAGCGCGTCCATCTTCTGCGCCCGGCTGATACGCGGCACCATGTCCATGGCCAGCACGGTCAGGTTCTTCGCCTTCATCTTCTCGAGCAGCGCTTCGTTGGCCGCCGGCCACACGAAGCTGATCAGGGTCTTGCCCTCGGGCGCGGCCTCGACCTCGGCTTCGGAGGGTTCGCGGACCTTCACGATCACGTCGGCCTGCTTCCACAGCGCCTCGGCCGAGTCGACGACTGCCACACCGACGTCCTCGTAGGCCTTGTCGGTGAACGAGGCGGCCAGCCCCGCGCCGGTCTCGATCAGGCACTCGTAACCGAGCTTGTTGAGCCGGCCCGCGCTCTCGGGTGTGAGCGCAACCCGCGCTTCGCCCGATGCGGTCTCTTTGGGTGCACCTACTTTCATTCCATGCGCTCCTGGCAATTCCTGTTTGGTGGGCCGCGCCTCCCGCGCGACCGGGGAATGGGTGTGCAATTCCGACGCTTAAGGGTACTGCAAGGCGCGGGGCGGCGCGTCAAACGACCCGGATTTGACGGCATCCGGCGATCCCGGGGTGTGGCATCGCCGCGAAACGGGTCGACCGCCCGGCTTGCTAGCCGGCGATCTTCTTGAGCGCCTCGCTGGCCGCGCCGACCGTTTCGGTGATGTCGGCCGCCGAGTGCGTAATGGAAACGAACCCGGCCTCGAAGGCCGACGGCGCCAGGTAGATGCCGGACTCGAGCATGTGGCCGAAGAACGCCTTGAAGTGATCGATGTTGCAGGCAGCGGCCTGCTCGAAGTTGGTCACCTCGGCCTCCTCGGTGAAGAACAACCCGAACATGCCGCCGACGGCCACCGTGGCCATCGGGACACCGGCCTGGTCGGCGGCGTGCTTGATGCCTTCGGCCAGCTGGGTCGTCTTCGCCTCGAGCTCCTCGTAGAAGCCGTCCTCGGAAATCAGCTCGAGATTGGCGATGCCGGCGGCCATCGCCACGGGATTGCCCGACAGCGTGCCGGCCTGGTAGACGGGGCCCTCGGGCGCGACGAGCTTCATGATCTCGTGCTTGCCGCCGAATGCGCCCACGGGCATGCCCGCGCCGATGACCTTGCCGAAGCAGGTCATGTCGGGGGTCACGCCGTAGCGGCCCTGGGCGCCGGCGGGGCCGACGCGAAAGCCCGTCATGACCTCGTCGAACAGCAGCACCGCGCCGTATTCGTCGCAGAGCTGGCGCAGGCCCTCGAGGAAACCGGGCTGCGGCGGCACGCAGTTCATGTTGCCGGCCACCGGCTCGACCGCCACGCAGGCGATCTCGTCGGGATACTTCTCGAACAGCGCGCGCACGCTGTCGAGGTCGTTGTAGCGGGCGTTCAGGGTCAGCTCGGCCAGCGCGGCGGGCACGCCCGGCGAGGTCGGCACGCCCAGGGTCTGCGCACCCGAGCCGGCCTTGACCAGGAAGCTGTCGGCGTGGCCGTGGTAATTGCCCTCGAACTTGATGAAACGATCGCGGCCGGTGGCCGCGCGGGCCACGCGCAGGGCCGACATGGCGGCCTCCGTGCCGGAATTGGTCATGCGCACGCGCTCGAGCGAGGGCACCATCTCGCACAGCTTCTCGGCCATGGTCACCTCGCCCTCGGCGGGCGCGCCGAAGCTCAGGCTCTTGGCGGCGGCCTGCTGGACGGCCTCGACGATCTTCGGATGGGCGTGGCCGCAGATCATGGGGCCCCAGGAGCCGATGTAGTCGATGTAGCGCTTGCCGTCGACATCGAACAGGTAGGGCCCTTCGGCGTGCTCGAAGAACACCGGCTCGCCGCCGACGGCGGCAAAGGCGCGGACGGGCGAATTGACGCCCCCGGGCATGCGGGCGCGGGCGCGGTCGAACAGGTCGTGGCTGGCGGTCATGGCGGGTCGCACAACTCCTTGGGATTGGACGGGCCGGGATCGGCGTCTGCCGCGTTTTCCGGCCGCTCAGTGTAAGGCATCCGGCCGGCCCGGCAGTCGCCGGAGAGCGGCGGCGCCTCCCCGGGCGACCGCTGGACACTCATGCCGGAAGGCGGCGCATCCTTTAGAATGCGCAGTTCGTTTCCAACGACGGATTTTAACGCGTGAGCGAAGAGCAACCCTACAAGAGCTGGATGTGCATCGTCTGCGGCCTGATCTACGAAGAGGAGAAGGGCTGGCCCGACGACGGCATTCCCCCCGGCACGCGCTGGGAAGACGTGCCCGAGGACTGGGTCTGCCCCGACTGCGGGGCCGGGAAGGAAGACTTCGAAATGGTCGAGATGTAGGAAGCGGCCGCCGGCCTCACTGGCCGGCCGACGCCGCCTGGCAGCCGGTCGCGTCCAGGATCCCGGATTGCCACCGACCGTCCGGCCACAGCCGGAAACACCGCGCCGAAGGGCCCTGCTCGCCCGGCGTGAATTTCGGCGCCTCGCGCAGGCCGTTGGCCGCGGTCGACGGCGCCGACAGGCAGGCGACACCGTCGCGCTCTGACTCGAAGACCTGGTGGACGTGGCCGAAGGCCACCGCCTGCAGGGGCTTGCCGGCGAGCCGCTCCCACAGCCGATCGGGTTCGACCAGGGGATACTTGTCGATCCACGACGAACCCACCGGCAGCGGCTGGTGGTGCACGAACACCAGCGCGGGCCGCTCGGCGTCCATGCGATCGACCGGCGCCAGGCGATCCTCGTCCAGTTCCCCCTCGGGCCGGTTGGACCAGGCCGAGTCGAGCAGCACCAGCTGCCAGCCGCCGATACCGACGATCGGACCGGCGTCGAAGCCGAGCTCGTCGAAGACCCCCGCCATCACCTCGCGCTCGTCGTGGTTGCCCGGAATCCAGGCGATCTTCGGCGCCAGGTCGCGCACGAACCCGCCCATGCGCCAGTACGACGCGGTCGACGCATCCTCCGAGATGTCCCCGGACAGCACGATGGCGTCAGGGGCGAGCTGCTTGATTGCCTCGCGCAGGCTGGCCAGGTTGGCATCGGCCGGCTGGCCGCGGTATTCCGCCTGCGGATCCTCCGACAAGTGGCTGTCGGAGAGCTGCAGGAGGGTGGTCGGTTTGGGGGTTGCGGCTGGGAGATTCATGGTGGAGAGGATAGCGCAGGGGCCTGGTTGGGTTGGCTAAAACCCTGGAACCACCGAAGACACCGAATGCACCGAAACTGGCGGCAGGCCTTCGTCTGGATGTGGGAGCGGTCTGCAGACCGCGATGCCATGCCCCATCGAAGGCTTCGCGGCTTGGAAGCCGCTCCCATGACGGTCAGGGTCGCTTTTCCTGCTTCGTCTTTTCTTCGGTGTGTTCGGTGTCTTCGGTGGTTCCCCGATTCTGACTTTCGGAAGACGACTCCGCGTCATCCGACCGCCCCTTCCGACGCTCCCGGAAGGCCCCGACGATGACGGTGGCGACCAGCATGATCAGCTCGTCGACCAGGGGGATGGCGTCGGGGATGAGCAGGTTGGCGCCGAACAGCGCGGCCAGGATCAGGAACAGCGTCGGGAAACGGCGCCGCTCGAGAAAGCGCTGGATGGGGCCGAAGAGTTTCCTGAAGATCCACATGCTTGCTGCTCCTGAGCGTCGGGCGAGGGGCGGAGCGTATCACCCGAGTGCGAAAACGACATGTCGTCGCGACCAAGGGCCCGGACGAGAAGCCGGGGCTACTGCGACCCGGCGCGCGACTCGAGCTGCGGGATGTTGCCCACCTCGACGCGATCGCCGGCCTCGATGCCGTAGCGGGCCGCCAGGCCGCCGTTGATTTCGAGCACGTACTGCGCCGGGCCGGCGCTGGGGTAGCCCGGGCAGCGGCCGCTGCGCGAGCGGCAGGGCGGGGTGTCGGCGCTGATGCTCACGATCTCGAAATCGCGGTCGATGTAGAGGATGTCGAGCGGGATGCGCGTGTTCTTCATCCAGAACGAGCGCGGGCGCTGATCGGGAAAGATGAACAGCATGCCGCGGTCCTCGGCCAGCTCGTCGCGGAACATCAGGCCCTGCGCCCGCGTCGCGTCGTCGTCGGCAATCTCCACGCCGAAGCGCTGCCCCTCGACCGCCACGTAGGGCTCGCCCGCATCACAGCCGGCCAGCGCCAGCATCGCCATGACGACCACCATCGGCTTGATCAGCTTCTTTGCCATGAGTTGCATCTTAGCGTTTTCAGAGCCCCTGGGGCACCCGCCCCGCGCTTGCGCCGAGCCGCCGATACAACAACACAAGCAACCACCGAACACACCGAAGGCACCGAAAACTCCAGACCTTTCTTTCTTCGGTGTATTCGGTGTCTTCGGTGGTTCCCCTGGTTGTCTTTCTTTCGCGCGCTCTGCGTCCCTGCGTGAGAACGCCGAAGCGTCAGTCTCCGCTGTCGCCCAGGTAGGTCTCCAGCCATTCCTGCTGTTCCCAGAGCATGTGCAGCAGCGAGGCGCGGGCGCGGTAGCCGTGGCTTTCGTAGGGCAGCATGACCAGGCGCGCCTGGCCGCCGAGGCCTTTCAGCGCGTCGAACATGCGCTCGGACTGCATCGGATAGGTGCCGGAGTTGTTGTCTTCCATGCCGTGGATCATGAGCATGGGTTCGTCGATCTTCTCGGCGTGGAAGAAGGGCGAGACGGTGGCGTAGACGTTTTGCGCCTCCCAGAAATCGCGTTCCTCGCCCTGGAACCCGAAGGGCGTGAGCGAGCGGTTGTAGGCGCCCGAGCGCGCGATGCCGGCGGCGAAGAGGTCGCTGTGGGCGAGCAGGTTGGCCACCATGAAAGCGCCGTAGGAATGCCCGGCGATCGCGATGCGCTCGGGGTCGGCCACGCCGCGCTCGACCAGCACGTCGACGGCCGCCTGCGCGCTGGCCACCAGCTGCGGGCGGAAGTTGTCGTTGGGCAGCTCGTCGCCGGTGCCCACGATCGGCATCTTGGGGTCGTCGAACACCGCGTAGCCCAGGGCCAGGTAGGGCAGCGGGCCCCAGAAGCTGATCTGGTTGAACTCGTAGGGCGACTCGCGCACCTGGCCGGCCACGGAGGAGTCCTTGTACTCCAGCGGGTAGGCCCACATCAGGGTCGGCAACGGGCCGTCGCCTTCCTCGTAGCCCGGCGGCAGGTAGAGCGTGCCGCTCAGGTCCACGCCGTCGTCGCGCTTGTAGGTGATCAGCTCCTTGGAGATGCCGGTCATCTGCGGGTGCGGATGCGGAAACTCGCTGACCTGCGTGAGCGTGTCCTCGGCGCGGTCGCGAAGGAAGAAGTTGGGCTGCTCGTCGCGCGCCTCGCGCAGGGTCAGCAGGCGATCGCCGCCGTCATCGATGACCTCGACCACGCGCTCGTAGTACGGGGCCTCGGAGTGCCACAGCCGCTCGGTCTCGCCGGTGGACAGGTCGTGGCGGTCGAGGAAGGGAATGTTGCCCTCCGGCGAGGCGCCGTCGCCGGCCAGCAGCACGTAGCGGCCGTCGATGATGTCGATCACCGAGGTGCCGAACTCGCTGCGCGTGGTCACCGGGTTGCCGGGGTCGTTGTAGGCATCGTTGTAGGAGCGCTCGTCGAACAGTTCCGGCTCGGCGTCGGGGTTGTCGGGCTCGAACTTCCAGACCCGCAGCTTGCGGTCGGAAAAGCGCCATTCCACCAGCATGGCCGGCTCGGCGTTGGTCCACTGGATGCCGGCGAAGCGCCGCTCGGTGGCGATCAGCTCGCCCGGCTCGCCCTCGAAGGGTGCGGCCCAGGTGTAGACCTGGTCGTGGTGCTCGACCTCGGTGCTCATGTCGCCGCCGTCGAGCGCCTCGACCCAGACCAGGGTGGCCGGTGCGTCGGCGCGCCACTGGATGTTGCGCCGCCCGGTGCGCACCGAATCGAAGCCCTGGGGGATGTTCTCGGCCAGCGGCAGGTCGGCCACCGTGGTGACCCGCTCGCCGTCGGCGTCGAGCACGTCGGTCTGCACCGGGAAGCGGTAGTAGGGCACCGCGTAGGAGAACGGGCGCTTGATCCGCTCGACCAGCACGAAGCGGGTGTCCGGCGAGGGATCGAAACCCGAGACCAGGCCCGGCTCGCCGAGCGGGGTGAGCTCGCCGTCGAGGCCCACGCGGGCGATGCGGCCGGTGGCCAGGAATTCGAACCGCTCGCCGTCGGCCGGGGTCTCGAGCAGGTCCTGGTAGGTGCGCACGGGCGCCTTGTTCTCGGGGTCGGTTTCCTGGATCACCGGGGCGACCGCCTCGATGCCGGGCTCCGGGAGGGGCTTGCCGTGATTGACCGCCAGGTTGACCAGCAGGGCGCTGCCGTCGGGCAGCCACTGGTAGGGCCGCGAAGTCAGCACGCCGTTGAGCGGCTCGTCGGACAGCTGCCGGACCGCGTCGTCGGCCACGTCATAGAGCCAGAGAGTGTGCTTGCCCCCGTGCTCGAGCAGGAAGGCCAGGTGGGCCGAATCCGACGACCAGGAGGGCGAGCCGACGCGCCCGCCCTCGGGCAGGCCCTCGACGGTCACCTTTTCGCCCGACTCGAGGTCGTGCAGCACGATGGATTCCAGCAGGGTCGAGCGCGAACGCGAGAAGGTCACGGGGTCGATCCGGATGCCGGCGAGCTTGAGCTCGTCGCGGGCGACCTCCTCGAGCGGCTTGACCCACTTGTACTCGAAGGCCGCCAGCCAGCGCTTGTCCGGCGACACCGCCGAGGTCGGCTGCAGCGGCGCGTCCACCAGCGCCGTCAGCGCCGGATCGGGTTCACGGTAGTTGTCGTTGGCCAGGGCCGCGGCGACCAGGCCGAAAACCAGCAGAAAAGCAGCGATCGCTCGTTGCATCGTGCGCACCTCGATTCTTCGAAAGGCGCCCAGTATAGCCACAGGCCGCGGGGGGATCTCACGTGCCAGAAGTCCCGAGTCGGGCAATGACCAAGTTCCAAATACCAAGTACCAAACAAGAACCAAATTCCAAGTCCCAATGTTCGAAACGGGGGGCTGATCCCGATTCAGATGGCTGTAGAAGGTCGAGCGCCCAACGGCCGACGACTCGGGATTCGTCGAGGATGCCGGCCCGGACGGTCCACCCGGGCCGAAGATGACGACAAGCCAGGAAAACCCGCCGTTTGCGTCATTTGTTCTTTGGAATTTGGGTTCTGTTTGGTACTTGGTGCTTGTGATTTGGTGCTTGAAGTCTCGTGCCCTACCCTTCCAGCATGGCCTTCAGGGCCGCGATGTTGTCCATGGCGTCCTCGGCCGAGGCTTCTTCACTGCCGTGTCGGGCCGGCCAGGTGATGGCGTCTTCGGGCAGTTCGTCG
>JAAAPE010000019.1 GCA_009908385.1 Gammaproteobacteria bacterium
AGCGTCGTAACCGGAGTTCTGGAGCCCCCGCACAGACCAAGCCCCAAGACGCCAGACGGCGTCTTTTAAGAGCGATTTTTCGTGCCTTTTTTCGCTCTGGAAAAAAGTTACCCGGCGCAAGAGCCTGCGAAGCAGGCCGGCCGGAACGCCTTTGACTTGTCGAGGACGCCACCGCACACGGCGTCCCGTTCCGCGCTAGAGACCACGTCTTCGACGGGCCACCGCAAGACCCCGCGAAGTGACCCCGGGCGAAATCGATTCTGACGTGTCGAGGGCGCACAGCGACCGACGTTGCCACCCGCCAGATCCACGCCCGCACCCGCCAAGCGCCCAAAAAACGAAGGCCCCGCCCGAACCGGGCGAGGCCTTCGTCGTCTCGGTTGTGAGACGCCTACTCGACGTCGAGCGTGTACGCGGCAGCGACCCAGCCGGTGCGGCCCTGGCCGTCGCGGATCTGGATCCAGTCGCCGGCCCGGGTCATTACGTCCACGATGCTGCCCGAGGAGAGGCTGAACTGCGCCGGATTCTCGCCACCGGGGCCGGAGCGGACGTTCAGCGAGCTGGCGGTGATCACCACCTGCTCGCCGGTGCCCCCGCCCGAGCCGCTCGCGGTCGAAGTGGCCTGGTAGCCGGCTTGCGCCTGGCTGCCGTGGCGGTAGAAGCGCTGCGGCGTCCGGCGGACGACTTCCTCGACGGCCTTGCCGATGACCTGGCGCAGGGCTTTCTCGCGCGGGGTGTTCTGCCAGCTCGACAGCGAACCACCCAGGGCGTAGCTGCCGGTATAGCCGGCGAGCGCGCCGCCCAGGTCGAAGTCGCGTGCTTCGCCCTCGACACTGGTGGCCGCCAGGATGCGGCTGGTGTTGGTGTCGATGATGCGCAGGTCGATGGCCATGTGCGCGCTGCTGCTGCCGCCGGCGATACCGCCGATGACGCGGCCGATGCGGCTGCCGCCCAGGGAGCCGCGCGTCCCGCTGGCGTTCTCGGAGAACTCCGTGACCGCTGCGACGACGAGGATCTCGGCACCCTCGATTTCGCCGATCTCCGCGGCCGTGCTCTCGCGAACCCGTCCGCTGGCGCCCAGGTCCTGTTCGGCCAGGACATCGTCGATGGCCTCGCGCTCCAGGACTATGAAGCGTCCGGAATTGAATAGCGCGGTCGTGAGCATGTCGGCCATGCCGTCACCGATCGACGGATTCCACCAGTTACCCGTGCTGCCGGCCTTGTTTTCGAACCGGGCGACGGCGATGCGCGCCTGCGGGCCGTCGTAGGGGGCCGATCGGGCCTCGTCCATGCTCGGAGCGTTTCCGCTGTCTCGTACCTGGGTGGTGGTGCCGGCGGCCGGGCAGCCGGTCAGCAGTGCCAGCAGGCACAGCCCCGCTATCAGTCTCATGTGCATCGGTCTTCCTCCTCGAGTCCTTTGTCTTGGCACCGCACTGCCGCTGAAACCGCGTGCAGTCGGTGATTCCCTGTCCTGCAATTAACGAAAACGCGCTTCGAATCCGGCCAACCCTCCTGGCCCGCGATCGGAGGCTGAGTCTCATTCTAGTCCCGGCCCCGCGGCGGCGCCAGCCGGCGCGGGCGGTTCCGGATGTGTTAAAAGTACAGCCGCTTTCATCGAGGGAGTCACCCGGTGCTTCAAACCGTGACCGGACTGGCCGGCATCGCTGTGCTGCTGGGGATTGCCTGGGCGCTGTCGGCGCACCGGCGGCGCGTTGCGTGGCAGACGGTCGCGGTCGGCATCGTCCTTCAACTGCTGCTCGCCATCCTGGTGCTGTGGGTGCCCCTGGGCAAGCTGCTATTCGACCAGCTCGGACAGCTTTTCGTGACCCTGATCGGATACACCAGCGCCGGCGCCGAATTCATCTTCGGGCCGCTGGCGGACTCGGAGGAGTTCGGCTTCATCTTCGCTTTCCAGGTGCTGCCGACGATCATCTTCTTCGCCTCGCTGATGGCCTGCCTCTACCACGTCGGCCTCATGCAGAAGATCGTCGAGGTCATGGCCTGGGTGATGACGCGATTCATGAAGGTCTCCGGCAGCGAATCCCTGGCGACCGCCGCCAACGTGTTCGTCGGCCAGACCGAGGCGCCGCTGGTGGTCCGTCCGTTTATTGCCGGCATGACCCGCTCGGAACTGTTCGCCCTGATGACCGGCGGCATGTCGACCATTGCCGGCGGTGTGCTGGCGGCCTACGTGCTCCTGCTCGGCGGCTCGGACCCCGAGCAACAGGCCTTTTACGCCAAGCACCTGATTTCGGCGTCCATCATGGCCGCGCCGGCCGCGCTGGTGGTCGCCAAACTGCTGCTTCCCGAAACCCAGGAGTCGGAGACGGCCGGCACAGTGCGAACGGCCATCGACCGGCCCCACACCAACCTGATCGAGGCGGCCGCCGGCGGCGCCGGTGAGGGTCTGAAGTTGGCCCTGAACGTGGGCGCCATGCTGCTCGCCTTCCTCGCGCTCATCGCCCTGGTCAACGGGCCGCTGGGCTGGCTGGGCCAGGTCACGGGGCTGGAGGCGCTGGTCGGGCAGCCGATCGACCTGGCGCTGCTGCTGGGATGGGTGTGTGCGCCCCTGGCCCTGCTGGCCGGCGTACCGCTGGATGAAGCGGTGGCCGTGGGCGGCCTGATCGGGCAGAAGATCGTCGCCAACGAGTTCGTCGCCTACGTCGCCCTGACCGACATGCAGGGCGAGTTGTCGGAGCGCTCCACGCTGATCGCGACCTACGCCTTGTGCGGCTTCGCCAATTTCGCCTCCATTGCCATCCAGATCGGCGGCATCGGCGGCATCTCGCCGTCGAGGCGGGCCGACCTGGCCCAGCTCGGGCTCAAGGCGGTGCTGGGCGGCACCCTGGTGTCCCTGCTCAACGCGTCCTGGGCGGGCATCCTGATCGGCTGAGCCCGCACGGGCCTCACGGCGTGACCTCGAAGCGGTCGCGGAAGATCTCCGCGATGACCGAGGTGCCGGTCAGGTCGAACGGCGCCGGCGTGATCGTCGCATCGCTGACCAGTTCGGTGGTGAAGATGAAGTTTCCCACTGCCCCCGGCGTGACCGTGAATTCGAGCTGGCAGCTGTCGAGGTAGTCGACGGTGAACGGGAACGCGCCGCAGGTCCCCGGCTGCACGCCGAATTCGGGCGGCAAGGCCGGGTTGACCCCGAAGACCTCGATCGGGAAGCCGCTGGTCGTTCCGTTGCTTGCGTTGGACACCTGCAGGGTGGCCGTCGCCGTCTCGCCGAGCGCTACGGTGCCGAAATCGACGTTGAGGGGCAGGGTTTCGAGAATCACGTGAACCCCCTGACCCTGAAGAAGGAGCGGCGCGGGTCCCGGCGGCGCGGTGTTTGAAGTGACCGTCACCGCGGTCGTGAAGAGCCCGTCCGCCTGTGGGCCGAAGCTGTAGTCGAGCGTGCAGGTCTCGCCCGGGATCAGGTTGAACGGCGGCATCGGACAGGCGCCCGAGACGAAGGGGTTGAAGAAGAAGGGCGTGGTCACCGAATCGATGGCCGTGATATCGAGCGTGGCCGTCCCGGTGTTTTCCAGCGTCGCCGCCATCAGTCCGCTCAGTCCGAACACACGCTCGACGCCGAAGTTCAGGCTGCCGGGCGTGACCGTGAGCTGCGGCGTGCCGGACGGATCTTCGGCGTTGACGCGGATCAGCCAGGTGCCGTCGCCGCTGTACTGGGGCAGGCTGGGCAGCGGGAAGGCGTTGGAGACCAGGTCGACCGGCACGATGGCGCCGTCGAGGTCGTCGGGATCGACCGGTATGTCCTGGTTGCTGCTCGCCACGAAGCTGTGCAGGTTGGGCAGGTAGTCCGGAATGCTGTCGGTGCCGTCCTCGTCGAGCGCGCCCACGCGCACGTCGTTGGGGAAGGGCACGTTGGCCAGGCCGTCGATGATGGCCCCGGCGAAGAAGATGCGCCCGGTGGTCAGGGTCAGCGGCGAGGGCATCGTGTAGGTGTTGAGGAAATTGCTGCCGGAATTGGCGACGACGTCGGACCAGGAGGTCAGCACGAAGGCGTCGTCGGGGTTGCCGTCCTGGTTGATGTCGTCCCAGATGTAGAAGGTTACCGGCGTGCCGTCGGAGACGTTGTTGTCGCCGCTGAAGCCGCCGAAGGCGACGCGCAGCCCGGTGATGGTTTCCTGGCCGGCCTCGGCAGTGAAGCGGTTGAGCCAGGCGAAGGAAATGCTGCCGGTCCCGCCGGCAGCGCCCCAGCCGCTTTCGCGAGCGCCGTCGTCGAGGCGATATTCGTCCAGCGCCGATGCCGGGCGGGCCAGGGCCAGCGCGGCCAGAGTGACGAAGAAATACAGGATGTTGCGCTCGAGGGTCATGGTCGTCTCCAGTGAGGCGGACGAACGACAGCGCCGGCGAGCGACCGGACGCTCTCGCGCTTCCACCCCTATTAAAGACGACTGTCTACATGTTTACTCCCCTCGTCCGCGGGATTCAAGTCCCTTGTGCGACCACGATCAGGCGCTCGGCCTCGAGGTCGTAGGGCTCTCCGTCGTAGCTACCGAAGATGTCGACCGCCTCGAGGCCGTGCTGGGAGAGCAGGCGGGCGAGTTCTCCGGCCGACCAGACCCGGTGCGAGAACTCGTGGAAGTGGACCCGGTCGCCGTCGATCAGCAGCCACTGGTTTTCCAGCCGGGTCATGTCCTCGACCAGGGCCGGTCGCTCGACCAGCATTCGGCCCTCGTCGTACTCGGTCAGATGCGCCGGCTCGAGGTTGCGGCACAGGTATTCGAGGCCGACCAGGTCGAGAACGAGCCGGCCGCCGGGTCGGAGGCTGGAGCGGATGTTGTCCAGGACCCGGCCGTGGTCGGCTTCGTCCCGGAAGTAGCCGAAGCTCGTCCACATCATCACTACCAGGTCGAAGGCGCGCTCGCGCGAGAATTCGCGCATGTCGGCCCGGACCGTCTCGACGGGGAGATCGCCGCGCCGTGAGTCGAGTTGTTCGAGCAGGCTGGGGCTGGTGTCGACGGCGGTGACCTCCAGCCCGGCGCGGGCCAGCGGCAGGGCGTGACGACCCGGCCCGCTGCCCAGGTCGAGAACGGTCTTCGGCGTGGTTCCCAGCAGGGACAGCAGCTGCTGGACTTCCTGCTCGCCGCGCGCGAAGGTATCGGCATTGAACATCAGCGAGCCGAAATTGCGCCAGAATTCGTCGTCGAGATACCAGTCGTCGGTCAAGAGCCTGTTCCTTGTCCTGGCGGCGGCGAGCCTGGCCGGCTGCGCCACGGTGGCCTGGTACGGGCAGGCCGCCCGCGGCCAGATCGAAGTGCTGGCCAAGCGCGAGGATATCGCAGATCTGATCGCCGATCCGGCCACCGATCCCGCCCTGCGGAGTCGCCTCGAGACGGTCCTGGAGATGCGGCGTTTCGCCGTCGAGGCGCTCGGCCTGCCGGACGGGCGCAGCTACACACTCTACGCCGACCTCGAGAGGGATGCGCCGCTGTGGAACGTCGTGGCCACGCCGGCGCATTCGGTCGAACCGAGGACCTGGTGCTATCCGCTCGTGGGCTGCCTCGCCTACCGCGGCTTTTTCGAGCGCCGCGGCGCCACGCGGCTGGCCGATCGGCTCGCCGGGCAGGGCCTCGACGCGGCGGTCTTTCCCGCCACGGCCTATTCCACGTTGGGCTGGTTCGCCGACCCGGTGCTCGACAGCATGCTGAGGCTGAGCGATGCGGATCTCGCCGAGCTGATCTTTCACGAACTGACCCACGAACGGCTCTACGTCGCGGGCGATACGGCGTTCAACGAAGCCTACGCCACCTTCGTCGGACGTCTGGGCGCGGCACGCTGGTTGTCCTCGACCGGGCACGACGCGGCGCTGGCGGCCTGGCGCCGCGACCAGCGGCTCGACCAGGGCCTACGGGACCTGCTCCTGGAGACGCGGCGACGCCTTTCGGAAGGCTTCGAGACCGCCGCCGACGAGTCGGCCGCGGCGCGGTTGAAGACGCGCGAATTCGAACGCCTCCGACGCCGTATCGGCGAGCTGGCGCGATCGCATGATTCCGCCGCGCTCGAGGCCTGGCTGGAACGGCCGCTCAACAATGCCCACCTCGCGTTGGTGGCGACCTACGAGGCCGGGGTGGGCGCCTTCGAGCGCCTGTTCCACGAAGAATGCGGCGAGGAGCTGCGCTGCCTCCACGAGCGCGCGGCGGCGCTCGCCCGTGCCGGAGCACCCGCTCGTCGTGCCTTTCTGGAAAGCGGGCATTGAACAATCCCGGGGGATATGCAAACTTAACCCGTTCTGTCGCCCCCGGATCAAGACTTGCCTGCGCTCCGCCTGCTGCCCGCCGCGATTGCCGTTGCCCTGGCCTCCGCGCCCGTTCTGCCCCAGGAACCGGATTCGGCCCTGTCGTGCCCGCCGCCGGCGCCGCTGCGCCTGCCCGAACGACTCGAGGATGACGAGCCCGGGGTCACCGATATCTACGCCGAGACCTTCGACGCCCGACCGGGCAGCCACGTGGAGTTTCGCGACAGCGTCCGTCTCGTCCAGGAGAATCAGCAGCTCGAGACCGATCGCCTGATCTATGATCCGGTCACCGGCCGGATCGACGTGCCGGGCTGGCTCCGCTACAGCGGGCCGCAGCTCAACGTGGATGCTGCGAGCGCTCGATACGACACCCAGGCGCGAAGCGGGCGATTCGACGCGCTGACCTATAGCATTCCCGGCACGGCCGCGCGCGGTTCGGCGCGCTCGGCGGAACTGCTCGACCCCGATCACGCCAGGCTCCAGACGTTCGATTTCACCACCTGCCCGCCGGAGCAGACCGACTGGCAACTGGCCGCCTCGAGCGTCGAGATGGACCTCGAAGCCGGCGTGGGCACCGCCCGCAATGCGCGGCTGACCTTCAAGGGCGTCCCGCTGCTCTACTCGCCCTGGCTGAGCTTCCCGCTCGACGACCGGCGCAAGAGCGGTTTCCTCTACCCCGGCTTCGGCTATTCGGCCGACGACGGCTTCGACATCTCAGTGCCCTGGTACTGGAACATCGCGCCCAACCAGGATGCGACGCTGACCGCGCGCTGGATCGAAAAGCGCGGCCCGGTGCTGGGCGTCGAGCATCGTTTCCTGACCGCCCGGCAGTCCGGCGAGTTCGATATCGAGTGGCTGCCGGAAGACCGCCGCACGGGCGACAGCCGCTACTACGGCGAGTTCGACTACCGCGTCCGCCCCGGCTCGGGCTGGCTCGGCAGCGTCAGCTTGCGCCGGGCCAGCGACGACAACTATTTCATCGATCTGGGCAGTGACCTGAACGACTCCTCGATCCAGTTCCTGCGTTCGGCCGCCAGCCTGCGCGGATCGGGTCGCTACTGGGCGCTCGAAGTAGCCGCCGACGATTTCCAGGTGCTCGACGAGAGCGTGGGGCCCACGCGCGAGCCTTACCGGCGGCTGCCGCGCACGACGCTCAACATCGACCGGCCGCTCGCCGGCCGATGGCGTTTTTCGTTCGACAGCGAGCTGACCTACTTCGACCGCGAGGCCGGGGTGACCGGGGGGCGGGTCGACCTGTTCCCGCGCGTTCACTACGACCTGCTGGCGCCGGGCTGGCACCTCCGCCCCTCGGTGGGCGTGCGTTCGGTGGCTTACGAACTCGACGGCGCGGAGGCCTCGAGCCCGACGCGCACGACGCCGATCGCCAGCCTGGAGGGCGGCCTGGCTTTCGAGCGAATGCTCGACAGCGGCCGGATCCAGACCCTCGAGCCGCGCCTGTTCTACCTGTACGTGCCCTATCGCGACCAGCGCGATCTGCCGGTCTTCGATACGCGTGAGCTGACCTTCGGGTTCAGCCAGCTGTTCCACTACAACCGTTTCAGCGGCCCGGACCGCCAGGGCGACGCCAACCAGCTCACCGTGGCCCTGACATCCCGTCTGCTCGAGGCCGACGACGGGTTCACGCGGCTGGAAGGCAGCGTGGGGCGCATCTTTTACTTTTCCGATCTGAAGGTGCAGCTCGACGATGAACTGCCCGAACAGCGGGGTGGATCGGCGACAGTGGCGGAGCTGAGCTGGCGTCCGGCCCGGCAGCTCGCGCTGAGCGCGGGCCTGCAGTGGGACGACGAAACCGATGAAACGCGCGTGGCGCGATTCGGTCTGAACTGGCAGGGTGAAGGGGCGCGCCAGGCGGCCCTGGGCTATCGTTTCCGGCGCGACCGCGTCGACCAGGCCGATGCCCGGGTGCGCTATCCCGTCACCGACAACCTCAATCTGGTCGGACGCGTTACCTACTCGTTCGAGGAAAATGAGACACTGGAGCTGCTCGGCGGTATCGAGTACGACAGCTGTTGCTGGTCCCTGCGCTTGACCGCGCGCGAGTGGATCAGCGACCGCGACTCCGACAAGCGCACGGCGTTCTTCGTCGAGCTCGAACTCAAGGGGCTGGGCAGCGTCGGCCGGGCCCCGTACCGCCTGTTCGCGGGCCTGCCGTGAGCGGGCTCCGCCCTAGACACGCAAGGACATCGACAACGCAATGAAACAGACCATGAATCGACTGCTGGCGGTGCTGGTCCTGGTGCTGCCCCTCGTGGCCACGGCCCAGTCCGACAGCCAACCCATCGACAGTATCGTCGCCCTGGTGGAGGAAGACGTGATCCTCCAGAGCGAGCTCGACCAGGCGATCGAGGGCATCGAGCGCCAGGTCGAGGCGCGCGGCGAGAGCCTGCCCCCGCGCAGCGTGCTCGAGGAACAGGTGCTCGAACGCCTGATCATGCAGCGGCTGCAGGTGCAGCGCGCCGAGCAGACGGGCATCCGCGTTTCCGACGCGGATGTCGACGACGCCCTCAACCGCGTCGCGCAGCAGAACAACCTGACGCTGACGCGGCTGCGCGACATGCTCGAGGCCGACGGCATCGAGTTCGAGGAGTTCCGGCGCGAGATCCGCAACGAAATCATGATGTCGCGGCTCAGGCAGCGCGTCGTCAATTCCATGGAAGAGATCACCGAAACGGAGATCGACATCTTCCTCGCCTCCGACGAGGCAGGCGGCCAGGAGTACCTCCTGTCGCAGATCGTGATCACCGTGCCGGAGTCAGCCTCGCCGCAGCAGGTGCGCGAAGCGCAGGAGCGCGTCAGCGAGGTCTACCAGCGGCTCGAGGACGGCATGGCCTTCTCCGCCGCGGCGATCAGCTACTCGCAGAGCCCCGACGCCCTGGAAGGCGGCGATGTGGGCTGGCGCGCCCTGCGGGCCATGCCGCAGCCGTTCGCCGAGGCCATCCGGGGGCTCGATGCGGGAGAAATCAGCGAACCGATTCGCACCGCGGCCGGCTTCGTCATCCTGCAGGTGCGCGAAGTGCGCGAACAAAGCGAAGTGATCGTGGAAGAATACCGGGCCCGCCATCTCATGATCCAGGCCTCCGAGCTGGTCACGGCCGACGAGGCGCGCGAGCGCATTCGCGATCTCCGGCAGCGGATCGCCGAGGGCGAGGACTTCGCCGAACTGGCACGCCAGTACTCGACCGACCAGTCGACCGCCAACCTCGGCGGGCTGATGGACTGGTTTCCTCCCAACGCTTACGGGCCGACCTTCCAGGACGTGATCAACTCGCTCGAGCCGGGCGAGCTGAGCGAGCCCTTCCAGACGCCGAGCGGCTGGCACCTGCTGCGGCTCGAGGACGTCCGGCAGGCCGATCGCACTGAAGAGGTGATGCGTTCGGAAGCGCGCCAGATGTTGGCCGAC
>JAAAPE010000096.1 GCA_009908385.1 Gammaproteobacteria bacterium
CGCCAGCTGCTCGAAACGCCGCCGGCGCGAGCCCGACCCGACAAACCGATCGCCATCAGGCCAGGGCGATCCTGTCGCGTGAAGGTGGCGGAACTGTCGCTGTCGCGGCCCGGGCGCGGGGTCGTTCTGGACCGGGTGAGCTTCTCAGTCCGTGCGGGTGAGCGGCTGCTGATCCGCGGCCCGAGCGGCAGCGGCAAGTCGACCCTGCTCGATCTGCTCGGCGGCTTCCTGGCGCCCGGCTCGGGCAGTATCCGCATCGACGGCGCCGACCTGTCGCGAATCGATTCCGAGTCCCTGTCGGCGCTGCGCGCCTGGATGGGCCAGCAGGGCGGCCTCTTCGAGGGGACGCTCGGCGACAACATCCGGCTGTCCCGACCGGATGCCGGGCAGGAGGCGCTGGCGACCGCGATTCGGGCCGCCGGACTGACCGGCTGGGTCGAGCAACTGCCTCGCGGCATGGACACGCCGGTGAGGGCTTCTGGAGAAGGGCTTTCGGGCGGGCAGGCCCGGCGCGTTCTGCTCGCCCGGGCACTGCTGCGACCACGCCCCCTCCTCCTGCTCGACGAACCCACCGCCAGCCTGGACGCGGAGACCGCAGGCGCCCTGTGGCGGACCCTGGCGGCTCTGTCGCGCGAGGACGGTCCGACGATGATCTGTGCAAGCCACGATCCGGCGGCGACCGGCTGGGCCGAGCGGATTCTCGAAATCGAGGGCGGTCGCCTCGGGGAGGTGACGCGATGAGGTTTCGGCGACTGATCCGGGACGCATGGCGCGAACAGTGGCGCTGGCTGGCGCTGGGCATCCTGCTGATGCTCGGCTCGACGGCCGCGTCGCTGGTGTTGCTCGGCCTCTCCGGCTGGCTGATCACCGCCAGCGCCCTGGCGGGACTGGGCATCATCGCGGCACTCGATATCTTCACGCCCGGCGGGGGCATCCGCCTCGCCGCCATCACACGGACGCTCGCCCGCTACGGCGAGCGACTGGCCACGCACCGGGCCACGCTCGGGCTGCTGGCTTCCATCCGTCTGGGCCTGATGCGCCGCCTCCTGAGACTCGACGAGGTGCAGCTCAGACGGCTCCAGCGCGGGGATACACTCAATCGCTTCACCAGCGACGTCGAGTCGCTCGACCATCTCTTCTCGGGTGTCGCCGGGCCGCTTGCGACCGCGACACTCACGACGATGGGAGTGTCTCTCGCCCTGTTCCTGCTTGCCTCGGTCCCGGCAGCCGCCGTCGTCCTCGGGCTGGGAGTGGTCGGGCTGGCGATCACCGCCATCATGGGCCGGGCCGGTCAGGCCGCCGGCCGGACGCTGGCCCTGGAGGAACCCCGCCTGCGGCGTCAGTGCAGCGAGAGCCTCGAGGGGCTCAAGTCGCTGCTGGCCGAAAGCCGTGTCGACGACTTCGCCGCAATGGTGGAAAAGCTGTCGGAGTCCCGGGTGTCGGGACAGGAACGTCTCGATCGTCTCGATGCGCTCGGCCGCGCGCTCATCAACGCCGCCGGCTTCACCACCGCCTGGCTCGTCCTGCTCATCCTGCTCGGGGCGGCAGCGGCCGGTACGCTCTCCGGCCCGGTCGCCGTCCTGGGCGTCATCGTCGCGCTTGGCCTCAACGAGGCCTGGCAGGCGCTGCCCGCGGCCTGGCGGCAGCTGACACGGACCCGGCTGGCCGCTGACCGCGTCGGGGAACTCGCCGGACTCGAGCCCGCGCTGGCCCCGTGTGGGGAAGAGCCCGTTCCTCCCGGCCCCGCCGGGATGCAGCTGTCGAGGGTTCGATTCACCTGGCCGCAGGCTTCCGGCCCGGTCTTCGAGTCGCTCGACCTGGACCTCGAAGCCGGCGAGCGTCTGCTGGTCACCGGTCCCAGCGGCAGCGGCAAGACCACCCTGGCGCTATTGCTCATGCGGCAGGTCGACCCGGACGCCGGCGCCGTGCGGCTCGGCGGGAAGGACCTGCGTCGCATCGATCCCGATGCCCTGCGCCGCCATGTCGGCTACCTGCCCCAGCAGCCCGTCGTCTTTGCCGACACCCTGGCCGCCAACCTGCGCGTGGCGGCGCCCGGGGCGCAAGACACAAGACTGCGAGACGTCCTGCAAGCAGCCGGCCTCGGGGCGTGGCTGGAAACACTCGAGCAGGGACTGGAGACATGGCTCGACGGGGGTGGCGCCAACCTGTCCGGCGGCGAACTGCGTCGAATCGGACTGGCCCGATTGATGCTCGTCGATCCGGCCGTGGTCATACTCGACGAACCCACCACCGGGCTGGACCAGACTACGGCCCTCGCTCTGGCGGCCGGCCTGGAGCAGTGGCTGAACGGCCGCACGACGGTGATGATCAGCCACGAACCGCAATGGCTGCCGCGCTACGACCGCGAGCTCTGCCTGTAACTCGAGCGCGACACCCACAGCATGACCGCAAGCAGCGGCAGAAGGCCGAAGACGACTTCGGGCCGGAACTGCGGGCTGCCCGGCCAGGCCAGAAGCACGGCACCGGCAGCCGCAGCAGCCACGATCATCCACCACAGCACAACGAAACCCGCACGGGGAACCGGCAGCAGCATCAACAACCAGGCCGGATTGAGGAGGAGCACGACCCGGTTGCCGTCTATGACCTCGTGGCCGCTACCGAACCACATCAGCAGCACCAGCACGCCGCCCAGGCCGGTGGCCAGGACCGCGCTTCGCCACGGCAGCAGGCTCCAGAAACCCGGCTGGAAGCGGAGCGCCACCGCCACCAGGAGCGCCGCGAGCAGGGACACGAGGCCGTAGGACCACCACTGCAGGGAGGGCGAATCCGGGGGATGATGGCGGCGCGAGACGTAAAGCGTTTCGGATTCGGCCACCAGCGGTTCGCCGCCGACGCGCACCGTGCCCACCCAGGCGGCCAGCGCCTCCGGCACGAAGCCTTCCTCCCAGGCCGTACGCGGCCGGTCGATCATGGGCCCCAGCAGGAGCATCAGGCCGGCATGCAGCTCCAGGCGGCTCTGATTGTAGCGACGGATGTGGTCGCGGAAGTTGAGCTGTGCCGGCCGAGTTTCGAGCTGCGCCCGGACCTCGCCGTCGACGACCCGATCGATGAGATCGCGCAACCAGGTCGAGCAATTGGCGAAGAAGTAGTCGTAGTCGTAGTACTGCGGTATGGGAAAGACGTTTTCGTGCAGCAGACCGTAGAGCTCGCGCACCTGCCCCGGGTCGAGGGCGAGGCGCTGCACGCGGATCGACCGATCGCGCGAGCGGTAGAAGGCGAACTCGTCCTCGGGGCTGGCGACCGACCCGAAGTACTTCATGATGCCGCGGGCGAAATCGACATGGAAGCCGGGCCGATCCATCTCGAAGTAGCCGAAGCTGAACACATGGTCGACTTCGAGCTCGGCGTCCCGCACCCAGATGGCGTTGTGGCCGAACCGTTCCCAGACGTCCTGCCCCGGCCCGTAGGTGACCAGCCAGGCCTCCTGCGCGAGCGCGGGCAGCGCCTGGAAAGCGAGCAGGAGCATCGCCAGCACCCTCGTGCGGGCCGCGAATTTCGTTCTCATCCCGGGGAAAATCCGTATCGCGCGAGCCGCCATTGTGCCCCAGAATGGCAGCTTCGCTCATCCCGAAACAGATCCGCCATGTCATCGATCGAATTCAGCAACCGCGACGGCCTGACGCTCGTCGGCGACCTGGAGCTGCCTCCCGGCGGCCGGTTCCACGCGACGGCCCTGTTTGCCCACTGCTTCACTTGCGGACGCGATATCCGGGGGGCGCGCGAAATCAGTCGCGCGCTGGCCGAGGCGGGCATCGCCGTTCTCCGGTTCGACTTTACCGGGCTGGGGGAAAGCGAAGGCGAGTTCGCCGACACCACCTTCTCGAGCAACCTCGATGATCTGGAGGACGCCGCCGCCTTCCTGGCCGATACCCTGGAAGCCCCGCAGTTGCTGGTCGGGCACTCGCTCGGCGGGGCCGCGGTACTCGCCGTGGCCGGACGCCTTCCGTCCACGCGGGCCGTAGCCACGCTGGCCGCACCCTCGAGCCCCACCAACGTGCTCCGCCATTTCGACGAACATCTCGACGAGATCATGCGCAGCGGCAGCGCCGAAGTCGAGCTGGCCGGTCGCTCCTTTCGCATCCGTAGCGATTTCGTGGAGGATGCGCGATCGCATGACCTGGAAGCGCGGCTGGACCGCCTCGACCGAGCCCTGCTCGTGCTGCACTCTCCCCTGGACGAAACGGTTTCGATCGAACACGCGCAGCGCATCTTCTCCGCGGCCAGGCACCCGAAGAGTTTCATCAGTCTGGACCGGGCCGACCACCTGCTCACCCGCGAACCCGACGCGCGCTATGCCGCCGGTGTGATCGCTGCCTGGGCCGGGCGCTTTCTCGACATCGACCGGCTCGTGCAGGAAGAAGGCGTCAGGGTTCGCGGCCGCACGGACGACGGCTTTGTGTGCCGTGTGGACGCAGGGCACCATCGCCTGCTGGCCGACGAGCCCGAATCGATGGGTGGCGGCGATGCCGGACCGGATCCCTACGAATACCTCGCCTCGGCGCTGGGCAGCTGCACCGTGATGACCCTCAACATGTACGCCCGGCACAAGGGATGGCCCGTAGAGCGAGTGAGCTGTCGCGTCCGTCACCGTCGGGTTCACGCCGACGATTGCCGCGACTGTCCGGACTCGGAGAGACGGATCGACGAGTTCGAACGCGAAATCGACATCGAGGGTCCGCTGGATCCCGGGCAGCGGCAACGGATGCTTGAAATCGCGGATCGCTGCCCGGTCCATCGCTCGCTCGAGAACGAAGCGCGAGTGCGCTCGAGCCTGGCTTAGGGAACCTCCGAAACGGCGCGCACTTCCATGGCGTGAAGCCGGCGATCGTCGGCGCTGGTGATCTGGAAACTCCAGCCGCCGATATCGACCGATTCCCCGTTTTCGGGCAGTCGGCCGAACTCGGACACGACCAGCCCGCCGATTGTGTCGAACTCGTCGTCGCTGAAATCCGTCTCGAAGGTTTCGTTGAACGTATCGATCGAGGTCAGGGCCTGGACCAGAAAGCGGTCCTCGTCGAGTTTCTGGATGTCCTGGACCGGAACGGCGTCGTGCTCGTCGTCGATATCGCCGACGATCTCCTCGAGTACGTCCTCGATGGTGATCAATCCCGAAACGCCGCCGTACTGATCGACCACGATCGCCATGTGGTTCTTGCTGACCCGGAATTCGCGCAACAGCACGTTGAGACGCTTGGACTCGGGGATGATCACGGGAGAACGCAGCAGATCCGACAGGGCGAGCTCCTCGCCGTCGGAAACGAGCCGCAGCAGGTCCTTGGCCAGCAGGATGCCCTTGATCTGGTCTCGATCCTCGCCGACGACGGGAAAGCGGGAGTGCCCGGACCCGATGATGATCGGCAGAACCTCCTCGAACGGAGTCCCGGCCGGAATCACGACCATGTGCGAGCGCGGAATCATGACGTCGCGAACCTGCAGCTCGTCGACCTCGAGCGCGCCTTCGAGCATGGCAAGGGTGTCGGCCTCGATCAGGCCCTGCTCGGCGACGCCGCGCAGCAACTCCACGAGATCCTCGCGGTTACGGGGGTCGCCGCCGAAAGCGCGTCCGAGTCTCTCCAGCCAGCTCCTGGAACCGGAGCCGGCGCTGCTACTACCATTCGAACTGTCGGTTGATTCGTCGTTCATGTCACAGAGGATACCGGCCGAACGTCTGGTACGACAGCGGATATCTGGAATTCACTCGATTACGTACGGGTTGCCAAAACCCAGATCGGCCAGCAGCCCGATTTCCCTGGACTCCATGACCTCGGCGCTTTGGGCTGACATATGGTCGAACCCCCTCAGATGCAAGATGCCGTGGATCAGCATGTGTGCGAAATGCGCCTCGAGCGTCTTGCCCTGCTCGGCGGCCTCTCGGTCGAGCACCGGGGCACAGATGACGATGTCGCCGAGCAGATTCACGCCGGCGCCCTCGGGGAGGTCGGCAGGAAAGCTCAGCACGTTCGTGGCGTAGTCGCGCGACCGCCACCGATGGTTGAGCTCTCGAGCCTCGGACTCGTCGACGATCCGGACGTTCAGAACCGGGTGGTCAAGATCGCCCAGGGCCGCGGCGGCAATCCGCTCGATCTGGCGGTCGTCGGGTAGATCCTCCCGGTCGAAGGCACGCTGGATGCTCAGGTCCAACGAGTCAATCCTGGTTGCGGCTTTCATCCGCCCTCTCGTAGGCTTCGACGATGCGCCGCACGATGGGGTGTCGAACCACGTCTCGCGCGTCGAAGAAGGTCGTGCTAACGCCTTCGACCTCCTTGAGCAGGCCGATGGCCTGGCGCAGGCCGGAACCGACCTTCGGCGGCAGGTCGACCTGGGTGAGATCGCCGGTGATGACCGCCTTCGAGCCGAAACCGATGCGCGTGAGGAACATCTTCATCTGCTCGGAAGTGGTGTTCTGCGCCTCGTCGAGGATGACGAACGCGTCGTTGAGCGTGCGGCCGCGCATGTAGGCCAGCGGCGCCACCTCGATGACGTTGCGCTCGGTCAGGCGTGCCGCCTTCTCGAAGCCGAGCATTTCGTACAGCGCGTCGTGCAGCGGGCGCAGGTAGGGATCGACCTTCTGCGCCAGGTCGCCGGGCAGGAAACCGAGTCGCTCCCCGGCCTCGACGGCGGGTCGAACGAGCACGATGCGCTGGACTCGGTCCGACTCGAGCGCGTCGACGGCGCAAGCCACGGCGAGGAAGGTCTTGCCGGTACCGGCGGGCCCGACGCCGAAGTTGACGTCGCATTCGCCGATGCGGCGGATGTAGCGCTTCTGATTCGGTCCCCGGCCGCGGATCATGCCGCGCCGGGTACGTATGCCGACCTCGATGTCCTCGTTTTCCGGCTCGTCAAGGCCGGACTGCTGAAGCTGCAGATTGACGGCCGACGGGCTCAGGACTTCTCCTTCGGACTGGCGATAGAGCTGGCGCAGAACGCGTCGCGCAGCAGTAACGGCATCGGGCTCGCCCTCGATGCTGAAGAGATTGCCGCGCGCGGCGATTGCCACGCCCAGCCGATTCTCGATCAGGCTGATGTGTTCGTCGAGGTGGCCACAGAGGTTGGCCAGCCGTTCGTTGTCGACCGGCTCGAGTTCGAGCGTGACGGCCGTTTCGGGAGCGGATGCGGGCATTTCAGGCGGCGGCATCCTGCTTGCGGTCGAGACGCCCGCGAAGCGAATTGGCGAGTGCGCCGGTGATCACGACGTCGGCCATGCCGCCCACCAGTTCGGGCGGGCCGGGGAAATTCACGACCCGGTTGTTCTCGGTGCGGCCGGCCAGCTCGTTGCCGTCCTTGCGGCTGGTGCCTTCCACGACGACGCGCTGGCGCGAGCCGACCATCGCTTCGGCGTAGCCGCGTGCCTGCCGGTTGAGCTGATCCTGAAGACGACGCAGACGATCCTTCTTCTCTTCAAGCGTCACGTTGTCGGGAAAGGAAGACGCCGGCGTGCCGGGACGAGCCGAGTAGATGAAGCTGAAGCTCTGGTCGAACTCGAGATCGCGCACCAGGTCGAGCGTCTGCTGGAAGTCCCGCTCGGTCTCGCCCGGAAAGCCGACGATGAAATCCGAACTCAGCGCGATGTCCGGACGTACTTCGCGCAGTCGGCGGATCTTCTGCTTGTACTCGAGAATGGTGTGACCGCGCTTCATCAGCGACAGCACGCGGTCGGATCCGGCCTGGACCGGCAGGTGCAGATAGTTGGCCAGCTTGGGCACGTCGCCGAAGGCCTCGACCAGGCTGTCGGAGAATTCCACCGGGTGCGAGGTCGTGAAACGGATGCGTTCGATCCCGTCGATGTGGTCGACATAGCGGATCAGCAGCGCCAGGTCGGCGGTGCCGCCGTCGTGCATCGGCCCGCGATAGGCGTTGACGTTCTGCCCGAGCAGGTTGATCTCGACCACGCCCTGCCCGGCGAGCTCGGCCACCTCCGCGATGACGTCGTCGAGCGGACGGCTGACTTCCTCGCCGCGGGTGTAGGGCACGACGCAGAAGGAACAGTACTTCGAGCAGCCCTCCATGATCGACACGAAGGCGCTGCCGCCCTTCTTGCCCGGGCTCGGCAGGTGGTCGAATTTCTCGATTTCGGGAAAGGAGATATCGATGGCCGGCTTGCCGGCCTGCCGGACATTGTCGAGCATCGCCGGCAGCCGGTGGATGGTCTGCGGCCCGAACACCATGTCCACGAACGGAGAACGTCTGACGATATTCTCGCCTTCCTGGCTGGCCACGCAGCCGGCCACGCCGATCACCAGGTCCGGACGCGCCTCCTTGAGCGGCCGCCAGCGACCGAGTTGCGAAAAGACCTTTTCCTGGGCCTTCTCGCGGATCGAACAGGTATTGATCAGGATGACGTCGGCCTCGTCGGGGCTGTCGGTCAGTTCCAGGCCGTGGGAGGCCGCCAGCACGTCGGCCATCTTTTCCGAGTCGTACTCGTTCATCTGGCAGCCGTGGGTCTGGATGTAGAGCTTGCCCGGCATGAAGTCGCTCAAGGGTTTGAAAGACCGTTCATTTTACCGCACGAAGGCCGCTGCTGCCGACCACCTAGTGGGCCATGCGGCAAGTTAGCTAACGCTCAGCCGCAACACAAGCGTTGTGGGCAAGGCGCGCGAGCGCAGGACTGGCCGTAGCCAATTCAAGCGAGTGCAACGCTGGCCCACGACGCTTGTGTTGTGGCCCTTCGGGAGCCACTGTGTGGGCGCGACTCGGCGTTGCGTTTCTTGCCAAGGGCAGCCAGCCTTGCCGGCGAAACGTGCCTTGATTCGCGCCCACACAGTGGCTCTGAGCATTAGCTAACTTGCCGCATGGCCCACTGGCGACTGCGGAAACGCACGCGCCGCGTGATGCGGCAGACGAGCTCGTAGGGAATGGTGCCGGCCGCCTCGGCCACGGTCTCGATCGGCAGGCCCTGCCCCCACAGCACCACCTCGTCGCCGACCGTCGCGTCGGGGCAGCCCGCCAGGTCGATCGTGATCATGTCCATCGAAACGCGGCCACACATGCGGCAGTGTCGTCCATCGACCAGCACGGGCGCGCCGTCGACCATGCTGCGCGGATAGCCGTCGCCGTAGCCGATACTGGCCACGCCGACGCTCATGTCCTGTTCGGCCCTGAAGCGCGCGCCATAGCCGATGCTCTCGCCCGCCGCGACCCGGTTGACCGCCATCAGCTCGGCGGTGAGCGTCATCGCAGGCTCCAGCTCCAGCTCCGGACCCGGCCGGCCCGGCAGCGGCGAAATGCCGTAGAGCACCAGGCCCGCCCTGACCCACTCGAAGCGGGCCTGGGGCAGGTTGATCAGCCCGGCCGAGTTGGCCAGGCAGCGCTCGCCATCGAGCGCATCGGTGGCGCGGTGGAAGCGCTCGAGCTGCAGGGCGTTGAGCGGGTGCGAGGGCTCCTCGGCGCAGGCGAAATGGCTCATCAGGTTGACCTGCTCGACCCCGGGCAGGTCGAGCAGCCGACGATGCATCCCGGCCGCCGCTTCGACGGGAACGCCGAGACGGTGCATGCCGGTGTCGATCTTGAGCCAGAGCCGGCTCGCCGGAGAACGCCCGAAGCGCTCCAGCGCCTCGAGCTGGTGGGGATGATGGATGGTCAGCTCCAGCCCCAGATCGGCGGCAACCGCGAGGTCACCGTGGTCGTTGACGCCCTCGAGCAGGAGCACCGGGAGCCCGTTGCCGAGCCGCCGGATGGCCCGGGCTTCCTCGATCGTGGCCACTGCCAGCATGTCGGCGCGCTCGAGCGCGGGCAGGCACAGATCGAGGCGATGGCCGTAGGCGTCGGCCTTGACCACAGCCATGATACGACTGTCGGGCGCGAACTTCCGCACGCGCCCGAGGTTGTGGGCGATCGCGGCCGGATCGATGTGGGCGATTGTGTTGCGAGCCATACGGTCGACTAAGGCAGCAAGCGCGGGATCAGCCGTCCTGGCCGTAGTGATCCGGCGTGAAGTCGCGGAATCGCACGAACTCGCCCTGGAACGCCAGCTTGAAGTTGTCGGTGGCGCCGTTGCGGTGCTTGCCGATGATGATCTCGGCGGTTCCCTTGTCGGGGGAATCCTCGTTGTAGACCTCGTCGCGATAGATGAACAGGATGAGGTCGGCATCCTGCTCGATCGCCCCGGACTCGCGCAGGTCGGCCATCTTCGGCCGTTTGTCGGGGCGCTGTTCCAGCGCGCGGTTGAGCTGCGAGAGCGCCACGACCGGCACGTCGAGCTCCTTCGCCAGGGCCTTGAGACTGCGCGAGATCTCGCTGATCTCGTTGGTGCGGTTCTCGGCCGAGCCGGGTGCCTTCATCAGCTGCAGGTAGTCGACCAGGATCAGCCCGATGTCGTGCTCGCGCTTCATCCGGCGGGCGCGGGCGCGCAGGTCCGTGGTGGTCAGCGAGGGCGTCTGATCGATGAAGATGTTGGCACCCTTGAGCAGGGTCATGGCCGAGCGAAGATTGACCCAGTCCTGGCCCTCGAGCCGGCCGGTGCGCAGGCGCTCCTGGTTGATCTGGCCGAGCGAGGAAAACAGGCGCATCACCAGCTGAATGTCGGACATCTCCATCGAGAACACCGCGACGGGCACCTTGTGACGGATCGCAGCTCGTTCGGCGATGTTCATCGCGAAAGAGGTCTTGCCCATCGAAGGGCGGGCGGCGACGATGATCAGGTCCGTCTTCTGCAGTCCGGACGTGCGCTTGTCCAGGGCCGCGAAGCCGGTCGGCACGCCGGTCAGCTCGCCTTCGTTCTGCTGCAGCTCGTTGAGCAGGTCCATGGCGCTGGCCATGACGTCGCGGACGCTGACGTAACCCGAATTCCGGTGCGCTCCCTGGTCCGCGATCGCGTAGATGCGCTGCTCGGCCTCCTCCAGCACTTCCTTGGAACTGCGTCCCGCCGTCTGCAGGGCATTGTCGGCGATGTCGGTCCCGATCTGGATGAGCTGGCGCAGGATCGACTTTTCGCGCACGATCTGCGCGTAACCCGACGCATTGGCCGGTCCCGGCGTCTCGTTCGCCAGCATGGTGAGATAAGCGCCCGAATCGACCTTCTCCAGCTTGCCGTGCCGGGAGAACCATTCCGTGACCGTCACCGCGTCGCAGGGCTGACCGTCGTCGATCAGATCGGCGATGGCGCGAAATACCAGGCGATGATTCTCGCGGTAGAAATCGACCTCGTCGACCTGCCCGGCCACCCGATCCCAGACATCGGGCCCGAGCATGAGTGCCCCCAGCAGTGACTGCTCCGCCTCGTTGGAGTGGGGCGGCGCCTTGACGTTGCTCAGGGTGGAAATGCGGGGTTCTGCCACTGTCTTCGTTATGCCGGGGTCTCGGACGCGATAGGCGACTCAGTATAGTCCGTATTCGGCCCTGCCGGTCAATGCCGGCCCCGACGAAAGAGGCCACCGAGCCGTCCGGCACCGCGGCGAGGACGCCGCGGGCACCGGGGATCTCGATGGCCTGGTGCTTCCGGACCGGCCACGGCGGGCCGATCGGGACGATCAGCTCTCCGCGGCGACGATCGTGACCTTGATCTCGGTCTGCACGTCAGCGTGCAGGATCAGGCCGACGGTGAACTCGCCCGGCTCGCGGATCGGACCTTCCGGCATGTCGACCTCGGCCTTTTCCACGGGGTAGCCCATCTCACTGAGCTTGCCGGCGATCTCGTGCGGATTGATCGAGCCGTAGAGGCGTCCTTCCGGGCTGACCGGAACGGCGAAGCGCACTTCTTCCAGGGAGTCGATGGCTTCCTGGCGCGCTTCGGCCGCGGCGAGACGCTCGTCGGCATGGCGCTGCAGTTCCTCGCGCCGGGCTTCGAACTTCTCGACGTTTTCCTTGGTCGCCGGCACGGCCAGACCGCGCGGCAGCAGGAAATTGCGTCCGTAACCGGCTTTGACCGTTACCGTGTCGCCCAGGTCGCCCAGGTTGTAGATATTTTCGAGCAGAATCAGCTTCATGACGTCACCCTAGCGATCAATGGTTGTCGGTGTAAGGCAGCAGGGCCAGGTAGCGGGCCCGCTTGACCGCCGTGCTCAGCTGACGCTGGTAGCGCGCCTTGGTGCCGGTGATACGGCTGGGAACGATCTTGCCCGTTTCCCCGATGAAATCCTTGAGCAGCTCCACGTCCTTGTAATCGACTTCCTCGATACCTTCGGCCGTGAAACGGCAGTACTTGCGTCTTCTCATGAATCGCGCCATGGATCAGCCCTCCGCCTTGTCACGTTCGTTGTTGTCGTCCGACTCGTCGCTATCGTTCGATTCGTCATCGGAATCGCCGTCGGAATCGCCGTCGGAATCGTCGTGGTCGCTATCGTCGCTACTGTCGCTGTCGTCGGAACGCTCGCGACGCGCGCTATCGCGCTCGTCCTTGCTTTCCTTACGCTTGAGCATGACCGACGGTTCAGTCTCGGCCTTGTCCTTGCGAACGACGAGATGGCGCAGGATGGCGTCGTTGAACTTGAAGATGCCCTCGAGCTCGGCCAGCGTTTCGGCATCGCACTCGATGTTGAGCATCAGGTAGTGGGCCTTGTGCAGCTTGGCGATGGTGTAGGCCAACTGCAGCCGCCCCCAGTCCTCGCTGCGATGGACGCTGCCGCCCTTCTCCTCGACGAGGCCGCGGTAGCGCTCGAGCATGCCGGGCACCTGTTCGCTCTGGTCCGGGTGGACCAGGAGAACGATTTCGTAATGTCGCATTGTGACTCCTTGTGGATTTCCAAGCCCGGGTTCTCCCGGCCTGCAAAGCCCCCGGCCAGGCTGGCTGTCAGCCGCCGTGGAGCAAGGGTTTGCCCGCTTTGCGGACAAGCCGAGTATTGTATACCGCCGGTAGCGGGCCGGGCAAGACCGACGCCGCCTGTCTCGCTCTGGTGGGCCACCCGCGCGGAGGTGCCCTATACTGCAGGCCCGTCGCCCCCTACCCAGCGGAAGGATCCAGGCCCATGTCGGACCAAGGCGTACTCGTCGATCTGCTCACCCTGCAGAACCTCGGTCGCGAGGAAGCGCTGGCCGAAAAGCTCGATGAAACGGCGGTACAGGACATCGCCGGTGCGATGTCGCAGATGCCCCCGGAAGGCCGGCTGCAGGTCCTTCGCGCCCTGCCCGAGGAGCGTCGCGCCGATGCCTTTTCCTACCTGAGCCACGGCATGCAGCAAGAGGTCATCGGCCAGCTCGAGCCCGACGAGGCCAGACGCATCCTGCAGGAACTGGTGCCCGACGACCGGACGGCCTTTCTCGAAAGCCTGGCCCCGCCGGATCTCGAGGGATTCCTAAAGCTGCTCGGCCCGGAGGATCTCAACCAGTCGCTGAAACTGCTCGGCTACCCCGAGGAATCGGTCGGCCGCCTGATGACGACGCGCTATGTCTCGGTGCGACCCGAATGGACCGTGACCCGGGCGCTCGACCACATCCGCCACGAGGCGCACAGGGGCGAAACGGTCAATTTCGTCTTCGTGACCGACCGGCGCGGCAAGCTGCTCGACGCGATCCGGCTCAAGGACTTCATCCTGGCCCGCCAGGACGCGCGCGTGGAAGCCCTGATGGACGAAGACGTCATCCAGATCGAGGCGGATGCCGATCGCGAGCAGGCGGTCCAGACCATTCAGCACTACGACATCAGCACCCTGCCGGTCACCGACCGCAGCGGCGTCCTGCTGGGCATCGTCACGGTCGACGACATCATGGACGTCGCCGAGCAGGAAATCACCGAGGATTTCCACAAGTTCGGCGGCAGCAGCCGGCTTAACGTCTCGATGCGCGAGGCCAGCCCCGCCTTCCTCTACAGAAAGCGAATCGGCTGGCTGATGGTCCTGGTGGTCGTGAACCTGTTCAGCGGGCTGGCCATCGCACTCTACGAGCAATCGATCGAGGCGGTCATCGGTCTGGTTTTCTTCCTGCCGATGATCATTGCCGGAAGCGGTAACGCCGGCAGCCAGTCGGCCACGCTCATGGTACGTGCGCTGGCCACCGGCGACGTGGAGGCCGGAGACTGGCTCAGGATGTGGGGAAAGGAACTGTCGGTGGCCGTCATGCTGGGGCTGACCATGGCGGCCAGCGTGGCAGCCATCGGCGCATGGCGCGGCGGCCAGGAGTCAGGCTACGAACTGGCCCTTGTCGTGGGCCTCGCGATGTTCGCGGTGGTCATCCTGGGCGGGATGATCGGCGTCCTGCTGCCCTTCCTGCTGCAGCGCTTCAGGATGGATCCCGCCACCGCCAGCACGCCGCTGATCACTTCCGTGGCCGACGTGGGCGGCATCCTGATCTACTTCTCGATCGCCAGCGCCGTGCTGGGACTGTAGGGGCGCAATCCGCCCCGGCCGTCAGGGCGCGGGCGTGCTGACCTGCCAGGTGTAGAAGCGCATGGGCGGGATGTTGAGCACTTCAAGCTCGACGTCGGGCTCACCCATGACCTCCTTGCCGAGGCGACCGACCGCGCCGCGAAACTGGTAGGCGACGAAACGGCCGCCGGGCGCCAGGTTGTCGCGAATCGCGGCGATGATCGCCAGACCGATCTCACGCGGCATGGTGGAAAAGGGAATTCCCGAAATGACCACGTCGGGCGCGCCCAGGCCATGCTCGGCGAGGATCTCGGCGAGCTCCACGGCACTGCCGGTATGCGGGATGAGACGCGAATCCCCGAAACTCTCGAGAATCGACGAGAACTGCGGATCGAGCTCGATGGTGAGCAACTTCGCGTCCTCCGGCATTGCGGCGAGGATGGCGCGGGTGGTGCCGCCGGTACCGGGCCCCAGCTCGACCACGGTTCGCGCGGAAGCCACCGCCGAGGTGTTGATGATGCGGCGTTCCAGGAAGCGCGAGCTGGGGATGATGGATCCGACCTGCTCGGGACTGCGCAGAAACCCCCGAAAGAAATCGATAGTGCGGGACGACCGCCGGGACGCCGCCTTTCCGTTGCCTTCCACGAATGCTCCTAGATCTTCAGGCAGAACAGCCACCCATTCTATCGCGAAATTCCGGCCCCGCCGGGGTTTACCCGGGGGACTTTTGCCGCTATCCTTTCGCGCCTCGGCTGGTGAGCAGCACAGTAGCGCTTGCGATACAATATGCGTTCCGCTCGTGAAGCACGTCACCGGGCCGGGCAGACAAGCAGTTACGGGAGAGGTGGCCGAGTGGCTGAAGGCGCTCCCCTGCTAAGGGAGTATGGAGGAGAGCCGAAATCGACCGGCTGCTTACCGAAGCCCCTCAGGGCGATCGCGAGCGGCTTCGCGAACGCGGAGAAGCGAGCGGCAACACCCGGGCCGTAGACGCCCGATGCAACGGCGGCACATGCCGGCTACAGAGTTCAAGGAGAGGTGGCCGAGTGGCTGAAGGCGCTCCCCTGCTAAGGGAGTATGGGGTTTATAGCCTCATCGAGGGTTCGAATCCCTCCCTCTCCGCCAGCAATGAAGAACCCCGCCCTGTGCGGGGTTTTTTATTGCTGGGGGAGAGGGGGACCACGGATGAGAACCCCGGTTCGACCCAAACCAGCTCAGAATCGCTTGACCCTCAACATAGAATCTGAACCCTGAAAACTGAACCCTATCAACCTATCCCGCGATCGAATCCTCCGGCGCCTGGATCATGTTGCCCTGCATGTAATCCGCGCCCGAGCGCCACCGCCCGAGCGCCACATGCTGGCGGCAGTCTCCGGATTCTCGATCATCGGCATGATGATGCGCGTGCCCTGCGCCCGGACGGGATCGGCAAGCGTCCCGAAACGCTTCTCGAGCGAGGGCTCTTGCGTCAGCCGGGACACGAAATTCGCCGCCATGCGCACGTAATCCGGCTTCAGCTCGCCTTTCAGGAGCTCCCACCGGCTGTGTTCGTCGACCTGCGACAGGCAGATGCCGACGCCCCGCCGGCGCGCCAGCTCGAGCAGGTGGCGCGCCCCGCGCAGGTGGGCCATCGCGTCGTCCAGCGGCAGCTCGAACACCATGTGCCCGGCCAACGCGGGATCCCGCGCCAGCTGGCGATCCAGCCACTCCCGACGCTCCGCATCGCCGACCAGCGCCTCGGACTGGTTGATGAACAGCCGCAGGTCCCGGTCCTTGAGCGGCCCGCGCAGAAGCCGCATGGCGTGGACGGTCATCCAGCGATCGATGACGGGCAGCAGTGAGGAGCGGCGGGCCAGCGGCAGGAACTCCGCGGCCGTGATCAGCTTGCCGTCTCCGGCGGCCAGGCGCGGCAGCATCTGGTAGCTGTCGGTCGCGTCCTGTCCGCTGGTGGCCAGCAGCGGCTGGAAGACGACCCGGATGGAGTCGGTCCGCAGGGCCTCCATCAAAAGCCCGAGCATGTGATCGCTTGAATCGAGCACCTCGCGCGCCGACACGCCGGCGCGAGCCTCCGCCATCGCGTTGCCGCCGCCGGCTTCGATCCGCTCGACCTGCTGCACCAGCGGAAGCAGCATGTCGTCGACGCTCGTGAATCGGTGATCGAAGCGGGCGTAGGACAGGCTGACGGTCAGGGCGACATCGTCATCGGAACCCTCGAAGGACTTGTCCGCGAAGGACGAGAAGAGCGCGTTGACCGCCTCGTCGAGCGCCTTGTCGGTCAGGCCCGTGACGATCGTGAGCAGGCTCGACCACTCGAAACGCACCGTATGGTGTTCGGCGTCGAGTCGCTCGTCGATATATTCGGCGACCCGGTCGCCGAGTTCGACCAGCCCCGAGAAGCCCAGCTGGTCGCGCAATCGCGTCGAACGGTCGAAGCGCAGCAGGATCAGACCGCCCCGCCCTTCCGGCGCGCCGGTCTTGAGATGTTCGGACAATTTCTGAAGAAGCTGTTCAGGCGCCATGAATCCCCCTTGGATGTTTAGCGAGAACAACGAACCTGGGCGCTGCCGCCCGACCCCGTTGTACCCGAGTTTGACATAACTCGCGCTTGAATCAAAATCTTGACAGGGGCCGGGCCGGCGCCCGGCCTGCTCAGCCACCTTGAAGCCGGCAGCTTACCCATCGACCGGCAACGGAATGTCCAGGAGCGCCGAACCGTTCGATCAGGACGCCCGGTCGGCGAAGAGCTCGTCGAGCAAGCGGGCATGAAAAGCCGCGGGATCCCCGCCGTCGAAAAGCCCGAGCCGCTGCGCGCGGTCGAAGAACCCGCGGGCGGGCAGCCCGCGATTGACGCGGCTGGTGGCCAGCGCCGCCCTGAGCGGCCGGCCTGCTTCGGCATCGCGCTTGAGCAGGATCTCGAGCAAGCGGGTGGTCTTGTGGATGCGCCTGGGGCCCGGCATGTCGAGGGCATCGGCCACTTCGAGGTAGGTCAGCGTCTGCCGCTGAACGCGGGCCCGGTCGAGGAGCGCGCCGAGCCGCTCGAGGTCGCGATCGCGTTCCGAGCGATCCGGTTGGGCGAACTCACCCACGCCCGCCACGCGATCAGGCGACGTCGGAATCGATGCCGCAGTTGTTTTTCTCGAAAACGCGGTCCGCCCGGTAGCTGGAACGCACGAGCGGACCGGAAACGACTTCCAGGAACCCCTTTTCCAGACCGATTTCGCGCAGTTCCCTGAACTGTTCGGGGGTCACGAAACGATCGACGGGAAGGTGATTGACGGTCGGCCGGAGGTACTGGCCGAAGGTCACGATATCGACCCCGATCGAGCGCAAGTCGTCCATGGTCTCGATCACTTCCTCGGTCGTTTCGCCCAGCCCCAGCATCAGGCTGGTCTTGGTCAGCACCGCGGGCTTGTGCTGCTTGGCGTGTTCGAGAACCCGGAGGGTCTGATCGTAGCCGGCGCGCGGGTCCCTGACCGGGTGCGTCAGCCGCCGGACCGTCTCCACGTTCTGGGCGAAGACCTCCAGACCGGAATCGACGACCGTTTCGACGTCGTGCAGACGGCCCTGGAAATCGGGCGTCAGGGCCTCGACAGCGGTCTGCGGATTGACCTTCTTGATTTCACGAACGCATTCGGCGTAGTGAGCCGCGCCGCCATCGTCTAGATCGTCTCGATCGACCGAGGTCAGGACGACGTACTTGAGGTCCATGATGCGCACCGATTCGGCGGCGTTGGCCGGCTCATCGGGATCCAGCCAGCCCCTCGGGTTGCCGGTATCGACCGAACAGAATCGGCAGGCGCGCGTGCAGACGTCGCCCATGAGCATGATGGTGGCCACGCCGTTGGACCAGCACTCGCCGATGTTGGGGCACTTGGATTCCTGGCAGACGGTGGCCAGCCGGTGCTGGTTGACGTTGCGCCGCACTTCCTCGTACTTGCCGCCCTGCGGCAGGCGTGCGCGGAGCCAGGAGGGTTTGCGCCCGATCGGCGCCGGCTCGGCGCCGGCGCGCGCCTTGATGCCGTCGCGGATGGCGGTGAAGCCCTGCGGCTTGCGGATCTTCTCGCCACTCTTCACGGCGAGGGGGATGCGTCTGGCTTCAGTCACGCTTGGCGGACTCCTGCGATTCCGGTGGACCAAGGCGCGCATTATCCCATTGATGGCGACGCCTTTCCATGAAATGCCGCGATTCCGGGCGGGCCGGCCGAAGCCCGACCGGGGCGGAGCCACTCGGGAACGCTCGCCCGCCCCGGACGGGCGCCCCCGTGCCCGGCCTGCGGACCGGGCAACGCGTCGTCCAGCAGCGGACAATCGGCCGCGACCGGCACGTTCGTGGCCGCGACCGGCCAGCCCCAGCGCCGCTTGAGCCGAGCGGGCAGTTCGTCGATACACAGGGTCGTCATACCGAAACCTCCTTTGCCGGCGCGAGCGGCCTCAGGCGCACGACAAGGCGCTGAGGACCGCCCGCGACCGGCGCATCGAACGGGAAACAGGTGATCAGGGTCATCGCATGCTCCGGCCACTCGAGGTCGATGCCGACCCGCCGCGAGTCGACCACACGGATGGTCTCGACCCGCCACCAGCGCCGCCGGCCCTCCGCCTCGATGAGCTCGAATCGGTCGCCGACCCGTACCGATCGCAGGAATGCGAAATGCGTATCGCGATGGGCCGCGAGCACGTGATGACCGCCCTCGCCCACCGCCATGCCGGGCCCCCAGGCCATTACCGGCGTCGCCAGCCCCTCGAGGACCAGATGATCGACCGACAGGCGCGGCATGCGCAGGCGCGCGACGGGATGGCTGACCGCGCCCGGCCAGGGCTCGACCGCCTCCCCGCTCTCGAGCCTGTGCTGCCAGGACCGTTCGAGAAGGAACTGGCCGAGCCCCGCCTTGGCCTGAATCCATCCGGCCGACCCGAGTTGCCAGGCGGACAGCACCAACAGTGAGACGAGCAAGAGGCGCCGCATCAGGAACGCCCCTCGTCGCGGTTGATCCGCCGCTGGAAGAGCAGCAGCCCGACCAGCAGCAGGGCCAGGGCCCCGCGCAGCGCGGCCGGCACGGATCCGGCATCGGTGGCCGGCATCGCCTGCAGACCGCCGGCGCGTCCGTGCGCCGGGCTGGTGTCGAGCCGGTGACGCTGCAGGGCGGCCTCCCGGCTGCGCGCGGGGGTGCGGTCGACGGCGACCAGGCTGGTCCGCGAGCTCACCAGCGAATAGGCCAGCGCCGTGTCCAGGATCCCGGCTTCGACCTGGTCCTTCTCGGCCGGGGGAACGATGCGGTTTTCCAGCGACTCGATCCGGGCACGCCCCCACTGGCTGGCCACGCCCGGTGCCGGCTGGAAGTCCTCCAGGGGCAGCACGCGCTCGAAGGATCGACCGTTGCTCGTGCCGCGAACGATCACGTCCCCGCTCAAGCGGTCGGCGCGGGCGATCACGCTCAGCGGCTGGCCGACGTAGAGATCCGGGACGGTTTCCGGGTAGAACTCGACCGGGCGCGGCCAGACGACCTCGATGTCGTGGATCACCGGGCTCTCGAGCTGCAGCACCAGTTCACTCATCCTCTCCGAAATGCGCGAGGACTCCGCGATCGCGGTGTAGCTGCCGCGGCCGGCCATCGCCAGACGGCGCAGGAAGCTGCCGTTGACGCCGTGCCCGATGCCGACGGTGAACAGCCGGCTCTCGCCCAGCTCCCGGCTGGTGCGCTCGAGGAGCTCCTGTTCGTTGCCCACCATGCCGTCGGTGATGAACACGACCTGGCGGAGATGATCATCGGTCGGCGCAGCGCGCAGGGCCAGTGAAAGCGGCGGCCCCATGTCCGTACCGCCCCCGGCGGCCAGTCGATCGACCCACTGCGCGGCCTCGAGGTGGGAACCCTCGTCGAAGGGCCGCGGCTGCGGATACAGCGACCGCGCCTGGTGGTCGAACTCGATGACGTTGAATCGATCCCCGGGTTTGAGACCGGCCAGAGCGTAGTGCAGCGACTCGCGCGCCTGCTCGATCGGCTGCCTGGACATCGATCCCGAGGTGTCGATGATCAGGATGACTTCACGCGGGGTGTCGCTGGCTTCGAAGGCCTGCGGGGGCACCAGGGTCAGCATGACGTGCTCTTTCCCGCCAAAGGATTCGGCGAAGGCCGCCGTAGCCGCCTCTCCGGTATCTTCGGGCTCCCAGATCAGTTCGAAGTCGCGTCCGGACCAGTCGGCTCCCTCGCTCAGGGTCACGAGCCGATCACTTCCGAAGGACTCGACCTCGATCGCGTGGTGCGTCGACTCGACCCGGCCCAGGCGAAGCCCCGGACGAAGATCGACCGTCAACCGGACCGGACGCTGCGGCAGTTCACCGCCGCGCAGGGATTCGAGCCGCTCGCGGACCACCCGCTCGAGCTCGCCGGTACGGCGGAACTGCGGCGCCGCGGTGGTCGGAAAGGCCAGCCGGAAGCGGCCATGTTCATAGCGAACCGGCTGGGTGAAACCGATCCGGATTTCGACCATCTCTCCCGGCGGCACGTTGGCCACGCGGGTCGTGAAGAGGTTGCCCTGTTCACGCTCGACCAGGCCGGCCACCTGGCCCCGCTCCCGCGCCGCCTCGTAGGTTGCACGGGCGGCCTCCTTTTCCTGGATTTCGCCTTCGATCAGCCGCTGGCCGAGCCGGATGCTGAGCTGCTCGACCGCGGAGCGGTCCGGCAGCGGGAAGCGATAGACGCCTTCCGCCCAGCTGCCGGTCTGGTTGAAGAACTGCTGACGGACCTCGACCATGGCCACCAACCCGGTGACCTGGATATCGACTTCGGTCGCCAGCGCAAGCGCTTCGGCACGGCCCTGCGACTCGGCGACATCGAGCCACAGCCCGGAGCGGGCCGCCGAAAGCGGTCCCGAGGCGGCCAGGAACACCAGCAGCAGGCAGAGAATGGTTCGGCGCGTCATGGAGCAACTCCCTTCGTGGTCGTTGCGGGCCATTTCAGCGCACGCCCATGGCATCGGGCTTGCCGTCACGTGCCGAAGTCCTGACCGAATGTGGCAAACTTGTGGCAACCTCGCTGCCGACCGCACGCAATCGCCTGCAAGGCTTCCATGAGTCAGCGCCTGATCGCTATCGTCGAAGACGAAGAACACCTGCGCGAGAACTATCGCGAGGCGCTCGAACGCTATGGCTTCTCCACGCGCGGCTACGCCGGCCGGGCCGAAGCGCAATCGGCGCTCTCCGGCCCCCTCCCCGACTTGGTGATCATCGACATCGGCCTCGGCAACGAGCCCGAGGGCGGATTCGAGCTCTGCCGAACGCTCAGGCAGCGCTCATCCTCGCTGCCCATCATCTTCCTCACCGCGCGCGACAGCGACCTCGACGCGGTTTCGGGCCTGCGGCTCGGGGCCGACGACTACCTGACCAAGAGCATTTCGAACCAGCATCTGCTCGCGCGCATCCTCGCCCTTTTCCGGCGGATCGAGGCGGTGCGCGAACCCGACGGCAAGGAGACGCCGATCCGGGTCGGCGCGCTCGAACTCGAACCCGGCACGATGCGGGTTCGCTGGCGCGAGCGCGAGGTCGGCCTGACGGTGACCGAGTTCTGGATCGTTCACTGCCTGCTGGCGCATCCGGGGCACGTGCGCTCGCGAGAGCGACTGATGGAGGCGGCCAACCTGGTCGTCGACGAAACGACGATCACCTCCCACGTCAAGCGAATCCGCAGGAAGTTCTCAGCGGCGGACCCCGAGTTCGACGCGCTCGAGACCGTGCATGGGGCCGGCTATCGCTGGCACGCCTGAACCCGATGAGGCTGCGTACCCGGCTGGCACTGATCTCCCTGCTGATCCTTCTCGTCCCGCTGGCGATCTGGCAACTGGTGCATTCGCTGGAGCGCAGTCTTCGGGAGAGCTACCAGGCCAACCTGGTCGATACCGCGCGCTCGGTCGCGGGGCGGCTGGCACAGTCGGACTACGCGTGGCCTTCCCCCGGCGGGCTTTATGTCCACCCGGCCGAACGCGGCTTCGCGATCGATGGCCGGCGGGCGGAGTGGGAACCCTGGCTCGACTTCGCCCAGCGCCTGGGGCATGAGACGGAGGACACGCCCGGCGCTTCGGTCATCGCCGCCGAGCGAGGGCGACGCCTGCACCTGCTGGTGGACGTCGAAGACGAACGACTCGTTCTGGCCGACCCGGAAAACGGCGCCGGGGATCGATTGATGCTGGGCATCGCCGCCGACGGGCGCGATTCGACGGTCGAGATCATCCCGCTGGCTCCGGGCTGGCTGGAAGTGGCATCGCGGGACGGACTCGCCAGGGTCCAGGCCGCCCTGCAGCCGACCGAACGGGGCTGGCTCCTGGAGCTGGTCGTCGTCGAGCCGGCACAACCGGACGCCGTGGATCTGGCGGTCACCGATGTCGATGATGACGGCACGAGGGCGGCGGCGGGCGCAACGCGCAAGCGCGGCTTTCGTCCCCTGATTCGGCGCTCGCCGCAAATGGCCTCGGCTCTGGAAGGCTTGCTGCCGGCCAACGCCCGCGGCTGGCTGGTGAACCCGCAGGGATGGGTTCTCGCCGGGAGCGCCGTGCGCGCGCCGGGCGAAGCGGACGGCGGCGAGACGGGCAGCGAGTTGCTGACCACGCTGGCGGCCGGCCTGCTCGGCGCCCTGCCCCGCGCCCGCGACGAGCGCGAACTCGAATCCGCGCGCCTGGTCGGCGATGAGATCGGCGACCGCCCGGCCGCCGTCTGGTACCAGGCGGGTCAGGGCACCGGCTTCGTCGTCAGCGCGGCGGCACCCTTGACCGGCCCGGATGGCCGGCTCGGCCACGTGGTGATCGAGCGGCCGGCCGACCGCTTCGTGAGCGCGGCCTACCGCGCCCTCCTGCAGCTTTTCGTCGTCGCGCTTTTGGGGATGCTCGTCGTCGCGGCCGTCACCATACAGTTCGGCGTGGGCCTGTCGCGCAGGATCCGCCGGCTGAAACGGGCTGCGGAAGATGCCGTCAGCCCCGACGGGCGCGTTCGCGGCGCGCTCAGAATTTCCGGCGGCGCCGACGAACTATCCGAGCTCGGGCGTGACCTCGCCGCGATGATCGACCGGCAGCAGGAACATCAGGAGCACCTCCAGGCACTTGCCTCGCGCCTTTCGCACGAACTGCGAACGCCGCTGGCGATGATCCGCACGTCCCTCGACAACCTCTCGGAAGTCGAGGACGAGGCGGCCCGCGAACGCTACCGCATCCGGGCCGAAGCCGGTTGCAGGCGACTGCAGAACACCTTCGATGCGATGAGCCAGGCCGCCCGGATCGAAGCGAGCCTGACCGAGGAGCCCCTGACCACCCTCGACCTCGGCAAGCTGGTGGACCACTACGTGCAGGGCTGCCGCCAGACCTTCGGGACCCATCGATTCGCGGCCACCGTCCCGACGACGAGACCGGCCCGCATTCGCGCTTCAGGCGAACAAGTGGCGCAGTTGCTCGACAAACTCGTGGAAAACGCCGTCGACTTCACCCCGACCGGCGGCCAGATCACGCTGCGGGTCGTACCGCAGGGGCCGTCAATCAGCCTGCAGGTGGACAACCCGGGTTCGCGGCTGCCCGAGAACCTGCGATCCGGCCAACTGTTCGACTCGATGACAGCGTCGCGGCAAAGCGGCGACGAGCGGTCCCACCTCGGCCTGGGACTGCACATCGTGCGACTGATCGCCGGTCGCCACGGCGCGAGCTGCCGCGCCGTCGACCGGCCGGACGGCGTTCGCTTCCAGGTGGATTTTCCGCGGGCGGCGGCGTCCGGCCCGCGTCAGGATCCGCTGTAGCGTCGAAAGAGGATATTGACTCGACGCAGGTACTCGCGCGTCTCGTCATAGGGCGGCACGCCACCATGCCGTCGAACGGCGTTTTCGCCGGCGTTGTAGGCGGCGATGACCCGCTCGAGATCACCCCCGAACTCCTCGTGGAGCCAGGCCAGGTAGGCCACGCCGGCCGTGATGTTGTCGAGGGGGTCGAAGGGGTTTCTCACGCCGAAGCGGCGCTGGGTCGCCGGCATCAGCTGCATCAGTCCCTGCGCGCCCGAGCGGGAGACGGCCTCGGGCTCGAACCAGGACTCGGCATGCATGATGGCCCGAACGAGATCGTCGTCGATCCCGAAGATCTCGCTGGCGGCGCGGATCTCGGCGTCGAAGGCGCGCCGCTTCAGCGGCGTGCGCTGCCAGTCCACGCCAGTGCGGCAGGTGCCGTAACAACCGAGATTGTGTACGCGGTAACGGCTCTCGTCCGGCTTCCGGTCGGTAAAGACGGTGACGCCGTTCTCGTCGACGTAGGTATAGATCTGGGCATGAGCCGACTGGAAGCCCAGCAGCAGCGCTGTCAGTATCGCGATCGAAAAAAGTATCCGCTTCATGATCCCTTCTCAGAATCCCCCGGTCACCGAAAGGCCGCCGTCGGCGGTGATGACCTGGCCGGAAAGCCACTGCGAGTCGTCGTCGGCAAGAAAGGCGATGACCCGGCCGATATCCTCCGGTTCGGCCAGACGCCTCAACGGCGTCGTCTTTTCAAAATACTGGACCATGCGCTCGTTTTCCAGCAGGGCCTGCGCGAAATCGGTCCTGACGAGCCCGGGCGCCACCGCGTTGACGCGAATGCCGTCGGGCCCGAGTTCGAGTGCCAGGTTGCGGACCAGCTGGTTTTCGGCAGCCTTCGACAGGCCGTAGGCGCCGATCAGCTTGTTCCCGAACTGGCCGGCGATCGACGACACGAGAACGACCGCGCCGCCGCCGGACTCCGCGAGGTGCGGTCGGCTGATGTGCGCCAGTCGCATCGAGCCGTAGACGTTGTTGTGCATGACCACGTCGAAGGCCTTGAGATCGACCTGGTCCGACGGCCCGTAAACGGGATTGCTGGCCGCGTTCATGACCACCGCGTCGAGGCGTCCGAAATGCGATACGGACTTCTCGACCAGCGCGGAGAGGGCTTCCTCGCGACCGATATGGCAGGCGACCGCGACGGCTTCGCCGCCGTTCGATCGAATGTCTTCCGCCACGGCTTCGCAACTGTCCTGGTTGCGGCTGGAGATCACCACGCGCCATCCCCGAGCGGCCAGCAGTTCGGCGGCAGCCTTGCCGATACCCCGGCTGGATCCGGTGATGATCGCGACTTTCGATTCGCTCATGCGACTCTCCCTCGATGTCTGTCTGGAGTCAGGCCAGGGTCCTCAGCCCCTCGTCGTCGAGGTGACGGGTGCAGTTGCAGGTCTCGATCGTCCATGTGTCATCCCGCAACGCCAGCTCGCTGACCGACGCATTGTACAGTTTCACGGCCAGCGCACGCTGCCAGGCGAGGTCGCGACCGGCCAAAGCGGCCACCACGGTGGCGATCACGCCGGCCGAGGTCACGACGATCACGCTGCGTCCGCGATTCAGGCTGGACGCCCATGCGCGACTCGGCCGCAGGACCCGTCGGCTGAACGCCGCCCAGGAGCCGACCTCGGGATCGCGGAGCCGACCGTCCTGCCACGCGGCCATGACCGGCCCGAACCACAGGAGGAGACGATCGAGGTGCACTGCGGGATCGGCGAGATGCTCGCGCGGCGGGATATCCATGCCCAGCTTGGAGGCTTCGCGCAGTCCCGCGCGAACCAATCCGCGCGTCGAGAATTCGTTGAGGTCGGCACTGGTCTCGACATCGCTCGAAGCGCCGGAGTCGAGCAAAGCACTCAGGGTTTCGCGGTGGCGCCTGAGCGTGCCCGTCCAGAAAACCGCCGAGGCCATCGAGGCGCCGGACAGCCGCCCTGCGACTCGCTGGGCCTGGCGATGGCCGAGCGGCGAGAGTCGATCGTAGTCATCGCTGCCCAGGCTGGCCTGGCCATGGCGCACCAGGACCAGGCGCGCCCCGTCACTTCCGCTCATGAGCCGGTTGCCGGTGCGGCAGCGATCTCGAACGGGAAACCGCGATCAGTGGCCGGAAATCGAGCAGCTGCCGCCATTCTTGGCCAGATACTGCTGGTGGTAATCCTCCGCCGGCCAGAACGTCGCCACGGGCTCGATGGAGGTGGCGATGGGCGCTCTGTATCGACCACTTGCGTCGAGTTCCGCCTTGACCCGCTCGGCCACCTGGCTTTGCCCGTCGTCATGCGCGAACACCACCGAGCGATACTGCCTGCCGCGGTCCGGCCCCTGCCGATTGACCTGGGTCGGATCGTGCAGTTCGAAGAAGGCGCGAACGAGCTTCTCGTACCCGATGCGCTCGGGGTCGAAAACGACCTGGCAGACCTCGGCGTGGCCGGTCTTGTCGCTACAGACCTGCTTGTAGGTCGGCTGCTCGACGTGGCCGCCCATGTAGCCCACGGTGGCGTCGATGACACCGTCCATTTCTCGGAATCGCATCTCGACGCCCCAGAAACAGCCGGCGCCGAACGTTGCTTTCTCCGACATCGATTCAACTCCTGCCCGGCAATCCGGGTGCTTTCAGAAACCAGAATGATATCCGACCATGGCGGCGGGAAAAAATTCGTGAGCACTGCTCCGGACCGGCTCGAAGGGAACCCGCCGCTGGCCTGGGCGGAGCGGCTGTGAAATGATGCACGACCATGAACGAAGAAACCTTTCTCTGGCACGATTTCGAGACCTTCGGCGCCGACCCGCGCCGTGACCGCCCCGCGCAGTTCGCCGCCCAGCGCACCGACGCCGAACTGCGCCCCGTGGGCGATCCGATCATGATCTATTGCCGCCCCGCCGACGACGTGCTGCCGCAGCCAATGGCCTGCCTGATCACCGGCATCACGCCACAAACCGCCCGCGAGCGCGGTGTACCGGAAAACGAGTTCGCGGCCGCCGTCTTCCAGGCGATGGCCGAGCCCAACACCTGCAGCGTGGGATACAACAACTTCCGCTTCGACGACGAAGTGACCCGTCACCTCTTCTGGCGCAACTTCATCGACCCCTACCGCCGCGAATGGGCCGACGGCAACAGCCGCTTCGACCTGATCGACCTGCTGCGAATGATGCGCGCCCTGCGGCCGGACGGTCTCGAGTGGCCAGATCATCCCGACGGGCGGCCCAGCTTCCGTCTCGAAGACCTCGCGGCCGCCAACGGATTCGACACGTCCAACGCCCACGACGCGCTGGCCGACGTACGTGCCACGATCGAACTCGCGCAACGAATTCACGAGCTTCAGCCGCGCCTGTGGGAGTGGTCGCTGAGCCTCAGGAACCGCGACAAGGTAGTCGACCTGCTCTCCGGGGGCGTGCCCCTGCTGCACGCTTCGTCCCGGTTCCCCGCCCTCCCGGCCTGCGGCGTGGCGCCGGTCCTGCCGATTTGCAAGCATCCCCACATCGCCAGCCAATGGATCGTCTGGAACCTCGGCGTCGACCCCCGGCCGTTTCTCGAATTGGACAGCGCCGAGCTTGCCGATCGCTTCTGGACGCCGAGCTCGGACCTGCCGGAGGGCATCGAGCGACTGCCGATCAAGCTGGTGCGCAGCAACCGCTCCCCGATCCTGGCGCCGATGAGCGTCCTCCACGAGACCCGTGCCTCGGCGCTCGAGATTCTTCCGCCCCGGGTCGAAGATCACGCGCGGCTGCTTGGCCGACACCCCGAGTTCGCTTCTCGTCTCGCCGGCCTCTTCCAAAAGCCCGGAGGGAGCGACGCGGATCCGGAACTGGATCTCTACGGCGGCTTCCCGCCTCGCAGCGATCGCCCGGTCATGGACCGGGTCTTGCGCATGCGGCCCGGGGAACTGGGCGATCTCGACGCCCCGTTCGTGGATGAACGCCTCAACGAGCTCCTGTTCCGGTACCGTGCGCGGCTCTGGCCGGAATCGCTCGACGCCTCGGAACGGGCGCGTTGGGAGCAGTTCCGCCAGCGCCGGCTGCGGGAAGACCCGGATCTGGCCAGTATCCGCCTGGACGAGTATCGGGCAGCGCTCGAAACGCTGCGCCTGGAGCGCCCCGAGGCGGCCGCCATTCTCCAACAGCTGGAGGAATGGCCCGGCGAGATCGGACTGCCGACGCCCTAGCGCCCTGGGGCCCGCAGTCTCTAACACCACGAATCAAGGGGTTATAGCCACTTAATCAAGTAGTATCTTCGAATGTTATGCACAACTGTTTGATTCGTTCTTTGACACGAAATTGACGGCTGCATGAATGTTCAGCGACACCGAAAAACACTCTAAATATCTGTTTATACACAATAAAAACAAATTGGGCAGTTTTTGACCAAAATGCTTGATGGCCGAGGAACAGCCCTTCCGCGACCAATTGCCCACAGAGTTATCCACAGATTTTGTGGATAAGCGTCTCGAGGCCCCACAAACACGCGGTTTGTGACGGAGATCACGCCGCCAGACCGGTCAGGGGGAGCTGCGGCTGTGCCTCGCTGACGGCGCCCGGCGAAGCCATCGCCCTGCGCAGCAGGCGGTCGCCGCGCGGCGAGACGAACTCCACCACGCTGCCGTCGTCGAATCGCATCATCATCACCACCGGCGGCTCGCCCCGGCGGCCCGGCCGGGCGATCACCCCGCTCACGCGCTTTCCAACAATCTGGTCGCGGAATTCCCGGCTGTCCGTGCGCTTGCTCATCGTCTCGTTCCTCCTTGGATGTGCATTCATCGGGTACAGCCGCATTGCAGCACGCCAATTTCTCAAAAGCTGAGAAGGCGGTTTTCGCAACGATCAACGAGGCGATTTGCCACATCAGGGCGAGCTTTTCTGCCACTGCGCAGAACGGGGTGCGCGTCGACAATGTCACCGACGTCGGGCATCCGCCGGGCGTTTTGGAAACGAACGCACTGAATGCGAAGGAGGAAACACCATGAATACGATTCGAACCATTCTCATCGCCCTCGTCCTGTCGATTTCCCTCTCCCAGGCGGCCCTGGCCGAGGAAATGACGGTGGACATCAACACCGCCAGCGCGGAGCAGCTCGCCGAAGCGCTCGACGGCGTCGGCCCGGCCAAGGCCGAAGCCATCGTCGCTTATCGCGACGCGAACGGCGAGTTCGAGCACATCGACGAGCTGGTCAATGTGCGGGGCATCGGGCTGCGCACGCTCGAGAGCAACCGCGAACGGATCGAAGTGTCCGGCGAAGCGGGCGAACGATAAGTGCAAGCTGCCGCGATCGACGCACCCCGCCTGTCCGGCAGGCGGGGTGCGTTTCAGCTCATTGGAAGGCGGGAACTGAAGGCGTGCGCGAGCGTGGAGCGATCGGTGTGCTCGAGCTCGCCGCCCAGGGGAACGCCCTGGGCCAGGCGAGAGGTGCGGATGCCACGCGAGCCGGCCATCTCCCGCAGGTACTGGGCCGTCGCTTCCCCCTCGACGGTCGTGTTGGTGGCGATCACGATTTCCCGGACCCCTTCTTCATCGAGTCGCCGCGCCAGCAGGTCGAGCCCGAGGTCTTCCGGGCCGATGCCGTCGAGCGGCGAAAGGCGGCCGAGCAGTACGAAGTAACGCCCCTCGAACGCCGTCGCGCCCTCGATGGCCAGCACGTCGCCAGGACTTTCGACAACGCACAGCACCTCGCTGGACCGGCGCGCGCTGGCGCAGATCCGGCACAGCTCGTCGGCCGTGAAGTTGCGGCAGCGCTCGCAGCGCCGGATGGTGCGCATGGCCGAATCGAGGGCGTTGGCCAGGCGACGCCCGCCTTCACGGTCGCGTTCGAGCAGCTGAAGGGCCATTCGCTGGGCCGAACGGGCCCCCACACCGGGCAGGCAGCGGAGCGCTTCGATCAACTCGTCGAAGGGATCGACGCTCACCGGTCGCGGCTCAGAGGTTGAAGCCAGGCGGCATCGGCATCCCGCCGGTCAGCCCCGACATCCTCTCGCGCGTCGTCTCGGCGATGCGCTTGACCGCATCGTTGATGGCAGCGGCAACGAGGTCCTCGACCATTTCCCGGTCGTCGGCGACTTCCGGATCGATGGTCACGCGCCGGACCTCGTGGCGACCGTTCATCGACACCTTGACCAGGCCGCCGCCGGCCTCTCCGGTCACCTCCAGGTCGGCGAGTTCTTCCTGCGCTTTCTTGAGGTTTTCCTGGACTTTCTGTGCCTGCTGCATCAACTGTGAGATGTTGCCTTTCATTTCAGTGACTCCGTGTATTGAGAGGTCGGATCGACTCCCGGACGACTTCGGCATCGAATCGGCCGATCAGCCGCCGCACCATCGGGTCTTCGTCGATCGAGGCTTCGGCATCCGCCTGGCTACGCGCGATCTGTTGCTCCTGAAGGGCCGCCGGCGTTGCAAGTTCGGAATCGTCGACGGGCTGGACGGTCACCTTCAGCCGTTCCCCGGCCCACTCGCAAACCGCTTCTTCCAGGGCTTCGCGGAACCGATTGCTGATCAGCACCATATCGTCGCGCGCTGCCGTGAATAACAGGTTGGGTCGCTCGAATCGCCCCACAACCAGCAGGGCCGCCACCGTACGGAATGAGTCGCTGAGTGGCAGCTCCTCGAGAATGCGAGGCCAGTCGGCGGGCGCCAGCCTCAGATCGGCCTCGGGCTCGCGCACGGCTTCCCGCTCCGCTCCCGCCTGCGTAGCCCTGCCGTGGGTCCGGCTTTGCGATGCAGCCGGTCCCTGCGACCGACTCTCCGCCCCGGAATCGAGCGAACCGGCGGGCTCCTCGTCGGGCCGGAAAGCGAACATCCGCAGCACGGTCATCTCGCAACCGCTGCGCTCGGTCGGCGCGAGAGACAGATCACGCCGTCCGGTGATCGCGATCTGGTACCAGAGCTGGATATCCTCCGGATCGAGCCGTCCGGCCAGGGCCACCAGCTCGTCCCAGTCCGCGCGGCTGTCGTCGCGGTAATCGGGCAATTGCTGGACCAGGGCGATCCGATGCAGGGCCTCGGCCAGGTCGGCCAGGAGCTGCCCCATCCCCCGCGCCTGGGCGAACACTTCCCCGACTGCCGCCAACGCTTCGGCCGGCGCGTTGTCAGCAAGGGCCTCCAGTATGCCGTGCACATGACGTTGCTCGACGCTGCCGAGCATGTCGCGCACGTCGCTTTCGACAAGACTGCTGCTGCCGGCAAGCGCCTGGTCGAGCAGGCTGAGTCCATCGCGCATGCTGCCGTCGGCCGCACGCGCCAGCAGCTCGACGGCGGCCTGCTCGGCCTCGATGCCCTCGGCCTCGATAATGCTCCCGATCTGGCCGGCGATCTCGTCGGTGGTCAGCCGGCGCAGATTGAACTGCAGGCAGCGCGAGAGGATGGTGACCGGGATCTGCTGCGGATCCGTCGTGGCCAGGACGAACTTGACGTGATCCGGCGGCTCTTCGAGCGTCTTGAGCAGCGCGTTGAAACTGTGCCGGGAAAGCATGTGCACTTCGTCGATCAGGTAGACCTTGTAGCGCCCGCGCGTCGGCGCGTATTGCACGTTGTCGAGGATCTCCCGCGTGTCGTCCACCTTGGTGCGGGACGCCGCGTCGATTTCCAGCAGGTCGACGAAACGCCCCTCGTCGATCGCCACGCAGTTCTCGCATTCGCCGCAGGGCGTGCTGGTCACGCCCTGCTCGCAGTTGAGGGACTTGGCCAGTATCCGGGCAATGGTCGTCTTGCCCACGCCGCGCGTGCCCGTGAACAGGAATGCGTGATGAACCCGGCCTTCGGCCAGGCCGTTGCCGAGGACCTTGACCACGTGGGACTGCCCCACGAGCTCGGAGAAGTTGCGCGGTCGCCATTTCCGAGCGAGAACTTGATAACTCACTGATTCAACACCTTTTCAGCTTGCCGTCCGGTCGGCCGCGGACCCCCACGGGACCACGGACCACCCTGGTGCCACGAGTTTACACGATCGCTCATTCAGCCAAGGGCGGCGTCCCGTTCCGAGGTTTCAGGCCCGCAGCGGCTTGTCACGCCCCCGGGAGCAATGGGATAATCACCGACTGGCCTCCACCGGTCTTCCCACACTGGTCTTCCCGTCAACCCCGTCAGGCCCGGAAGGGAGCAGCGGCAGCGAGATGAACAGGTGCTGGGGTCGGGCTGGTGGGGGCCTTCTCCGTTCCGGCCAGACACAAAAAAACCCGCAGGAAGCGGGTCTTTTGATGATGGCGGAGAGGGAGGGATTGACTGCGCGCCTCTCGGCGCTTGCCCTCCGCTTCGCTACGGGTCGCTTCGCATCGTCCTCGCTGACGCTCGGGTCGAACCGGGATTCGAATCCGTGATCCCCGCTCCCCGATCATCAAAAAACCCGCAGGAAGCGGGTCTTTTGATGATGGCGGAGAGGGAGGGATTCGAACCCTCGAAGGGCATCAACCCTTGCCGGTTTTCAAGACCGGTGCATTCAACCGCTCTGCCACCTCTCCGTTCTGAAGGCTGAATTGTAAACGCTTCGCCGCTTGCGAACACGAGGTCCGCACAAGCGCCGGCAATGAAAAACCCCGCTCGGGGCGGGGTTTTTCTGATGATGGCGGAGAGGGAGGGATTCGAACCCTCGGTACGGGGTTACCGTACACTCACTTTCCAGGCGAGCCCGTTCGACCGCTCCGGCACCTCTCCGTAAAACTCTTTAAATCATATCTACCGGCTCCGCAGCCCCACGCGGCGACGAGGGCGAGCCTCATGAACCAATCGTGCGACCGGAGCGGTTTTCAGACCGCGTCAGCGGGCTGAAAGAAGTGCCGGCCGCATTCCCCGGCAGGAGCCCGTTCGACCGCTCCGGCACCTCTCCGTAGAACCTTTTAATCATATCGACCAGTTCCGCAACCCGGGCACGCCACAGCGGAAGCCGTTGCGCCGGTCCGAAACCAAACCGCCATTATACTCGAACGCACGAGGCTGACCAAACCGATCCGGCCTCGAAACCGAACGCCGTACCATCGCATCATCACGGCCTGACGCCGGTGCTTCACCACGGGTGTCGTTCGCCGTCATTGTCTGATGGGCGAAAACCGCGGCCACTCGCGAACATGAGCAGTGAATCACATTTCCGTGTCGCCAGGGCGGGCCTCGTCACGAAGGGCCTGCCGGGGCACGCGTCTTGATTGCATACTGGGTAGTCGAAACCGTGAACGCGCCCGATTCATGTCAGATCACTCGATTGACGCTCGACCGCCCCTGGGATACGTTTTCTCGTGACTTCAGGCGGTTGCCCGAGTTTCATGACCGCCGATCTCGGATCGATTCTTCCTGCACACGACCACTGCGCCGTGCAACCGGAAGCCGGATTCAGGACCTCGACACGTAACGGGCCAGACCAAGGGGAGAATTCTTGAAACTGTTTCGCAAGGGAAGCCGAAGCCAGAACGTCACGGGTCTGCACCTGACTCCGCGCGTGCTGGCCGCCGCGACGATCGACCAGCAACGCGGGCGACGACCCCGCCTCCTGGCCGCTCGATGCATCGCCGTGTCCGGCAGCGATGACCCGGCCGATGCCCTCGCGGCCGCCCTGCCCGCACGCGACGCCTCGGTCAATCTGGTCATGGCCGAAGGCCAGTACGAGCTCTTGCTGGTGGAAGCACCGCGAGTCGAGCCCTCCGAGCTTCGCGCAGCCGTGCGCTGGAAGGTCCGCAACCTGATCGACTTCCACATCGACGATGCCGTCATCGACGTCTTCGAGATTCCGGGACAGAACAACCGGCCCCAGGGCCAGGCGATGATGTACGCCGTCGCCGCCCGGGCCCGCGAAGTCCGCGACTACGTCGACCTGGTCGAGGGTGCGGATCTAGGCCTCCGGGTCATCGACATCACCGAAATGGCAATGCGGAACCTGGCGTCTCGACTCGAAGAGGACGTGCGCGGCGTCGCCATGCTCTACTTCGACGAAGATCACGGCGTCATCAGCGTCACGCGCCAGGGCAGCCTCTATCTCAGCCGTCGCCTGGCGACGGGGACGGCCCAGCTGCTCGAGGACGCCGAAAACTCCTACGACCAGGTCGCCCTGGAAGTGCAGCGATCCCTCGACTACTACGACAGCCACTTCGGCCAGCCTCCCGTGGCGGCGTTGTCCGTCTTGCCGGGTTTCGCGGCCCATGAAGGGCTGGTGCAGTCGCTCGGGGATTCCCTGAGCATTCCGGTGGCCGGCTACGAGCCCGAAGCCGTGGTCGCCATCGAGACGGAGCTGCCCGACGAACACCTCGGCGAGCTGCTGATCGCGCTCGGCGGGGCGTTGCGCCAGGAGGAGATCAGCCTGTGAACCAGCAGATCAACCTCTACCAACCGATCTTCCGCAAGGAGAAGATCGTCTTTTCCGCGCAGACCATTACCTGGCTTTCGCTGGGCCTGATCGTGCTGCTGGTGCTCTGGTCCGCCCTGATCGGTCAGCGGATATCCGGCCTGGAATCTGAACTGGAGCGACAGCAGCAGGCCGAGCAACGGGCCGTTCGACAGGTTGCCGAACTGCAATCGAGCATGCCTCCCGACGAGCCGGACGCCGCCCTCGTGGCCCGGGTGGAGAACCTCAGGGAGCGAAGGGACGGTCTTCGGGAAAGCCTGGCTGCGCTGGAACGCAGAATGCCGGCGGCCGAGCTCGACCTGCTGGCGCGGCTCGACGCGCTGGCTTCGCAGGTGCCCGCCGGCCTCTGGCTGACCGAGCTTTACATGGCCGACCAGGGCGAGACGCTCACCGCCGAGGGCGAGGCGCTGGAAGCGCGACTGGTACCCGTCTGGCTGGCCGGCCTGTCGCGAATCGAGACGTTCTCCGGCCTGGGATTTCGCCAGGTACAGCTGACCCGTCGGGGCGAAGGGAAACCCGGCATCCGCTTCACGATCTCGACCACCGCGAGGGATGAGGGATGACCCTACGAGCCCGCATCGAACGAATCGCCGAGCGCGTCAACGGCCTGAGCCTGCGCGAGCGCGCCTTGCTGATGCTGGCCGTATTCGCCGTCATCGTGCTCGTGTGGGACTTCTCCACGATGCAGCCGCTGGGCCAGCGCCAGGAAACCGCCAGGACCGAGCTGGAGAACGTCCGCCAGCGTGTTTCGGAGCTGACGCAGAATCTCCGCGATCTCGCCGGCGAGCGCGGCCGCGACCCGAATCGCCAGCTGCAGAACGAGCTTGACACCCTGCAGCAGGAGATCGACCGCCTCGAATCCCGGCTGGCCGAGCGGCACGGGGGCATCGCCACGTCCCGGGAATCGGTATCGGTGCTGGCCGGACTCCTGGCGCGACAGGCCGGCGTCGAGCTCGTGGAACTGGAAAACCTGCCGCCTGGCCGTCTGGAAGGCGCCTCGGGAAATCCCGTACCCGGCCTGTTCGTCCACCGGGTCCGGCTGCTCATCGAGAGCGATTTCGAAGGCATCCGCCGCTACCTCGAGCGCACCGCCGAACTGCCGCGTGGCGTATTCTGGGAGTCGCTTCGCCTGGAAGTCGATGAATGGCCGACCAACCGGGTGGAACTGATGCTCTACAGCGTCACCCTCGACGACCGCTGGCTGGGAGTCTGACCATGCGAACGATCTCCATTCTGCTGCTTCTCGCCCTGGCCGGCCCCGCGCTCGCGCGCGAGGACGTGCGTGATCCCACGCGCCCTCCCACGCCGGCCGAAGTCGCCGCCTGGTTCGGCAACGGGGCCGAACAGAGGGAGCGCGCACCGTTTCGCCTTCAGTCGATCCTGCTGGCCCCGGAACGGCGGATCGCCATCATCGACGGACAGCGCCTGCGCGTGGGAGACCGCCTCGACAACGCCGAAGTC
>JAAAPE010000086.1 GCA_009908385.1 Gammaproteobacteria bacterium
GATTTCTCCGAAGTTGATGGTCGACGAATTGTCGCCCTGCGGCGCGATGGTGATCTGCAGTTCCTGGGTTTCGGTCGGATTACCCGAGAAGGCAAAGCTGGCCGGGGAAACCGTCACGTTGAAGCTGCCGGTGCTGAACGACGAGCTGGTCGACCAGCTGGCGGCGGCACCCAGGGTATTGCGCACGGTTCGGGTGAAGCTGCACGAGGGCGTGCAGTCGAGATTGCGCAGCGCCGGCAGGTTGAGCGTCTTGACATCGCCGCCCGTGCCGGGGTCCGCGGCCAGGAAGTTGGCGAAGACCTCGTGCATCACCAACCCGGCCTCGGCCGCCTTGGTCAGGTCCACGCGGCCACTGCCGACGTCGTCGGCATCCCAGGGCGTGACGCCGTCGTCCTTCAGGCCGGGGTTCTTGGCGGTCATCATCAGCGCCGACTTCACTTCCACCGGCGTCCAGTCGGCGTGTGCCTGGTGGATGAGGATGGCCGAGCCGGCCGCGTGCGGGCTCGACATCGAGGTGCCGGATTTCAAACCGTAGCCGCTGGGGTCCACGTCGGCGGCCAGGATGGACGAACCCGGCGCGGTGAGATCCGGCTTCTGCAGGTCCTGCAGCGGCGACGGCGTCGGGCCGCGCAGGCTGCCGGCCGACAGGATGTCGCCCTGGGACGGGAAGCTGTAGGCCTGCGCCGTCGAGTCGACCGTGACTTCGGCCACGCCGCCGGCCAGGGCCGCGACCAGGTCGGCGCCGTCGGACTGGCTGACCATCACCGAAGAAACGGTGGTCGATTCGAGGCCGCCCATGACGATCGGCGCCCCGACCGCGTTGTTGTAGACGACGACGAAGTTCGCGCCGGCATCGACCGCATTGCCGACCTTGATCGAGAAGTTGCAGCTACCGCGGCTGATCAGCGCCGCCTCGCCGTCGAAAGCGTTGGCGGCGAAGGCGTTGCAGCCCTCGGCGTTGGCGGCGTCCACGTCGCCGGCCCAGCGCAGGTCGCCGACGTAGTCGACCGTCAGGTCCGGGCCCGTGCCCTGCACCGCGGCGAGATCCTGCGGGCCGCCGTCGAGCGAGAGCGGGTTGCCGATCACGCCGTCGTGGGTGCTGTTGGCGATCGTCGCCACCCAGGGACCCCGGTGGCCGACCTGGCCGACCGGGTCGGGGATGCTGGTGCTCGTGTTGCCGGCGGAGGCGGAAACCAGAATGCCGGCATCCACCAGGTCGAGCTTCCGACGATCGTTGTCCGACCAGGGATTCGTGCCGCCGGAAATGGAGAAGTTCATCACGTCGACGTCGCCGTCGAGCAGGATGCTGTTCATGCCGGCCTGGATCTGGGTGCTCGGGCAGCTGGTCGGGCACACCTTGTAGGCGCGGATGTGCGCGCACGGCGCCACCCCGGAAATCGGCGCCGGCGGCGGCGGTGAAGCCGTCGCGTCCAGGAAGTTGCCGGCCACGGTACTCGCCACGTGCGTGCCGTGACCGTTGCCGTCAGAGGGGTCCGGACCGTTGCACGCGCCGGTGCCGTCGGTGGTCGCGCAGTCGACCGCGCTGATCAGCTTGTCGGGCACGCCGCCCTGGCCGTGACCGCACTGGACCACGTCATTGGCGAAGGAGGGGTGGCCGGCCACGATGCCGGAATCCAGGATGCCGGCGACCATTTCCTCACCGAGCAGGGGCGAACCGCCGGGCACGGCGCTGCCGTCCCAGATCGATCCTGCACCGATGAATTCGGGACCGCGGAAGGTATCCAGCTGGTAGACCCGTTCGCGCTCGACCGCAGCCACACCGGGCTGGGAAGCCAGTCGGGCGGCTTCGGCGAGCGTCAGGCGCGTCGCGATCCCGCTGTGGGTGACCAGGTAGTGGTGGCTGACCTCGAGCGGACGCTGGAGCGCCGTGGAGAGTTCCGCGATGCGCTGTGCCTGGGACTGCTGCAGACCGTCCAGCGCCGCCTGAACGCCGGGCAGCCCGGGCGAGAACTTCTGCCCGGGAGAACGGCCCTGGCGGAACTGCTCGAGCGCGCCCGGTTCGTCGAAGGTGATCAGGTGCACATAGCGACCCTGGGCGTCGGCGGCCGAAAACTCGGCCGCGGGCGCGACCCTGTCCTGGCTGCGGATCTGGGCGGCGGCCGGCGCGGCCGCCAGTAGAATCGAGAACAAAGCAAGCAGACACAGCGCCCCGGCGCCTGTCGCCGTACGACAAATCCTGTTCATCATCAACCCTCGAATAAGGCAGGAAACCCCACCCGGCTGCTGCTGCCCTTCAACGACCCGGCGGGCGAAACGGCGAACGGCATCCGGAACCACGAACACAAGCAATGGATGAGTCTATTCCGGTCTTTCAGTCAAGGTCAATCATTTCAGAAGTCGTGAATATACCCGGCCGTTGCGGCCGGGTGCCGACGACCGCTGGCGAATTTCCCCGATCCCATAAAAAAGGCGGCGCAGGGATGCGCCGCCTTAACCCCCCAGCGAGTCCCGGGCAGGACTCCACCGGGTGCGCCCGTACCAGCAAACGGGCTGACCTGCCAAGCTTGTTGCGTTCAGTGTCTCAGCACGCGGGGCGGTCACCAAGGGCAAAGTTACCCGGCAGAACGTAGGAAATCGGCCCATCGGTTTGTAGGAAATTTCTTACAGCTCTCGTTCGGCCACGCTGCCTCGACGGTCCTTCCACCAGTCCCTGAACTGGGCTCGCCAGTAGATCGCCTGCCCCGCAGCACGTCCGGCCAGGCCGCCCGCCCATCTCGCCGGCCAGTGGCCGAAGGCCGCCAGGCGGCTTCGGTCGCCGCACAGGGCCTCGGCCAGCACTTCGCCGGCCAGCGTCGTCGTGGCCATGCCGTGCCCGCCGAAGGCCAGGGCATGCCAGAGCCCGTCGGCGCCCTGCCCGATAATCGGCATTTCGTGGCGCGCGTAGCTCATCCAGCCACCCCAGGCGTACTCGAGCGTCACGTCGTGCAGGTGCGGGAATACACGCGCCAGGTCGCGGCGCATCAAGCGGCGGATGGCCGAGGGCGAACGGCTCGCCATCGAGATGCGTCCCCCCCAGAGCAGACGCGTGTCGGGAAGCGGACGGTAGTAGTCGAAAGCGAAGCGGGTGTCGTACACGGCGACGGGGCTCGGCATGATGTGGCCCAAGCGGTCGCCCAGCGGCCGGGTCACGGCGATGTAGGTCGCCACAGGCTGCAGCGCCCGCTGCACCCGCCGGGCAAGGCGGCGATCGTAGCCGCCGGTCGCCAGCACGACCTCGTCGGCCCGGACTTCGCCGCCTTCGCAGCGTATCCGCCAGCCCGGACCCGCGCGGCGGATGACGAGTGCGGGAGAAGCGCCGAAGACCCGTCCGCCGCGACGCTCGATCAGGTCGGCCAGGCCGCGTATGTGGCGCAGCGGGTGGAAGTGAAAGCTGCCGGGCTCGAACAGTGCTCCGCCGTAGCGATCGGAGCGGACCATGGCCGCCCGCTCGGCCGGCGACAGCCATTCGAGCCCGAAACCGAGCCGGCTGCGGGCCCGCTCGGCGCAGGCCATCAGGCGACGCGGCTCACCGAACCAGTCGGCCAGCAGCACGCCCGCGTCGTTGACCTGGCAGTCGATGTCGTAGCGGTCGATGCGTTCACGAATCAGACGCACCGACTCGCGCGTCCAGCGGTGAAGCCGCCCGGCCTCCTCGCTACCGCGCTGGGCGATCAGGGCCTCGTTGTCCAGGGAGTAACCCGCAAACACGAAGCCGCCGTTGCGCCCCGAAGCGCCGCCACCCGGCCCGTCGGAATCGATCACCACCACGTCGTCGACTCCGCGTTCGATCAGGCTCACGGCCGTTCCGATACCGGCCAGGCCGGCCCCGACGACGGCCACCCGGCATCGCAGCGACCCGTCGAGCGCCGGTCGCGACTCGTCGCCGGCTTCCGCTTCGTACCAGCTTCGGCCCGGCCACCGTTCCGCCCGGGTATTCATGGCAGGGCCATGGCCGAATGATAAGATGGATAGAGAAAATGCAAGGAGGTATCCATGGGCAAGTCGACGAAGTACGAAGCGAAGGTGCCGGACGAAAACGGCATCATTCCGTACACCGACGAAGAGCATAGCGTCTGGCGGGACCTGTATGCACGCCAGATCGATATCATCCAGGGCCGCGTTTGCCAGGAGTTCCTCGACGGGCTGGAGATTCTCGATCTGCCCGAGGACCGCATTCCGCAACCGAAGGAAGTGTCCAAGGTGCTGCTGGAGCGCACCGGGTGGGAAGTGGCCCCCGTGCCGGCCCTGATCAACTTCGATCGCTTCTTCAAACTGCTGTCGGAGAAGAAGTTTCCCGCCGCCTCGTTCATTCGCACGCGCGAATCGATGGACTACCTGCAGGAGCCCGATATCTTCCACGAGATCTTCGGCCACACCACCATGCTCACCCACCAGGCCTTCGCCGACTTCACTCACGCCTACGGCCTGGCCGGCGTCAAGGCGACCAAGAAGGAGCGGGTCTTCCTGGCGCGGTTGTACTGGTTCACGGTCGAGTTCGGCCTGATCCAGGACGGCAGCAAGCTGAGCATCTACGGCGGCGGTATTGCCTCGTCTCCCGGCGAAACCGTTTACTCGCTGGAAAGCGACGAACCGATCCGTCGCCCGTTCGACCCGATCGACGCGCTGCGCACACCCTACCGGATCGACATCTACCAGACGGTGTACTTCGTGCTCGACCGCATGAACGACCTGTTCGACCTGGCCAACACCGACTTGCTCGCCCTGATCCGCAAGGCGCGGGCGCTGGGCCAATTCGAACCGACCTATCCACCCAAAGAAAAGGAAGCAGCCTGATCATGTCCGATTCCCTGACCGAGAAGAAGTGCGCACCCTGCGAAGGCGGCACGGAGCCGCTCGATCGCGATCGCGTGGAAGAGATGCTGCCCCAGATTCCCGGCTGGCAGGTCGATGACGACGGCAAGACGATCTACCGCCGCTTCGAGTTCAAGGGATTCTACAAGACCATGGCCTTCATCAACGCCATGGCCTGGATCGCCAACCAGGAAGGGCATCACCCGGACTTCGAGGCCGGCTACAACTTCTGCCTGATCCACTTCACCACGCACGCCATCGACGGGCTGAGCGAAAACGACTTCATCTGCGCGGCCAAGGTCAACGCCCTGCTCGATGAGTGACTCGACGGCAAGCGCGCGGGCGAGTGAACCACTCGCCGAGGATCTTGCTCGCGCGCGCGAGCGGGTCAACGGCATCATCATCGACAAGCGCGAGGTCATCGACCTCGCCTTCTCGGCCCTGCTCGCCGGCGGCCACCTGCTCATCGAGGACCTGCCGGGCGTGGGCAAGACCACGCTCGCACAGGCCTTGTCGCTGTCGATCGGCGGCAGCTGGCAGCGAATCCAGTTCACCAGCGACATGCTGCCCGCCGACATCCTGGGCGTCTCGGTGTTCCGGCGACAGGACGAACGGTTCGAGTTCCACCCCGGACCGATTTTCGCCAACGTCGTGCTCGCCGACGAGATCAACCGGGCCACCCCGCGCACGCAGTCGGCGCTGCTCGAAGCCATGGCCGAGGGCCAGGTGACCGTCGACGGGCGCACGCACCGCCTGCCGCAGCCCTTCTTCGTCATCGCCACGCAGAACCCGCTCGACCTGACCGGCACCTACCCGCTGCCCGATTCGCAGCTCGACCGATTCCTGCTGCGCACCCGGATCGGTTATCCGTCGCAGGAGGAAGAACGCCGCCTGCTCATCGAGCCCGACCGCCGTGACCTGCTGGCCGACATGGATCCCGTTCTCGACCCGGAACGGGTCATCGAGCTGATCGGCACGGCCACCGCCCTGCACTTGTCCGAGCCGGTGCTCGACTACATCCAGGCCCTGGTTGCGGCCACCCGGGGGCATCCGGCGGTGCGCGCCGGCCTGTCACCGCGCGCGGCGCTCGCGCTCACGCAGACGGCGCGCGCGCACGCGCTCGTCATGCAGCAGGATTTCTGCCTGCCCGACAACGTGCGCACGGTCTTTCCGGCCCTGGCCGGCCACCGGCTGCAGCCGGTCACCGAATCCGCCCAGAGCGGGGCGGACATCGCCAACGAGATCCTGGAGGCCACCCCGGTCCCCTGATGGCTGCGATACCCGGTGCGAGGGCCTCAGAACGCGCCCGGCGGCCCCGCCTGTTCGAGCGCTGGCTCCAGCGGCGGACCCGACTCGACCTGCCGCTGACGCTCGCCTATCGGCAGATCTTCATCCTGCCCACGCGATTCGGCTGGCTGCTGGCCATCCTGATGGGCGCGATGCTCATCGGCAGCCTGAATTTCAACAACAACCTGGGGCTTTTGACCACCTTCATCGTCGCGGCCACGTCGATCAATACCATGCTGCTGTCGTTCCGAACGCTGCGCGGCCTGGTCATCCGCCGCGGCGGCGCGGTGCCGGTGCATGCGGGCCAGGCGATCGATTACCGCCTGGCAGTCGACAATCCGGTCGAACGCCCGCGGTCGGGACTGGTCCTGCGCGCCGGTGACGCACGCAACGTCTTTTCGGTCGCGCCGCGGGGCAGCCGGGAAGTCAGGCTCCGGCTGACACCGCGAGCGCGGGGCTGGCACAAACCCGGACGGCTTCGCATCGAAACCACGCATCCGCTCGGGCTGTTCTGCGCCTGGTCCTGGTTCGAGCCCCGCGCGCCCGTCCTCGTCTGGCCGGCTCCCGCGGCCGATCCCCCGTCGCTGCCCGAGCAAGGCGAAGCGCAGCTGGGCGGACGGCGCAGTCCGCGCGAGGAAGGCGAGGAATTCCACAGCCTGCGCCGCTGGCGCGAAGGCGACCCCCTGCACCGCATCGCCTGGAAGGCCAGCCAGCGCCACCAGACCCTGCTGTCTCGCGAGTTCCGGCGCGAGCGATCACGGCACGTGACCCTCGACCTGTCGCTCGCGCCCGGCAGGGACCTGGAGGAGCGCATCCGCATCCTGACCGCATGGGTGCTGCGCGCCGACGCCGACGGCCGGGAGTGGACGCTGAAGGCCGGCGAACGGGCGCTCGGCCCGGCCAGGGGCGAAGCCCATCGCCACGCCTGCCTGCGCGCCCTGGCCGAGACATGAAGCGCAACGCGCCCCACCTGCCGACGAGCCCGGTCGCCTGGACGATCGCCGCCTTCGTCCTGAGCGCCAGCCCGCATCTGCTGGCCATGCCCCCGGTCCTGTCGGGGCTGGTCCTGGTCGCGGCGGGCTGGCGGCTGCTGGCCGCCCAGCGTCGCTGGCGGCTGCCCCCGGGCTGGATTCGCATCCTGCTCTCGCTGTCGGCGATCGTTCTGCTCGCGATCAGTTACGGCGGGCTATGGGGGCGTCGCGCGGCGACCGGGCTGCTGTGCCTGATGCTGGGCGCCAAGATGCTCGAACTCTTCCGGGTTCGCGACCTGCGCATGGTCGCCTCGGTCTCCCTGTTCCTGGTCACCACCCAGTTCCTCTTCAACGAGCGGCTGCTCTACATCGGCTACCTGATGGCCGGCGTGCTGGCGTCGGTGTGCGCCCTGCTGGCCATCCAGCGCTTCGAGCAGGGGAACCAGCGCGCGCCCGGAAGCGAGCGCAGGATCCTGCGCGAAGGCGCCATGATGCTGCTCGCCGCGCTGCCCGTGGCCGCCGTGCTCTTCCTGACGTTTCCACGCCTGGCCCAGCCCCTGTGGGGCCTGCCCGACGAAGTCATGGATGCGCGCACCGGCCTGTCGGACACGATGTCGCCGGGCTCCATCGCCGAGCTCTACGCCGACGACTCACCGGCCTTCCGCGCCGAATTCGAGGGCGGCCCGCCGCCTCCGGGGGATCGCTACTGGCGCGGGCCGGTGCTCTGGAATTTCGACGGCGACACCTGGGAGCGGGCCTTCCTGCCGTCGCGCACGCCCACCGACCTGGTGCCGCCGGGTTCGAACGACTACATCTACAACGTCCAGCTCGAGCCGCACGAACGGCGCTGGCTGTTCGCGCTCGACTACCCGGTGACGCTGCCGGAGAACGCGCGCATTTCCCTCGACTACCAGCTCACGGCCCGCAAGCCGATCACGGCGCTGACGCAGTACCGGATGCGCAGCAACCCGGACCCGATCGACATGCCGCAGCTACCGGAAACCCTGCGGCAGCTGGCCACGCGCCTGCCCGCCGACCGCAATCCCCGCACCCGAGAAATGGCCGAATCGCTCAGAAGCCGTTTCGGCGACGATCGCGAGCTGATCGCCCACGTCCTCGACTGGTTCCGGCAGGAACCCTTCTACTACAGCCTGGAAACCTCGCCGCTGGGGCGACACAACGCCGACGAGTTCCTGTTCGACGTGCGCACCGGCTTTTGCGAGTACTACGCCTCGGCCTTCGCGGTCATCATGCGCTTCGCCGACATCCCCACCCGCGTGGTCACCGGCTACCAGGGGGGCTACTGGCAATCCGGCGGCGAGTACCTGCTGGTGCGCAATTCCGATGCCCACGCCTGGGTGGAGGTCTGGCTCGAAGGCTCCGGCTGGACCCGCGTCGATCCGACCGCCGCGGTATCGCCCCAGCGCATCCAGCGCGGCGCATCGAGCATCGCGGAGGGGCGCGAGAGCCTGTTCGACATGGCCTGGCTGCGAGACCTCAGAAACCGCTACGACCGCCTGCAGTACTTGTGGAATGCCTGGATACTGGGCTTCGACGCCGAGCGCCAGCAGCGCATGATGCGCTTCCTGGGGCTTCCGGATATCTCGCGCACGGGCATGGCGCTGATCATGGCCGCTTCGTTGGGGGTCATCGTCCTGGTCGTGGCCTGGGCCTGGCTTCGCGACCCGCGCGGCAGCCGTGATCCGGTAAGGCGCGCGTGGCTGAGACTGCTTCGGCGCGTCGGGCGTCGCGGGCTGGCCAAGCGACCGTCCGAAACGCCGCTCGCCTGGGCCCGAAGGGTGGCGCCGGCACTGGCCGGCGGTGACCGCCTGGTCGAGATTACCGGCCTGTACAACGACATTCGATACGGCGACCGTCGCGAGGAGTCGCTGCGGCGCCGTTTCACCCAAGCCGCCGGCGCGTTCAGGCCGGAACCCCTGGGCTCGCGCAGGTTCTAACAGGCAGCACGATTCACCCGCATCCTCCATGGAGAATTCGACATGACGCACGCTGCCCTCCGGGCCGTCCGCCCGATCCTCGCCCTACTGGCCCTCGGCTTGCTGGCGGCCTGCGCGACCGTGCCCGAACCGCTGTCCGGGGAATTCGCCGCCGTCACGCCGGAACAGTCCGACGACCGGCACGTGGGTTCACGCGTGCGCTGGGGCGGCCAGATCATCGACACGCGGCCGGGACGCGAGGAAACCTGCATCGAGATCCTGGCCCGCGACCTCGATGACCGGGCCCGGCCGCACGCCGGCGACGCCGACCGGGGCCGGTTCCTGGCCTGCCGCGACGGTTTCAAGGATCCGGCGGTCTTCGACAGCGGCCGCGCCATCACGGTGATCGGGACGCTCGAGAACTTCGTCGAGGGACATATCGGCGAATTTCGCTATGTCTATCCGCGCGTGGCCGCCGAAACCCTCTTCCTTTGGGCCGAGCAGCCCGACCCCATCCACTACCGCGACCCGTGGTGGTACTACGATCCGTGGTGGCCGTATCACGGCTTTCCCTGGCACTGGCACCGGCCTCGCTACGGCTTCTCGGGCCACATCATCATCACGCGCTGAAACGGCACTGCGCGCGCAGCTGTTTTTTGATACAGTCGCGCGCATGAACCTGACCGCGCGACAGCAGCAGATCCTGTCCTTCATCGAGGACCGGATGCGCGAAGACGGCATGCCGCCGACACGGGCGGAAATCGTCGAACATTTCGGCTTCGCCTCGCCCAACGCCGCGCAATGCCATCTGCGCGCGCTGGCCGAGCGCGGCGCGATCGAGTTGCGACCGGGGCGGGCGCGGGGCATCGTCCCCCGCCGGCGCGAGCCGTCCGATTCACCGCCCGATGCAGCCCTCATGACCGTCCCGCTCATCGGGCGGGTCGCCGCGGGTTCACCGCTGCTGGCCGTCGAGAACCGCGAACGGGATCTGCGCATCGACGCGAGCCTCTTTCAGCCACGACCGGACTATGCGCTGACGGTACGCGGCGACAGCATGATCGGCGCCGGTATCGACGACGGCGACCTGTTGCTGGTCCATCGAACGCCCGAGGCCCGCTCGGGCCAGATCGTGGTCGCGCGCATCGACGAGGAGGTCACGGTCAAGCGCTTCAGGCGCAAGGGCCGAGGCATCTTCCTGGAACCGGAAAATCCCGACTTCGAGGTGATCCACGTCACACCCGATCGCGAGTTCGCGCTCGAAGGCCTCGCGGTGGGTACGATCCGGCCGTTTGCCACCGCCTGACGAACGGCGGCGTCCGGGTCAGGTCATCTCGAAGCGTTCGAGGTCGTCGAGGAACGGTAGGCGGGCACGAAAGTCGCGTAGCTGATCGAGTCTCAGGACGACGCGCGCCGTGGATGCCACCGCCCCGAGTTCGGCCAGGCGCTCACCGCCGGGCCCGCGCACGACCGAGTCGCCGCGGTACTCGAGCCCGTTGCCCCCCTGCCCGCAGCAATTCACGGCGACCACGTAAGCCTGGTTCTCGATCGCTCGCGCCTTGAGCAGGCTGCGCCAGTGATCGGCGCGCGGGGCCGGCCAGTTGGCCACGAAGATCTGGACATCGAAATCGCGGGTATTGCGGCACCAGACGGGGAAGCGCAGGTCGAAGCAGACCTGCAGGTCGAGGCGCCAGCCACGCCACCCGGCAACCACCGGGCGCTCACCGGCAGTATACCGCTGGTCCTCGCCGCCGAAACCGAAGCGGTGGCGCTTGTCGTAGCAGACCGGCTCGCCGTCGGGCGGCATGAACACCATGCGGTTGAAACGCCTGCCCGAATCGTCGCCGATGACCAGGCTGCCGGCGATCGCGGCGCCGCGCGAGCGGGCCTGTTCCCGCATCCATGCGACGCTCGGCCCGTCCATGGTCTCGGCCTCCAGGCCGACGTCGCCGAGAAAACCGGTCGAGAAGGTCTCGGGTATCACGTAGAGGTCGCATCCCGGCTCGGCGTCCATCATCGCCGCCAGGCGGCGGCGATTGGTTTCGGGATCCTGCCAGGCGAGGTCGGCCTGGACCAGGCAGACCTCCAGGGTATCGGCAACGTCCGGCGCCGCCGGCACCGATCAGGCCTTCCGGATGGCCTCGACCAGCGCGTCGGCGAAGCCGGAGGTCTTGACCTCGGTGGCGTCGTCGCGCTGGCGGGCGAAGTCGTAGGTTACGGTACCGCCTACAACGACCTTCTCGAAGGCCTCCTCGATCAGGCGGCCCACTTCCGGCCAGCCGATGTAGTCGAACATCATCACGCCTGAGAACAGCAGCGAGGACGGGTTGACCTTGTCCTGGCCGGCGTACTTCGGCGCCGTGCCGTGGGTGGCCTCGAATACCGCGACGTGATCGGCCATGTTGGCACCCGGCGCGATGCCGATGCCGCCAACCGATGCGGCCGCCGCGTCGGAGAGGTAATCACCGTTGAGGTTCATCGTCGCCAGTACGTCGAACTCCGCGGGCCTGAGCTGCAGCAGCTGGAACATGATGTCGGCGATGCGGTCCTTGATGACGATCTTGCCCTCTGGACGCTTGCCGTCGTGCTTTTCCCAGAGCTCGTCCTCGGTGATGGTCACCTCGCCGAACTCCTCCTCGGCGAGTTCGTAGCCCCACTTGCGGAACGCGCCCTCGGTAAACTTCATGATGTTGCCCTTGTGGACCAGGGTCACCGATTCGCGCTCGTTCTCGATCGCGTACTCGATGGCCTTGCGGACCAGGCGCTTGGTGCCGAACTCGGAAATCGGCTTCACGCCCAGGCCGGCGCCGTCGAAGAACTTGGCGCCCATCTCGTCGCGCAGGAACTTCGCCAGCTTTTCATTCTCGGCCGTGCCCGATTCGAACTCGATGCCCGAGTACACGTCCTCGGTGTTCTCGCGGAAGATCACGACGTCGAAGTCGTCGGGCTTTCGCATCGGCGAAGGCACGCCCTGGTAGTACTTGACCGGCCGGACGCAGGCGTAGAGGTCGAGCGTCTGGCGAAGCGAGACGTTGAGCGAGCGGAAGCCCTCGCCCACCGGTGTGGTCAGCGGCCCCTTGATGGCCACGGTCAGATCCTTGATGGCCTCGAGCGTTTCTTCCGGGAAGTAGTCGCCGTCGTAGATGCCCGCAGCCTTTTCGCCCAGGTAGAGCTCCGCCCAGTGAATCTTGCGCTTGCCGCCGTAGGCTTTCTCGACCGCAGCGTCCCAGACCTTGAGGCAGGCCGGCGTGATGTCGACACCGATGCCGTCACCTTCGATGTAGCCGAGAACCGGCTCGTCGCCGACGATCATCTTGCCGTCTTCAACGCGAATCTTCTCGCCCGAATCGGGCATTCTGACGTGCTTGAAACCCATCTTGCATCCTCTTAACGCGAAAGCGGCTAGTTTAGCATTGCTGTCCCGATACTCGCTGCCCGCCATGGACTCAAGAAGGAGGCAAACGCGCGTCCGGCCGGCGGCCGCCGTACTGGTCCTGTCGCTGCTGCTGCATGCGGCGCTGCTGCTCCTGCCCCTGCCGGGACCGCGTCCGCAATCCGCCCCGCCTGGCTCGCCTTCGGTGGTCGTCGAACTGATCGCGCCGCCGCGCGCCGCCGAGCCGGACCCACCGCCGGACCCACCGCCGGAGCGACCCGAACCGGCCGAGCCGACGCCCGAGAATGCCGCAAGCGCACAGGATGTCGCGTCGGCCGAAACCTCGGACACCGGAAACGCGGACCCCGACGACCCGCCTGCGGAGACTGCAAGCGCGGCCGAGGAAATCGCCCGGGAGAGCACGCCGTCGACGACCGGCATCCGCACGCAGCTGCTCCGGGCCGCTCGCGAACTCGGACGGCAGGAAGAAGCGACCGAGGATGCAACGGGGCTTCGCTACCGCGAGGCGCCGCCCCTGCCCTCCCGGCCGGGCTGGCTGGACCAGTACACCGGCCGGGTCGCGGCATCGATCGAGCGCTGGCAGGGCAGCGACGGCGCTCACAGCGCGCGCATCGTCACCGGCAGCGGCCAGGTGGTCTGCGTCCGCACCCGGGCGCCCACCACGGCGGAGATCTTCAATCCCTGGATGTCTTCGGCGGTGCCGATGGTGCGCGATTGCGGCCGGGAAAGACCCGAGGCGCCCGATGCCGCGGATCCGTGGTTGCGGCGTCCACGGGCGGACGGTAAATGAGAAACGGCCCGGCATCGGAGACCCGCTAGGTCGCGGTCGCATCCGCGACGGACGACGGTTCGGGTCTGTTCACATGCGAGCTAAGCGTGCCCCAATCAACAAGGTTGTCCGTCGCGGATGCGACCGCGACCTACGCGGGCTTCGAGACGAGTTCGCGGCAGGTCTCGAGCAACTCTTCTTCCGTCGCCAGGATCAGGTTCGCGGCATCCCCCAGCGGAATGTAACAATCCGCGCCGGTGAGCCTTCGCACCGGGCGGTCCGCCACGCCGGCCTCGACCAGGGCGGTGACCACCGCTTCGCCGATGCCGCCGTCGGGCCGTCCCTCGTCGAACACCACCACGGCGCGGCACTCGGCCGCGTGCGAGGCGATGGCTTCGACAGCCAGCGGCTTGAGCCAGCGCAGGTCGAGCAAGCGCGTCTCGACGCCGTCGGACTCGCGCAGGGCGCGCGCGCAGCGCAGCGCCATCGGCACGCCGTTGCCGAAGGTGATCACCAGCAGATCGCGCGCCGACTCGTCGTAGACGCGCGGGGAAAAGGCCGGCAGATGCTCGCCCGGCGCGGGGTAGGTGAAACTCCATTCGCCGTCGTCGCGGGCGTGGAGATCCTTGGTCATGTAAAGCGCGATCGGCTCGAGGAAGGCCGACACGCGCCCGTCGACGTGGGCGAGCGCCATCATGGTGCGCAGCATCGCCACGGCGTCATCGCCGCGGGAAGGGCAGCCGATGACAAGGCCGGGTATGTCGCGCAGCGCGGCAATCGAATTGTCGTTGTGAAAATGCCCGCCGAAGCCCTTCTGGTATCCCAGGCTGGCGATGCGCATCACCATCGGATTGCGGAAGCGCTTGTTGGAAAAGTACTGCAGCGAGCAAGCCTCCCCGCGGATCTGATCGCAGGCATTGTGGAAGTACGCCAGGTACTGGATTTCCGGAATCGGCAGGTAGCCCATGGCCCCGTAGCCCTGCGCCAGGCCCAGGATGGTCGTCTCGTCGAGCAGCGTGTTGAACACGCGCCGCGGCCCGAAGCGCCAGGCCAGCCCCTTGGTCACGGTGTAGACGCCGCCCTTGCGCGCCACGTCCTCCCCGAAGGCCAGCGCCTGAGGATACTTGATCAACAGGTCGGTCAGCGCCCGGTTGATCTGCACGGCCATGTGCTTGGCCGGCTGGTTCTCCGGCAGCAGTCGCTGGTTGCCGAACACCCTGACGCGTTCCTGCTCCGGGGCCAGGCGGGATGCCTCCCGATCGACGGCTTCCGGCGTGAACGGCGCAAGCGGCTCGACGACCTCGCGGCGGGTCGTGATGCGGCCTGCCCCGTCGGCGCGATCGGCCTCGGACAGGCAGCGCTCGGCCAGGGTCGCGTAGCGCTCGCGGATCTGGGCGGGCGTCATCAGTCCGCGACCGACGACGGCCTCGGCCGAGGTCTTGAGCGGATCGCGCGCCTCGGCGGCGGCGAGCTCGGCGCTGGGCCGGTACTCGATCTCGAAGTCGGTGCCGGCGTGACCCATCAGGCGCGCGGTCTTGAGATGCAGGAACACCGGACGGCGGCGAACGCGGCACTCGTCCACGGCGCGCTTCACGGCGGCGAAGCCCTCGACCAGGTCCAGCCCGTTGGCGTAGTGGTAGCTGATGCCGTGGCGAGCGCGCATGCTGTCGGCCACCCAGTTGGTCGGCGTCGGCACCGAGATGCCGATGTCGTTGTCCTCGCAGACCAGCAGCACGGGCACCGGCAGGCTCTGGTGGCGCGACCATGCGCATGAGTTGATGGCGGTCTGGGCGGCGGCGTGATTGAGGCTGGCGTCGCCGAAGCTGCACACCACGATCGAGTCCTCCGGCACCGGCAGGTCGTGCCGCCCGCCGCCGCCGTGGGCGATGGCCAGGGCCGTGCCGACCGCCTTGGGCAGATGGCTGGCGATGGTCGAGGTCTGCGGCAGCACCCAGAGATCCGGATGCCCCCAGACCTTGTGGCGACCGCCCGAGGCCACGTCCTCGCGCGCCGCGGCGAAGCTCAGGCAGGTGTCGCGGATGAAATCCAGGCCTTCGCGCTTGCGGTAGCGCTCCGCCATGAAACCGCCCGAGCGGTAGTGAAGGAAGGCCGGATCGGTTGCGCGCGTCAGACGCCCCACCAGGGCGTTGCCCTCGTGACCCGACGAGCCGATGGTGTAGAAGACCTTGTTTTCCAGCCGCTTGATGCGCGCCATCAGGTCGAGCTGACGCGATGTCATCTGGCTGTCGAACAATTCCAGCAGGTCGGCGTTGGGCAAGCCGGGCCGGTCGACCGCGGCCACCCGCCCGCCCTCGATCGCGGCCAGGTGGTCGAGGAAGTTCCGGTCGACGACCTCGGCACGGTTCAGTTGACGGGATTGCGAGGGCTTGTTCATGAGTCTGGCCGGTGGAGGTGCTGCAAGTGCCCGGGTACGTTCAGATGGTTCAAATTCGAAACAAATTCGAATGTTCGAAATTCCAATACTCCAAACCAGGGGCGAGGCGTCGTCTATACCTTCAAGGCAAGTGCGCCGCATGGCGTCGTTTGGAGCATTGTGATTTTGGTCATTGGGTATTGTTTCGAATTTGGTGCTTCGAATTTCGAATTTCGCCTTCTTCAGAAGGCGTTGTGCCCTGTCAATTCCCGCCCGATGACCAACTGGTGCACCGTCTCGGTGCCCTCGTAGGTGATCACCGACTCCAGGTTGAGGGCGTGGCGGATGGCCGAATACTCCAGCGTGATACCCGAGCCGCCGAGCAGGTCGCGGCATTCGCGGGCGATATCCAGGGCCATGCGCACGTTGTTCCACTTCGCCAGCGACACCTGGCTGGGATGGAGCCTGTCCTCGTCCTTGAGTCGGCCCAGGCGCCACGACAGCAGCTTGGCGCTGGTGATCCGCCGGGCCATGTCGGCCAGCTTGATCTGGGCGCTCTGCGTGGCCGATACCGGCCGGCCGAACAGCATGCGTTCCCCGCAGTAGTCGAGGACTTCCCTCAGGCAGCCGGTGGCCGCGCCGATCGGGCCCCAGGTAATGCCGTAGCGCGCCTGGTTGAGACACGACAAAGGCCCCTTGAGTCCCGTGACGTTGGGCAGGCGGTTGGCGTCGGGCACGCGCACGTTGTCGAGATACAGCTCGGACGTGATCGAGGCGCGCAGCGACATCTTGGCGTGAATGTCACGCGCCTCGAAGCCTTCGAAGTCCTTCTCGACGATGAAGCCCTGCACACCGTCGTCGGTCTGGGCCCAGACAATCGCGATGTCCGCGATCGAGCCATTGGTGATCCACATCTTGGCGCCGTTGAGAATCCAGCCGTCGCCGTCACGCTTGGCGCGAGTCTTCATGTTCGATGGATCCGATCCACCGTGGGGCTCGGTCAGGCCGAAGCAGCCGATTACCCGGCCGGCCGCCATCTCTGGGAGCCAGCGCTCCTTCTGCGCCTCGGAACCGAAGGCGTGAATGGGATACATGCACAGCGATGACTGGACCGACACGAAACTGCGCAGGCCGGAATCACCACGCTCGAGTTCCTGGCAGATCAGGCCGTAGCTGACGGCGTTCAAGCCGGCGCAACCGTAGCCCTCCAGGCTGGAACCGAGGAGGCCGAGGTCGGCGATCTCGGGAATCAGCTGCTCCGGGAAGCGCCCCTCGTCGAAACACTTCGGGATGACGGGCAGGGCCTTTTCATCGACGAAGCGGGCCACGGAGTCCCGGATCATCGTTTCCTCGTCGGTCAGCAGGTCGTCGATTTCGTAGAGGTCAAGCGGATCGAGTGAGCGCATGGAAGGGGTTCGGTCTTCGTGATTTGGGCAATCCTTCATTGTACTTGATCGCACTCGAAGAGGCACCCTGATCGCCCGCCGCCGGCGGGTGGACCCGGCGCTCGCCGGCGCCCGCCGGATTCACCGCCGAGACCCCCGGATGTTTCCTCCTCGACGACTCGGCGGGGTATAATTGGCGTTTGTCTCATGCTGACTGGCGAGAATTCATGCTGAAGCGAATCCTGTTCGTCGCGCTGGCGGCGGCGCTGTCCCAGGGCGTGTTCGCCCAGGAAGAAGGCGACCCGGAGCGGGGCCGCATCATTGGCTATACCTGTTTCGGTTGCCACGGCGTGCCCTACCAGAAGAACGTCTACCCCACCTATCCGGTCCCCAAGATCGGCGGGCAGACTTACGGCTACATCGTCTCGGCGCTCGAGGCCTACCGTGCCGGAGAACGCGGCCACGCCACCATGGTGGCCCAGGCCAACACGCTCAGCGACCAGGACATCCGGGACATCGCCGCCTATTTCGTCAGCCTCAACGAAGGAGACGACTCATGAAGCCGCTCGCCCTGACCTTCGCCGCCACCCTGCTCCTGATGGCCGGCAGTGATGCGCTGGCCTCCGGCAACCCCGGCCGCGGACTGGAAAAATCGCAGTCCTGCCAGGCCTGCCACGGCAAGGACGGCAACCTGGCCGTCACCCCCGACACCCCGATCCTCGCCGGCCAGCACGCCGGCTACCTCGAATTCGCGCTCAGGCAGTACCGCTCGGGTGCCCGCCAGAACGCCCAGATGAACGGCTTCGCCGCCAACCTCAGCGACCAGGACATCGCCGACCTGGCGGCCTGGTACGCCAGCCAGGAAGGCCTGGTGACCCCGCAGCTCGACGAGGGCTGAACGCGAGCCATCGCATCGGATGCCGAAAGGGCCGCCCGCTGAGGCGGCCTTTTTCGTTCTTTCGTTCTTTCGTTCGGCATCCGGCAGGCGGGGCGGCGGGGTGGGCGGCTGCGCCGCGAGGTCTATGGGACTTGTTTCACTGTAGTCCCGGACGGAGCGAAGCGCAGATCCGGGACCTTCTTGCCGAGTGGCAGGGCGTCAGGATGTTGTTCCGTGCCGTGGACCGAGGGTTTGCGACACCGGTCGCTGTGGTGGACTCGACACGTCAAAATCGATTTCGCCCGGGCCCGCTTCGCGGGGTCTTGCGGCGACTTACTTTTTTCAATGACCAAAAAAGTAAGCAAAAGGGCTCTTAAAACATGCCGGCGACTCCGCAGGAGTCGGACTCAATGGGGCTCCAGAATACCGACTGCGGCGTTGCTCGAAACCGGTCTGATTCTCGGGTGGCACTAGCAAGACCTTAGCTTAGACCGCACGAGAACGATACGACCTCGATGACCCCGGCTTCGCTTGGCGGAGCCACGACCTCTCGGATGAGGGGCTTTGCCCACCCGGAAACTTGCGCGCGCAGAGCGCGCGGTTTCGTGTCCTCCGGAAGTCAGAAAGCCTGACCAGGGCCACTTTCGGCACTGATCGAAGTCCCGGCGAATCCGGCCGGGCTCGAACAGCGTCGTAATCGGAGTTCTGGAGCCCCCACCCGGTCCAAGTTCCGAGACGCCCACCGGCGTCTTCTAAGCGCGTTTTTTGGTTACTTTTTTCGCGCAGGAAAAAAGTTACCCGGCGCAAGAGCCTGCGAAGCAGGCCAGCCGGAACGCCTTTGACTTGTCGAGAGCGCCAATCCGAGCAGTGCCACGATCCGCGCTAGCGACAGATTCAGCGACGAGCCACCGCAATCAGTAGTAAGGATTCTCCCCACTGGCATGGTCAGTGGCATCCACCACCTCCCGCACCTCGGGCACTTCCTGGCGAAGCGTGGTTTCGATCCCCTGCTTGAGGGTGACGTCGACCATCCCGCAGCCGTGGCAGCCGCCGCCGAACTGCAGCACGACGTCGTTCTCCGCCGTCACTTTCACCAGCCCGACCTGGCCGCCGTGGGAAGCGACCATGGGGTTGATGCGTGTCTCGAGCACCCAGGCGACGCGCTCTTCGAGCGGGGCGTCGTCGGACGGTGCCTGGCCCTTGAGACCGGGTGCGCGGATGCACAGCTCGCCGCCCATGCGATTGGTCTCGAAGTCGATCATGGCGCCGTCCAGCGTCTCGGCCGAGGTCTTCTCGACGAACAGCTTGAAGGCCTGGCAGTCGACGGCTTCGTCGCTCTCGGCCTGCTCGCCCGGGCCGCAGTAGGTCAGTTCGACGTCGGCCGAGGGCGTACCCGGATCGGTCACGCGCAGCCTCAGGTTGGTGCCGTCGGGCTGCTGACCGAGCAGGTCGGAGAAGTAATCGCGTGCGGCGGGGGTGACAGTCAACATGCTGCGCTCGAGTCGTCGGGGTGTCCTGCCAATGTGCCGTCGGCTCACTCGGCTTTCAAGCATCCGGCCAGCCAGGGCAAGGATCGATCGTAGCGCCAGTCGATCCCCGAATGCGTCCCGTCGAACTCCTCGAAGCGGTGCTCGACGCCCTGCTCGACCAGGGTCTGGTGCATCTGCCGGGTCCCGTACTGGATGAAGTACTGGTCGCGGTTTCCGACGTCGATCCAAAGCCCGGCCAGCTCGGCGAGACGATCCGACTCCCCGACCACGCGGCGGGCGGGATCGAAGGCCAGCCAGCGCTCCCAGACGGCTTCGTCGAGCCGGCAGGTGTAGAGGTCGAAAGGCAACCGCAGGCCGAGCGGACAGGAGGCGTCGGGGGAATAGCTGGCCGCCATGCACAGCGTCATCATGGTGTGGAACTGCGCGCCGCCGGGGCGCTTGTCGCCCCAGAACGTCCGCACGAAGCGCTCGATGTCGCCGTCGTGGCGCGCCAGCACCCCGGCGGCCTGCGGAAAGTCGCCCAGGTAGGCGCGGTCGAAGCCGGCGTCGCCGGCATGGCTGGCCACCGCCGCCCAGTGCCCCGGATGGGAGAAGCTCAGGTGGAGCGCGCCGAAGCCGCCCGACGACTTGCCGAAAACCGCCCGGGCGGCGGGCTCGGGAATGGTCCGGAACGCGTCGTCGATGGCGGGCAACAGCTCGTCGACCAGGTAGTCCGCGTAGGGCCCCATGGCGGGCGTGTTGACGTACTGGTTGCCGCCGAGGCTGGTGTAGCAGTCCGGGAAGACCGCGATCACCGGCGGCATCGCGCCGATATCGATCAGCCGGTCGAGGCGCTCGGGCAGGTTCTCGCCGTGGTTGCGCCAGTTCACCTGCCCCGGACCGGCATTGGTATAGGCCGCCAGGCACCAGACGACCGGGTAGCGACGGTCGCCTTCGTCGTAACCGTGCGGCAGATAGACCGGGTGTCGTCGGCGCACGGGATCGCCGAGTGGATTGCCGGCAAGCAGCCGGGAGTCGTGGTCGAATCCGACCACTCGGCCGCGACGGGCAACGGGATCGGGGCGGAGTCTCGGCATGATCGGTTCTCCGGGGTGGTCTGGCGGCGGTTCGGGCGCGAATCGCCCGGGTCGGTCAACCGGTGAGCGGAATCACCTTGCGGTCGCGTCGCGGCACCTTGCCGAGTTCCGGCACGAGCTCGAGCAAGAGGTTGCGAAGCTCTCCGTTGTCGTAGCGCATGACGGCGGCTTCGGCCCGGCGCAGCTTGTCGTCGATGCCGGCCAGGCCCTGGCTGGCCCCGCGCGAAAGGAAGATCTTTTCGTGCGCGGTCGTGGCGTAGGACTCGTCCTCGTGGAACAGCTCCTCGAACAGCTTTTCGCCGGGCCGCAGTCCGGTGTAGACGATCTCGATGTCGCGACCGGGCTCCTTGCCGGCCAGGCGAATGAGCTGCTCGGCCAGGAAGCTGATGCGCACCGGCTCGCCCATGTCGAGCACGAAGACTTCCCCGCCCCGGCCGAGCACGCAGGCCTGCAGAATCAACTGGCCCGCTTCGGCGATGGTCATGAAATAGCGCGTGATCTCCGGGTGGGTTACCGTCACCGGTCCGCCGCGGCGAATCTGTTCGTTGAACAGGGGCACGACCGAGCCGGTGGAATTGAGCACATTGCCGAAGCGCACCGTGATGAACTTCGTCTCCGAGGACTGGTTGAGCTGCTGTACGTAGAGCTCGGCGATGCGCTTGGTCGCGCCCATGACGTTGCAGGGATTGACCGCCTTGTCGGTCGAGATCAGCACGAAAGTGCCGACGCCGTAGCGCTCTGCGGTATCCGCCACCCGGCGGGTGCCGATGACGTTGTTGCGAAACGCCTCCCGGACCTGGTTCTGAAGCATCGGCAGGTGCTTGTAGGCGGCCGCGTGGAAGACCACTTCGGGTCGCGCCCGCTTGATCACGGTTTCCACCGTGGCGGGGTCACAGACGTCGCCGAGCACCGTCTCGATCACCAGGTCGCGGAATTCGGCGCGCAACCGGTAATCGATGCGATACAGGTTGAATTCACTGTTGTCGAGTACGACCAGCCCGGCGGGGTCGAGGCGGGCGATCTGGCGGCACAATTCGGCGCCGATCGACCCGCCGCCGCCGGTCACCAGCACGCGCTTTCCGGTCAGGCCGGCCCGGATCGACTCCCAGTCGAGCGACACCGGTTCGCGTCCGAGCAGATCGTCGATGGCGACCGGCTTGAGATCATCGAAACGGGTCAGCGAAGCGCCCAGCTCCTTGAGCGTGGGCACGGTGCGGAACTCCACGCCCGCGCGCTCGCAGATTTCGACGACACGCTGCATCTGGGCGTTGGTCGCCGAGGGAATGGCGATCGCCGCCATGTCCAGATCGGCCTCGCGGGCGATGCGCGGGAGACTGGCGATATCGCCGAGAAGCGGGACGCCGTCGATTTCGGTGTTGCGAAGGCTCCGGTCGTCGTCGAGAAAACCGACCACGTCGAACCCGCCGCGCCGGCGAAGTTCCGGCAGCAGCAAGCGGCCGGAGCGCCCCGCGCCGAGGATCACGGTCCGGTGCGTCTGCCGGCGCCGGTGCACTTCCAGCCGCATGTCCTTGAAGACGCGATAGGTCAGGCGGGGCACGCCGAGATTGAACAGCAGCAGGGCGGGAAACAGCCAGACCATCAGCACCATCAGCTCGAGCGGCGCCTCGAGCACGAGGAGGACGGCGGCGCAGGACACCGCCGCCAGCATCGCGGCGCGGACCAGGTTACCCAGGTCGGGCAGGCTCGCGAATCGCCAGACCCCGCGATAGAGGCCGGCGCGCCAGTGCAGAAAGCCCTGCAGGATGAGGATCAGGTTGACTTCAACCGCGAGCTGCTGCCAGGGAATGACACCCGCTCCCAACAGCCAGATGGAAGCCAGGCGGGCCAGCAACCAGGCGGCTCCGACCATGAGGAGGTCGTGGACGACGACCAGGACACGCAAATTGAGAATCGCCCCGCGTTTTTCCGGCTGTTCGGTCACACTCATGCCTTGTCGTTATTAACTGTCGCAGCCGACTGTACGACCTGCCACCCCACGACGAGCAACGCCGTCAGACCGGCAGCCAGCAAAGTGTCCGCCATTGGCCATCGTTGCCCGAGGACAACGAGCGGCAACACCAGGAACACGTTGACCAGCGTGCAAACGCCAACGACCTGACCGTGACTCAGACCCAGGTCCAGCAATCGCTGGTAGGCGTGCTGCCGGTGCGCAGTATACCACCGCTCTCCTTTCATCACCCGCCACAGCAGCGTGGCCGTCGCGTCGACGACGAAAAGCGACGACAGCATCAGGCTGATCCAGATACTGAAAGCACCCGTATTCGAGCCCATCACGGCCAGCGCGGCGATGAGCGCTCCCAGGGCCAGCGAGCCGCTGTCGCCCATGAAAATACGCGCCGGCGGCCGGTTCCAGAACAGGAAGCCGACCCAGGCGCCGGCCGCCACCAGGGCGAGCGCGGCAAGGGGCGACTCGCCCGAGTCGAAGAACAGCCAGGCCATGACCAGCGCGCACCAGCTGCCCTGCGCCGCGGCCAGCCCGTCCGAACCGTCCATGAAATTGTGCAGATTGATCAGCCACACGATGGCCACGGCACCGAGCACCGTCCACAGCCCGGGCACGACCCAGGCCTGCCCCAGCCAGTCCACCGCGGGAATGCCCCCGACCAGCCACAGGAACCCCGCGGCACCTCCGGCCTGCACCAGCAGTCGCCAGCGCGTCGCCAGACCGTAGCGATCGTCGATCCAGCCCAGCCCGGCCATGGCCAGGACCAGGCACATGACCGGCATCCAGGCTCCGCGCGTGTCCGGAAGCGCCAGCCAGAACAGCATCATGACCAGCGCGATCGCCAGGCCGCCGCCGCGCGGCGTCGGCCGCTCATGACTGCGCCTCGCCTCGGGCATGTCGAGCAGCCGGCGGCGCAGCAGCCAGGCGCGCAGCGGCCAGGTCAGCAAGGCGACGCACAAACCGCTCGCGACCGGCAAGAGCCAGGTCGGCGAAGCCCACAGGCCCGTCATTCGCCCAGCACCCCGGCAATCGGCCGGGTGGTGTTCCAGCGACGGCAGCCCGGGCAATGCCAGTGCCAGGAGCTCGTACTGAAGCCACAGTGCTCGCAGCGATAACGGGGCTGACCCTCGAGCAGGCGCTGCAGGATGTCCTGGATCAGTTCGGGCCCCACCTCGTCGAGGCTGGCCCCCTGTCGATACACCAGGTCGATGAGGTAATCGAGCCCCCGCACCGTGGGCCGCCGCGACAGATGGGTCAACAGGAACTCCACCGCCAGGCGGGGATCGCTCTCGGCCTTGATGCGCGCCAGGGCCAGGATGGCGGTGGTCACCGGCGAGCGCTCCACCAGCCCCTCGAGCCAGGCCTCGAAGTCCGCCACCTGACCGGCCCGCCGATGGCTGTCGAGCAGCGGTTCAAAGGCGAAACTCAGGCAGTCGGGATCGAGCTCGCTGGCCTGCCGGTACAGGTCGGCGGCATCAGCCCATGCCAGGTCGCGGCCGGCCAGCTCGGCCTGGATCAGGCGCGCCCTCGCGCTTTCGGGGTCGTAGCGTCTCGCCTGCCGGAGCGACTGGCGGGCGGCCTCGATCTCGTCCTGCTCGAGGTCGAGACGCGCCAGCTCGCAATAGAAGTGCGCGATCAGGCCCGACGCGCTGGCGCCATCGACCTGGCGCAGCCGGCGAGCCTGGGCGATGGCCTTCTCCCAGTCCTTCTCCTGCTGGTAGATGTCGAGGAGCTGGCGCGCCGGCCGGACGTGAGAGTCGTCGTGGTCGAGCAGATCAGAGAACAGGTACTCCGCCCGGTCGAGCAGGCCCGCCTGCATGTAGTCCTCGCCGAGCTCCATCAGCGCCTGGGCGCGCTGCTCGTCGGTCAGCCCCGGCCGGGCGATGATGTGCTTGTGAAAGCGAATGGCCTTGTCGATCTCGCCGCGGCGGCGAAAAAGACTGCCTAGCGCGAGATGCGTTTCGACGGTTTCGGGGTTGACCTCGACGAGCTTGAGGAAGACCTCGATGGCCTTGTCGGGCTGCTCGTTCAGCAGGTAGTTGAGGCCGCGGAAATAGTTGCTCGACAGCGCCTGGGCGCGCTTGCGGCTCTTGCGTGCGTCCTGGCGACGCGCCAGGATCCAGCCGCTGGCCGCCGCCAGCGGCAGCAGCAGGAACAGGACGGCGAGTTCAACCATCCCGATGATTTGCCGGAAGCCGCCCCCCCTCTTCTCGGCTCGATGCCCGCGACCGCCGGATGAACCGGCCGGGCACGATGAACAGCAGCCAGGCCAGCACCACGCCGGCCAGCAATCCGGTGACGAAAGCCAGCAGCACGAGGCCGCCCAGCGGCAGGGAAATGCTTCCGGCGATCAGGTCGAGCGTGACCGGGTCGGCATTGAGTACACCCAGCGCCAGGCCGAAAACGGCCGCCGCCAGCGTCAGCAGGATCAGGAGCCAGCGAAACATGCAGGCATCAGTCCGACGAAGCTCCGTCGTTGACCCGTTCGCGCAGAGCCTTGCCGGGCTTGAAGTGCGGAACGTACTTGCCCGGCAGCGCGACCGACTCCCCGGTGCGGGGGTTGCGGCCCATGCGGGGCGGACGATAATGGAGAGAGAAACTGCCAAACCCGCGGATCTCGATGCGCTCTCCCTGCGACAGGGCCCGGCTCATCTGCTCGAGGATGCAGCGAACGGCCAGTTCGACATCGGCCTGGCTGAGGTGATTCTGCTCCCCGGCCATGTGTTCGATCAATTCGGATTTGGTCATATCCGCTCCCCCGCGGTGCAGGCCGGTCGGCGCCATCGCCGGGCGACGGCGCCGACCGCACTGGATATCGTCAGTCCTTGTTCTCGAGCTGTTCCTTCAGCAGGTCGCCCAGCGTGGTGCTGCCGCCGCTTCCGGAACGCTTGTACTGGTCGACCGCATCGGCCAGCTCGTCGTCGTCCTTGGCACGGATCGACAGAGTCAGGTTGCGACTCTTGCGGTCCAGGGCGACGAACTTGGCTTCGATCTGGTCTCCCTCGGAGACTACCTTGGTCGCGTCGTCGACGCGTTCCTTGGCCAGGTCGGACGCCTTGATGTAGCCGTCCACGCCATCGGCGAGCTCGACCACGGCACCCTTCGGGTCAACGGACTTCACCGTGCCGTTGACGATGGAACCGCGCGGATGCTCGGCCATGAACGTGGCGAACGGATCCTGCTCGAGCTGCTTGATGCCCAGGGAGATGCGCTCGCGTTCGGGGTCGACGGCCAGCACGGTGGCTTCCACTTCCTCGCCCTTGCGATAGTTGCGGATCGCGTCCTCGCCCGGCGTCATCCAGGAGATGTCGGACAGGTGGACCAGGCCGTCGATACCGCCTTCCAGGCCGATGAAGATCCCGAAATCGGTGATCGACTTGATCGCGCCAGCGACCTTGTCGCCCTTGTTGTGGGTGGCGGCAAAGGCTTCCCAGGGGTTGGGCGTGCACTGCTTCATGCCCAGGGAAATCCGGCGGCGTTCCTCGTCGACGTCGAGCACCATGACCTCGACTTCCTGGCCGACGTGAACGACCTTGGCCGGATTGACGTTCTTGTTGGTCCAGTCCATTTCCGAGACGTGGACCAGGCCTTCGACACCGTCCTCGATCTCGACGAAGCAGCCGTAGTCGGTGATGTTGGTGACCTTGCCGAACAGCCGCGAAGTCGGCGGATAGCGGCGATCGATGTCTTCCCAGGGATCGTCGCCCAGCTGCTTGAGGCCGAGCGAAACGCGCATGCGTTCGCGATCGAAGCGCAGCACACGAACTTCCAGCTCGTCGCCCACTTCCACGACTTCGGACGGATGGCGCACGCGCTTCCAGGCCATGTCGGTGATGTGGAGCAGGCCATCGATGCCGCCCAGGTCCAGGAAGGCACCGTAGTCGGTGAGGTTCTTGACCACACCCTTGACCACCGCGCCTTCGGTCAGGCGTTCGATCAGGTCCTCGCGCTCGGCGGCGTATTCGTGTTCGACCACGGCGCGGCGGCTGACCACCAGGTTGTTGCGGCGGCGATCGAGCTTGATGATCTTGAACTCGAGGTCCTTGCCTTCGAGATAGGCCGGATCGCGGACCGGGCGCACGTCGACCAGGGAACCGGGCAGGAAGGCCCGAATGCCGTCGATGTTGACCGTGAAGCCGCCCTTGACCTTGCCGGAAATCTGACCGATCACGTTGTCTTCGCCCTCGTAGGACTGTTCCAGCTTGGTCCAGACCCGGGCTCGCTTGGCTTTCTCCCGCGACAGGCGGGTTTCACCGAAGCCGTCCTCGACCGTGTCGAGCGCGACTTCGACTTCGTCGCCGACTTCCACTTCCAGCTCGCCATCGGGCTTGCGGAACTGGTGGATGGGAAGGATACCCTCGGACTTCAGTCCGGCATTGACGACGACCACGTCATCGCGGATATCGACAATCTTGCCCATGACGATCGCACCGGGGCGAAGGTCCTTCTCGGCGATACTCTGTTCAAATAGTTCTGCAAAGGATTCGGTCATTGCGCTTGGTTCTTCCTGCAAGATCTGCGCGGCATTGGCATTCAAGGTCCGCTTACTCTCTTGATTTCTGCGTCTTCTCGTCAGACGCTCGTGAATATACCCGCCCTCCGCTACTCGCGGGGACGGGACCAGTCTCAGTTTTCCTTTTCACGACCCAGTCGAGCTTCGACCAGATCGAGCAGCCTTCCGACCACCTCGTCGAGCGTCAGTTCAGTGGAATCGATCACCACCGCATCCGCTGCGGGCACCGTCGGCGAGACGGCTCTGTCGCGGTCCCTGCGATCACGTTCAGCCAGGTCGCGAAAAAGACGGGAGAATTTAACACTTTCCCCTTTTTCTTTCAACTGTTTATGTCGGCGCCGCGCCCGCACCTCGACGCTGGCGTCCAGAAACACCTTGACCGGTGCATCCTCGAACACGACGGTACCCATGTCGCGCCCGTCCGCCACCAGGCCCGGCGGCTGGCGGAAACTGCGCTGCAGGCCGAGCAGCGCCCGGCGCACCGGCGGGCGCGAGGCCACCTTCGAGGCCATGATCGAAACCGCCTCGCTGCGCAGGCGCTCGTCCACCGGCCGGCCGTCGAGCACCACGGAGATGCCGTCCGCTCCCGGCTCGAAGGTCAGGTCGAGATCGGCGCAGAGCCGCGTCAGGGCGTCGTCGTCCCCGGGATCCACCTCGCGATCGATCGCCGCCAGGGCCACCGCCCGGTAGACCGCGCCGGAATCGAGCAGGTGCCAGCCCAGCCGCTCGGCGACGACCGCCGACACCGCGCCCTTGCCGGCACCGGAAGGACCATCGATGGTCAGAACGGGAGCCTTGTTTTCAGAGATTTCGGTCATGCGTCCAGGGCGTATTCCAGGGTGGCGACATTATCGGCCATCTCAAGCACGAAATTCGAAGCATCAAACTCGAAACAAATTCGAAACCCGAAACTCGAAATCCGGAATACCTCATGCCCGGCCGTTTCGAATTTCTCTCATTCGTGCTTGTTTCGGATTTGGTGCTTCGAATTTCGAATCTGAATGACCGGAAGGTCATTCCCAATCCATCTGCGCCCCCAACGCCGTCATGTCGTCGACGAACCCCGGATAACTCGTCCGGATCCACTCGGCGTTGTCGATCGCCACGGGCGCTTTCGCGACCAGGGCCAGCACCGCCAGGCTCATCGCCACGCGATGGTCGCCGTGGCTGTCGACTTCGCCGCCGTGCACCGGGCCGCCGGTGACGATCGCGCCGTCGTCGAGTTCGACCACCTCGACGCCCAGGCGGGCGAGCTCGCGGCACATCACGGCGATCCGGTCGGACTCCTTGACCCGGAGTTCGCTGGCGCCGCGAATCCGCGTCGCGCCCCCGGCCGCGGCGGCCAGCGCCATGATCAGGGGAAATTCGTCGATCGCCGGCGGCACCTGCTCGGGCGCGATGTCGATGCCCGTCAGCGCGCCGCCCGTTACCGACAGGCGGCCCAGGGGCTCGCCCCCGTCGGTCTGATCGCCTTCGATGCCGATCGTCGCCCCCATGGTGCGCAGGATGTCGACGAAACCGCTGCGGGTCGGATTCAGGCCGACCCCGTCGAGCTCGATGCCCGATCCATCGACCAGCGCGCCCGCCGCCAGGGCGAAAGCGGCCGAGGACAGGTCGCCGGGCACCTCGATGCGGGCGCCCGACAGGGCCTGACCGCCGCGCACGGCCACACCGGGCGCGCCGTCGTGCAGGGTCGCGCCGAAGGCCGGCAGCATGCGCTCGGTGTGGTCGCGGCTCACGCCGGGCTCGACCACCACGGTCTCGCCCTCGGCGAACAGCCCCGCCAGGAGGACGGCCGACTTGACCTGGGCGCTCGCGATATTCAGGGCGTGCCGTCGCCCGGACAGGGCAGCCGGCTCGACGAGCAGCGGTGCGCACCCGGCCCGGCTGTCGATGCGGGCGCCCATCGCCACCAGGGGCTCGATGATGCGCGCCATCGGTCGCCGCGAGAGCGACTCGTCGCCGACCAGTTCGATGCGCTCGCCACGCAGGGCCGGGTGCCCCGCCAGCGCGCCGGTCAAGAGCCGTATGCCGGTGCCGCTGTTGCCCAGGTCGAGCGCCCCGCGCGGGGCGCGCAGCGAGCCGCCGCGCAGGCGGATCACGCCGCCGGACTCCTCGACGTCGGCACCCAGCTGCCGCATCGCATCCAGCGTGGCCCGCGTGTCCGCGCTGTCGAGGAAGCCGCGAATCTCGGTTTCGCCAGCCGCCAGCCCGCCGAGTATGGCGGCGCGATGCGACACCGACTTGTCGCCGGGCGGCCGATATCGCCCGCGCAACGCACGCTCGGCGGGACGAACGATCAGGCGCATGGGCAGACGGCCGGGGCCATCAGAGAATTTCCGACAGCGCGCCGAGCAGGCGCTCGTTCTGCTTGCGCGTGCCGATGGTGATGCGCAGGTACTCGTCGAGGCCGTAGTTGCCGACGGGCCGCACGATCACGCCGCGGCGCAGCAGCGCCTCGTTGAGTTCGGCGCCGGGGCGGTTGAAGCCGGCGAGGAGGAAATTGGCCGCCGAGGGGATGACGGTCAGTCCGAGCCGTTCGAAGCCCTCGCTCAACTGCCGCATGCCTTCGCTGTTGACGCGGCGGGTTTCGTCGATGAACTCGTGATCGTCGAGCGCCGCGCGCGCCGCCGCCAGGGCCGGCGCATTGACGTTGAAGGCGGGCCGAACGCGATTGAGCAGGTCGGCGATACCCGGGTTCGACAGCGCGTAGCCCACGCGCAGACCGGCGAGCCCGTAGGCCTTGGAGAAGGTGCGCGTCACGACCAGGTTGGGGAACTCGTCCAGCCAGGTCGAGGCATCACCCAGGGTGTCGGATTCGGCGTATTCGGTATAGGCCTCGTCGACCACGCAGATGACGTGCGGCGGCAGCGAACCGACGAAGTCCTTCAGGCGGTCGCCGGACAGCCAGGTGCCGGTGGGATTGTTCGGGTTGGCCACGAACACGAGCCGCGTATCGTCACCGACACGCTGGTAGAGGCCCCGGAGGTCGTGACCGAGCGGCATGGTCGCGTGGTCGGCGGGCAGCGCCGGCGCGACGTTCGCCTTTGCGCCCACCATCTGCGTGGCGATCGGATAGACGGCGAAGGCGTACTGCGAGAACACCGCCTCCAGTCCCGGCTGCAGGAAGGCCTGGGCCAGGAACACGAGCACGTCGTTGGAGCCGTTGCCCAGGGTGATCGCCTCGACCGGCACGTCGTGCTTGTCGGCCAGGGCCCGCTTGAGATGGAAGCCGTTGGCGTCGGGATACAGCCAGACATCGTCGAGCTCCGCGCGAGCCGCCTCGACCGCCCGGGGGCTGGCGCCCAGTGGATTCTCGTTCGAGGCGAGCTTGATCGAATCGGTCACGCCGTACTCGCGCTCGAGCTCGGCAATCGGCTTGCCCGGCAGGTAGGGCATCAGCTCCCGCACGCCGGGCGCGGCCAGGTCGGAGTAATCGCGTTGCTTCATTTCGTTTCTAGGCTTTCTTCTGGAAAGTGAGTTTTCGAAACCGCAGATTGCGCAGATTTTCGCAGATTCGGATGACCCTGCTTGCCGCGTGAGCCCTCCGGGCTTGGAATGCCGCGAGCGAGCGGCAACCCGGTCACGGCCTTGGAGGCCTGTCCGGAGGTCAATCTGCGACCATCTGCGAAATCTGCGGTTTCATGAGCTTGCATCGTGCTCCCCCGGCAGGCGGCCCACGACGGCGCGGGGGTAGCAGCCGAGGATTCGGACCTGGGCGGCGCGGCTCTCGATTTCCTCGAGCGCCTCTTTCAGGCCGGGATCTTCCACGTGACCCTCGACGTCGATGAAGAAGACGTAGTCCCAGCGCCGCTCCCGCGACGGCCGTGACTCGATCCGGGTCATGTTGACGCCGTGCTTCGACAGCGGCTCGATCAGGCCGAACAGCGCGCCGGGTCCGTCCAGGCCGGCGACCATCAGGGTGGTCTTGTCCTCTCCCGAGGGCGGCAGCAGTTCGCGGCCCAGCACCAGGAAGCGCGTCGTATTGTCGGTGTGATCCTCGACGTTGGCAAACAGCACCGGCAGGCCGTAGATCTCGGCGGCGTCGCGGCCGGCCAGCGCGGCGGCGTCCGGGGCGTTGCGCACCCGCCGGGCCGCCTCGGCGTTGCTGGAAACCGCGATGAACTCGGCGTGATCCAGATGCCCGGCCAGCCACATCCGGCACTGCGACAGCGACTGCTGGTGCGCATAAACGCGTTCGATCGCCTCGAGCGATCGGGCGTGGGTGAGCAGGTTCTGGTGAATCCGGAGCTCCACCTCCGCGGCGATGCGCACGTCGGTGTTCATGAACATGTCGAGCGTGTGGGTCACCACGCCCTGGGAGGAATTCTCGACCGGCACGACACCGAAATCCACTTCGCCGCCCTGGACGCGGCGAAACACCTCGTCGATCCCGGTCTCGGCGCTCGCGCTGACCGAATGGCCGAACTGCCTGAACACGGCCTGCTGGGTGAAGGTCCCTTCCGGCCCCAGATAGGCCACGCGCAGCGGCTCCTGCTGGGCCAGGCAGGCCGACATGATCTCGCGGAACAGGCGCAGCATGACCGAGTCGGCAAGCGGTCCCGAGTTGCGCTCGATGACGCGCCTCAGGACCTGCGCCTCGCGGTCGGGGCGGTAGTACTCGGCCGGCGTGGCCGCCTCGCCCTTGGCCGATCGAACCGCCTGGGCCAGGCCGGCGCGCTCGGCGATCAGGGACTGGATGCGCTCGTCGAGCTGGTCGATCCGGGTACGGATCTCGTCGAGATCGAGCCTATCCGTGCCGTCTTTCGAATTCCCGCATGAATTCAACGAGGGTCTCCACCGCTTCCAGGGTCTGGGCATTGTACAGGCTGGCCCGCAGCCCGCCGAGCGCGCGATGGCCCTTGAGGCCCTGGAGACCGGCGGCCTCGGCCTGATCCACGAAAGGCATGACCAGTGATTCCTCGGCCGGCCAGAACGGCACGTTCATCACCGAGCGGCAGTGCTCCGCCACGGGGTTCGACCAGAAGTCCGACGCATCGATGGCCCGGTAGAGCACTTCCGACTTGGCCCGATTCCGTTCCGCGATCGCTTCGAGCCCGCCGCTTCGCTCGATCCAGCGCAGCATTTCGAGCGCGGCGAACCAGGCCAGGCTGGCCGGGGTGTTGTAAAGACTCAGGTCCTTCGCCCAGGTGCGATAGTCGAGAAAGCGAGGCAGCGTGTCGGGCACGCGCTCAAGCAGGTCGTGCCGCACCAGCACGACGGTCAGGCCCGCGATGCCCAGGTTCTTCTGTGCCCCGGCGTAGGTGACGGCGATGTCCCGATAGGGATAGGGCCGCGACAGGAACTCCGACGACATGTCCGCGGCCAGGGGCACGGCGACTCGCGGCGGCTGCTCGTACTGCAGGCCGTGGATGGTTTCGTTGCCGGTGTAGTGCAGGTAGGCGCAGTCCGCCGGCAGGTGACCCATTTCCGGCAGGTCGGTGAAGCCGCTTTCCTCGCTGCTGCCGACCAGCTGCGTGCGCGCGACGCGCTCGGCCTCGGCCAGCGCCTTCTGGCCCCAGTGACCGGAAATCAGGAAGGCTGCCGTCCGGTCGGCTGACAGGTTCATCGGCAGCTGCGCGAACTGGCAGTTGGCGCCGCCGTGCAGCAGCAGGACGGCGTGTTCCTCGCCGATTCCGGTCAGTTTTCGCAGGCGCTGGTGCAGCTCCTCGGCCACCGCCGTGAAGCGCGGACCGCGATGCGAGACCTCGGCGATCGAAGGCGTGCCGTCGGCGGCAGGCGCCAGCGCGTCGCTGAGTCGCTCGCGCACTTCGGGCGGCAGCATGGCGGGGCCGGCGGAGAAGTTGTGCATTGGCATGCGCGTTTCAGGGTTCAATCTGCTCTGCCTCGAATCGGTCGCGGAAGTAGCGCACGTCCTCGCCCACCAGAAGGGTCAGGCTGCCCGAGGCGTTTTCGCCGGTATGGGCGTGGAGCGCCGCCTGCGCCGGGCCGGGCGTGTACGGGTCGTACTGCACCGTAATCGTGCAGCTCGCCCCGGGTTCGATCGTCTCGCCGCAGCCGGATTCGAACCCGAATCGCTCGTCGGACAGGAACAGGCCGAGAGCGCTCGCGGCCGAATCGCCCTCGTTGACCAGCTCGACCGCGGCCGTTTTCGGCGGGCCGGAGCCGGGCAGGTCCGGATCCTCGTAGAACTGCAGCGATTCGGGCTCGAAGCGCAGTTCCGGTCCGGCGAGATCGAAATGTACGAGTCGGAATGCCCCACCCGTGACGGGCACGTACAGCAGCTGTTCGCTTTCGTCCAGTAGCGGACCGCCCGCGCTGCCGTCGAAGGGCCCCATGTAGTAGCGCCCGGTGATCGAGCGCGACGGGAAATCCACTTCGGTGACGACGCCGAAGCCGTCCCCGTTGCCGCTCAGGTAGAGCGTCTCGCCGTTCGAGGCCACCTCCAGGTCCAGCGCGCTGCCGGCGGCCGCGTCGAGCGTCATCTCGCCGGTGACCGACATCGTCTCGAGGTCGACCCGGATGATCCGGCCGGGCTCGGCCGAGGTCGCGAAATACGCCGTCGAGGCACCGGCCACCCGGCGCCCCATGTCCACCGAGGGATCGACGCCCGTCAGCTCCAACTCGGCCCCGATCGAAAAGTCACTGAGCGCGACTTCGAGGATTTTCGGCGGCGTCGAATTCACCGCCAGCCAGGCGGTCTCGAAGGCGTCGTCGACCAGCATCGCCCCGATACCCGCGGTGGCCGAAATTTCGGTCGACCGCGTCAACTCGAAGGGCTGGTTGGAAACTTCCGCCAGGTATCCGGAATCCCCGGCCGTGGTGAACAGCACGAACTCGTCGGACGGATCGATCGCCACGGACGTGACCGGACCGTCGGACTGGGGCAGCGTCAATACGTCTCGATCGGGCGGGGACCCGCGATCGATCCGGACCAGAGCGCCGGTCGGCTCGACGATACCCAGGAACGCCTGGTAGAAATCACTGGAGTTGACGCCGTCGCGAGCGCGCATGCCGAATGACGCGGGCACCAGCGAACCGCCGCCGAACTGCGGGTCGAACCTTCGGGAATACTCGAACACGCCCCAGTCCGGATCGGGTTGCCCATCGATCAGCGGCTCCCCGCCCGTCCAGGTGAGTGCGCCGGCCTGAAAGCCGGCACCATCGAACGCTCGTCCGACATAGCCGGGCCGCGCGTCCCAGTCGAACGGCCCATGTTCGCTGTGTTCGCGTCGCAGCATCGACTGACCCGCAGGCTGCCCGACACCCCTGAGCGACACTTCGCGCGTCGCGGTATCGTTCGCCCCGACGGAGAGGACGGACTGGGACGGCCCGACGGCCCCGGGCGCGAAGTAAAGCTCGGCGGTGCAAGCGGCATCGACCGCCAGCGTCTCCGGGCAATCGTGCGACACGATGCCGAAATCGGCACCGTCCAGCGTCAGCGAAAGTGACTCCGCGGGTGCGGTGCCCGGGTTCTCGATCGTGACCGTGACCGGCCGCGCGGCCTGCCCCACCTCGGCGTCGACGAACTCGATGCCTGCCCGGGACACCAACAGCTGCGCCTGGGCCAGCGGCAGGCGCACGACCCGGACCGGCTCGTTGTCCGACATGAAATACGCGTGCTCGCCGTCCGGGTCGGTCCGGGCGGTGACCAGTTCCCCGAGCGTCTCGTCGGCAAACGGGTAGCTTCCCACGATGGCCATCCGATCGCGGTTGAAATAGACCATCCGCGACGGCCCGTTGCCGCCGGCGAAGCCGAACACGCCCCGGTCGGGGTGCGCGGCGACGGCATCGACCCAGAGTTCGCCTTCGGGCAGGGTCACGGCGCCGCTCTCGGTCATCGTGTCGAGGTCCACTTCGTTGATCGTCGCCGAGCTGTAAGACTGGGTCGCCGCGTCGTTGCCCCCCAGCCACAGGCGCCCTGCCCCGCCATCGACCAGCAGCGGCTTGCGCAGTCGACCACTGCTCAGTTCCAGGCTGTCGACAACGGCAAACGCGTCCAGGTCGACGCGAACCACGAAGGTCCCGGACCACTGAAGAAAGGACCAATTGCTCATCGTGAAATAGCCGTAATGCCCCTGGGAACCGGCAATCGAATCGACGAGGCGTCGCGAGGGCGCGTCCGGCAGGTCGATCACGCCGTCGAGCGCGAAGGTCGCGGTATCCAGGCGCTGGACCTGGCCGGGATCGCGCTGCGCGACGTAGAACAGCTTGCTGCCGTCGGCGTTGCTCACCGCGCTGCCGAAGACCGGCTGGCCGGCGCCGAGCTCGAGCTCGTCAAGCACTTCGAAGGACGCCAGGTCGACGCGGACGAGGCGGTTGGGCTCGCTGTCCACGCTGAGATAGGCCGTATCGCCGGGCGGCGGCAGGGTGATCGAGGCCACCGATTCCACCGAGGCGTCGAATTCGATCGCGCCCGCCCGGCCGAAACTCGCCAGGTCGATGCGGACCAGGCGCACCGGCGCGCCGCTGCCGACCCCGCCCGTCGCCAGGTAGAGAAACTGACCGTTCGCGTCGATCGCGCTGGCCCGGACGGAAACGTCCCCGGCCGCGAGCTCGAGCGTCTCGGTCGAGGAAGGAATGGCCTGGAGCGAAGAGCAGGCCAGCACCAGCATGGCCACGAGAAACGGACGCACCAGGGCGCCCCGAAAAGACCGAACCGAAATTATGACCGACTCCTTATACCGTCTCGCCGGGCACTGGCGGGAACGGGCAACCGACAACGAACACTAGGTTACCCGGCGGTCGGGCACCGTTCAAGAAATTGGACTATCAGGTTTCAGGTTTCCGGTTTCAGGCGGCTCGTCGGGGGGTGGTGGGCGGCCTTGCCGCAAGACCCTGGTGCAGAACGAAGAAGCACAAAGTCCCGGTCGCTGAAGCCGACCAGAAATCATGAATCCGCTGCCCTCCGAGTGGCACAGAAGGCTCGCGGCGGAGCCGACCTCCAACGCCCGGACGCCGCCACCCTGAAACCTGAACCCTGA
>JAAAPE010000034.1 GCA_009908385.1 Gammaproteobacteria bacterium
GCCCCGCCCATCCAGGTGGCATCCAGGCCGGGGCCGCCATTCCGGCTCAGGTCGATGAAGCGGCGGAAACGGTCGTAGCCGAGCTGGAGGGTGGGTTCATTGCGGATCTGGTTGTCCCAGCCGACCGGCTCGGGGGAGTCGATCGCCGAGTGCACCGTTTTCTGGATCTCTTCGCCGAAAGCCAGCGGACCGACGACGCCGAGCCCCACGTGGACCCGATCGGCGCCGCGCTCGCTGGCGGTGCCGGTGGCGAACTGCACGTTCAGCCAGGCCGCGTAGGGGCGGTCGTCCGGCGGCAGTTGCGGGTTTTCGATGTCGCGCGGGGTGTAGAGGTTGTGGCTGATCGACAGACGGTAGGGCAGGGCGTCAGCCTCGTCGATGCCCGGAAAGCGCCGGGCGACCTTCGCCAGCCAGGAAGGCGGCGTGCGCACTGCGCCGACGCGCGAGAACCGGAATCCGTTGGTGTAGTAGCGGTCCTCGTTGGCGAATATGTCGTTTTCGTACTCGACGACCCAGATCGCGCGCTTGTCGCGCTTCCCGCCATCGCCGTCGTCGGAATCCTCCCCGGCGAGGACGACGGTGGGGGACGCAAGAATGAATGCAACCGCGAGCCCCCGCAGGGCGGCGTTACCGAACCTGGTCAATGATCACCTCTGCCTGCAGGCCTTCTTCGACCGGCAGTATATCGCTTCGGCCCTCGAAGTCGCCGTCCTGCGGCGTGGCGTCGCCGCTGAACGAGACCCGTGCTGTCACCACGACTTCCCGGGCCGAGGACAGGCCGTTGCCGGCCATCATGGCGTCTCCGTCGTCGATGTCCATCACCACCGGGAGGTTCGAGGCGCTCAGCCGCCTGACCGCGAGCGGTGGTCCGCCGCTCGCTCGCCGGACCGCGACGAACACGGTCTCGTCGCCCTGCAGGCGTTCGACGAGTTCGGGCGCGATGCCGACCCTCAGCGACAGGGTCGGGCCGGTCGCCGGATCGGACTGCGTGGTGGTCGGATGGCCGGCAGGAAGGCCGCCCGATCGGGCAGTCGCAAGGTACTGCTCCACGGTGGGGCGGACACTGCTCTCCGGCGGCAGCAGCGCGAGCAGGCGCTCGAAACGCTCGGCCGCGGCCTCGAATTCCTCGCGCTGATACGCATCGAGACCGAGCAGCCAGATGGCCTTCTGGATGCCGTCGCCGGACGCCTCGATCAGCAGGCTGCGGGCCTCGTCGGGAAGCTCGGGCTCGCCGGAGGCGTACAGCAGGGTCTCGCCCAGTTCGGCCTTGATGAAGGCCGCATCCGCGTTGATGTACAGCGCGCGGCGGAAAGCGTGCTCGGCCGAGCTGAACTCCTCGATGCTCTTGTAGGCCAGCCCCAGTCGCGCCCAGTGTTCGGCGTTGTCGGGTTCGCGCATGGCCCGCCGGGCCAGGTCCGTGACCGCGGAACGGACCTCGCCGGTCTGTCCGGTCTCCGGATCGACGGCGCCGGGGGTGCCGACCATTGCGTAGATCGCCAGCGTGGCGGCTGGCACCAGGACAAGCAGGGCGGCCAAAGTCACGCGCTGGCGCGCGCCGATGAGCGGCACCAGCACGAAAACGAGCGAAAGGAGCACCGCCGCGGTGGCGGCGAGCAGGAAGACGGGATTGCTCAAAGTGCCTTTCTCCGTTTGCGAATCACGAATACGGCGGCGACCAGCCCGACCAGCAACAGGACGAGCGGGCCGCCCCACAGCAGCAGGGTGTGGCCGACCACCGGTGGACGGTAGAGAACGTAGTTGCCGTAGCGCTCGACCATGAAGCTGCGAATCTCCATGTCGCTTCGGCCGTCGCTCAGCATGCGGAAGACCTCGTCGCGCAGGTCGCTGGCGAGTGGCGCGTCGGAATCGGCCAGCGACTGGTTCTGGCAGACCGTGCAGCGGAGTTCTTCCGCCAGTGCCTGGAATCGCTTGCGCTGCACCTCGCTCTCGAAGGGGTAGGGCTCGATGGCGGAAGCGAGCGCACCCGCCGCGAGCCAGACTACGCCGAGCAACGCAAGGATTGCCCGAAGCCGACTACGAAAACCGAATCCTGAACCCTGAATTCCGATCACGATCCGGCCTCCGAGTTCAGGGCCATGGCCCGGCGCATCAAGTCCTGGAACACATTGGCGTCGACCGGTCCGATATGCTTGTGGCGAATGACGCCTTCATGGTCGACCAGGAACGTCTCCGGCGCCCCGTAGACGCCCAGGTCGATGGCGACCTTGCCCTCGTAGTCGACCAGGTGGCGATCCCAGGCGTCGCCGAACTGTTCGAGCCAGCGCAGGGCGTCGGATCGCTCGTCCTTCCAGTTGAATCCGATCAGTTCGATCGGCGCTTCGCGCCCGAGCCTCTCGATGAAGGGATGCTCGGCCCGGCACGCCCAGCACCAGCTGCCCCAGACGTTGAGGATGAACGGCTCGCCGATCAGGTCGTCCCGGCCGGTCATGGTGTCGGGATCATGCAGGCCCGGCAGGCTGAAGCCGGGCAGCGGCTTTCCGATCAGCGGCGACTGGACGAGTTTCCGGTTTTCAGCGGTCTGCAGGCCGGCGATGAGCAGACCCACGAGCGCCAGGAAGACGGCGAGCGGGATCAGCATGCGGATCATGCCGTCGCCTCCGCGCGGGCGCCGCCGGGCTGCGTCGCCCGTTGCCTCTGGCGGTAGCGGCGGTCGGAAGCCGCGAGCAGGCCGCCGAGCCCGATCAGGACCGCGCCGCCCCAGATCCAGCGCACGAAGGGCTTGACGTGCAGTCGGACGCTCCAGGCACCGCTGTCACCGAGTTCCTCGCCCATGGCGATGTAGAGGTCGCGGAATACGCCCGGCTTGAGCGCTACCTGGGTCATGGTCTGGCCGCCCCGATGGTAGAAACGCTTCTGCGGGTTCATGCGGGCCACTTCGCGCTCGCCGCGATAGATGCTGAAGCGTGCCTCGTCCGCGCGCCAGTTGGGGCCCTTGACCAGGGCGACCTCGTGCAGCGTGAAGCGGTAGCCCGCCGCCTCGATCGTCTCTCCGGGTGCAATGCGCACGTCACGCTCGAAGGTATGCGCCTCGACCATGGCCGCTCCGATCAGGAACACGCCTGCACCCGCGTGGGCCAGGACCATGCCCCACTGGTGCCGGGCCAGGCCCGAGCGGCTTGCGCGCGACGTTCGGACGGCATAGGTGACCGCGCCGGCGACCAGCCAGATGCCGCCGACCCAGCCGCTGACCGCGCGCAGGCTCCAGGTGCCGAGCCAGGCACAGACCAGGAGGGCGGCGATGACCGAGACGACGGCCGTCGCGACCAGCGGCTTGAGGATGCGCGTGAACTCGTCGCGCTTCCAGCGCGTGAACGGCCCCAGCGGCAGCAGCAGGACGACCGGCGTCATCAGCAGGATGAACATGGCACCGAAATAGGGCGGTCCGACGGAGATCTGGCCCCAGCCCATGAAGTCGATGATGAGCGGATAGAGCGTGCCCAGCAGGACCATGGCCGCCGAAACGGTGAAGAAGACGTTGTTGAGCAGAAGCGCCGACTCGCGGCTGACCCAGTCGAATCCTTCGCCGGTCATGATGCGCGGGGCGCGCAGGGCATAGAGTACCAGCGCCCCGCCCGTCACGACGCCCATGAAGGCCAGGATGAACAGGCCGCGTTCGGGATCGTTGGCGAAGGCATGCACCGAGGTGAGGACGCCGGATCGCACCAGGAAGGTCCCCAGCAGAGACATCGAGAACGCGGCGATCGACAGCAGCACCGTCCAGGCCGGAAAGGCACCGCGCTTTTCGGTGACCGCCTGTGAGTGAATCAGCGCCGTACCGATCAGCCAGGGAATGAAGGAAGCGTTTTCGACCGGATCCCAGAACCACCAGCCGCCCCAGCCGAGTTCGTAGTAAGCCCACCAGGAACCGAGCGCGATGCCGAAGGTCAGGAATGCCCAGGCCGCGAGCGTCCAGGGGCGTGACCAGCGAACCCAGTCGCGCTCGACCTTGCCCCCGATCAGACCGGCGATGGCGAACGCGAAGGCGACCGCGAAACCGACATAGCCCATGTAGAGCAGGGGTGGGTGGAAGATCATGCCCACGTCCTGCAGCAGAGGATTGAGGTCGCGGCCGTCGATCGGACCGGGCAGGATGCGCTCGAAGGGGTTGGACGTGAACAGGATGAACAGCAGGAACCCCGCAGAAATCATGCCCATGACGGCCAGCACGCGCGCCGTGAACGCACGCGGCACCGATCTCGAGAAGGCCGCGACGGCGAGCGTCCAGCCGCCGAGGAGGAGCATCCACAGCAACAGGGAGCCCTCGTGGCTGCCCCAGACGGCCGTCACCCGGTAGTACCAGGGCAGCAGCAGGTTGGAGTGCATCGCCACGTAGGTGATCGTGAAATCGTGCTGCAGAAAGGCGATGGCCAGGGCCGCGAAGGCGCCGGCGAGGAAGACGAACTGCCCGATCGCCAGCGATGGGGCCAGTTTCATCAGCGCCTCGTTGCCCCGCTGCGCGCCCACCAGGGGCAGAACGGAAAGCAGCGCAGCGAGCACCAGCGCGAGAATCAGGAAGATCTGTCCGAGTTCGGCGCTCATGATTCCGACGCCTCCGGTGGGTGGCCGGCCGCTTCGAGCGACCTCATCACTTCGGGCGGCATGTAGGTCTCATCGTGCCTGGCCAGTACTTCGTCGGCATGGAAGCGACCGGTGCCGTCGAGATGACCGTGTGCGATCACGCCCTGACCCTCGCGAAACAGGTCGGGCAGGATGCCCTCGAAGCTGACCGGCACCTCGTGCCGACCGTCGGTGACCATGAACGCGACGGCCAGGCTGTCGGGGTCGCGCTTGACCGATCCTGCCGCGACGAGGCCGCCGAGCCGGATGCGCCTGTCCGGCGGCGCGGCATCGGCGTACACGTCGGAAGGGCTCACGAAGTAGAGCATGTTGTCGTTGAGCGCGGTGATGGCGACAGCGGTCGCCGCCCCCACGCCCAGTACGATCACGGCGACCAGCGCCAGGCGTTTCCTACGAGTTGGCGTCATCGTAACCTCCGGTTCTCAGGGCCCGTTCTTCGCGCAGCTCGGCGAGGATCTGTCGCCTCCGGAGCCTCGGCTGCAGGAACTGCCAGGCCATGACCAGGGCGAACAGGCCGTAGCTGGTCCAGACGTAGAAGGCGTAGTCCAGGTCGGGAATCATGCTTCTTCTCCAATGACATCGCGAATCCAGCGCTTGCGGCGATCCTGGTCGACCAGGTCGTTTCGCGAGCGGTCGAGCAACGCGCCGCCGAACATCAGTTTGACGGCAATCGCCATCCAGATGAGCGGTGGCAGCATGCTGGGGTGCATCTTCGACTCGCCGAACAGGTTGATCGTCGAGCCCTGGTGGAGCGTCGTCCACCATTCCACCGAAAAGTGGATCAAGGGAATGTTGACGAGGCCCACGAGCACCAGGATGCAGGCGACGCGTGCGCCCTTGCGCCGGTCCTCGAAAGCGGCATAGAGGCCCATGATGCCCAGGTAGATGAACAGCAGCACCAGCATCGAGGTCAGGCGGGCGTCCCAGGCCCACCAGGTGCCCCACATCGGCTTGCCCCAGAGTGATCCGGTGGCCAGGCACAGCGCGGTGAACGCCGCACCCACGGGCGCGGCGGCCATGGTCATGATCTCGACGGTACGAATGCGCCAGACCAGCGCGATCGCCGCCAGGATGGCCATGATCACGTAGCCGGCCATGGCCTGCCATGCGGCCGGGACGTGGATGTAGAGAATGCGGAAGCTGTCACCCTGCTGGTAGTCGGGCGGCACGACGTAGAGGGCCTGGTAGAGCCCGATCGCCGTGCAGGCGACGAATCCTGCCCACAGCCACGGCGACAGGATGCGGCACAGCTTGTGGAAGGTCGGCGGGGAGCCGAGTCGGTGGAACCCGACCTTGAGGCGATGGAAGATCATTCGATGTTCAGTCTCAGAGCAGCGGTTGTAGCCAATGGTGCGAGCGTTACGGCCAGTATCAGCAGCGCCGTGAGCAGTCCCAGGTGAGCACGCGCCGAAAAGCCCTCCGCGGCGGCCGTCACCGCACCGGTGGCGAAGATCAGCACCGGCACGACCATCGGGAACACAAGAATGGACAGCAGAACGCTGCCGCGGTTCGTTCCGAGCGTCAGCGCGCTGGCCAGGCCGCCGACCAGGCTGAGCACGGGTGTGCCGATGAGCAGGCTGAGCATGAGTGTCGGCAGGGCATCGGATGGCAGGTAGAGCATCTGCGCGGCCAGGGGCGCGAAAAGGATCACCGGTACGCCGGTCACGAGCCAGTGGCTGAACAGGCGGGTGACGACCAGGGCGCCGGGGGGGGCGGTGCCTCCGACCCACCATTGCTCCAGCGTGCCGTCCTCGAGATCGGGGCGGAACAGCTGTTCGAGCGCGAGCAGGCTGGCCAGCAGGGCAGCCACCCAGATCATGCCCGGGGCGATGCTGGCCAGCAGGTTGGGGCCCGGCCCGACGCCGAGCGGCACCAGGATGATGACCGAGAACAGGAAGATCAGGGGCATCAGCGATTCGCCGCCGTGGCGCAGCGCCAGGCGAAGGTCGCGGCGAAGCAGGGCCGTCATCCGGGCGACCGTCATTCAAGCCGCTCCCGCCCTTCGATGTGCAGCGTCCGGTGGCGACCGTCGCCGATCCGCGGCTGTCGCTGGTGGGTGGACAATACGGCCGCGCCATCGCGACCGACATGCTCGGAGAGCAGTTCGTCGACCAGCGCGCAACCCTCGTCGTCGAGGCTGGCATAGGGCTCGTCGAGCAGCCAGACCGCCGTCGGGGCGACCAGCAGGCAGGCCAGGCCGAGGCGCCGCTTCTGGCCGGCAGACAGGGAGCGCGCCGGGCGCAGACCCAGGCCGGCCAGGCCCACGCGAGCCAGTGCCCGGCTGTCACTCAGGCCGCTGGCGCTGGCCGAGAATCGCCGCTTGAACTCCAGGTTCTCGCGGCAGCTGAGGTCGCCCTTGACCGCCGCGTGATGGCCGAGGAAGGCGACGGGGGCGTGACGCGTCACTTCTCCCGATGCGGGCCGCAGGATGCCGGCGAGCAGCCGCAGCAGGGTCGTCTTTCCGGAGCCGTTGGCGCCCCGCACCACCAGGGCCTCGCCGCCGGAAAGCCCGAGATCCACGGGCCTGAAAACCGCTTCCCCGGCGCGAGAGAACGTTGCCTGCTTGGCTTCGAGGAGGATTCGCATCAAGCAGCCCCGGGCCGCGGTGCGCGGGACGACGACCCGGGCCGGTTGCCCAGGAACTCGACCCGTGCCGGTGCGCCTTTTTCGGCCGCGAGAATGGCCGCCTGCCCGAAGTCTCGGGCGAGCGCTACGACGGCATCGACCGGCGCGCCGGCGACCAGCAGCCCGGGTTCGTCGGGCCAGTGTCCGCGGGGGTCGCGATTGATCGCCTCGAAACTCGACCAGCCGCGCTGCCCGATCTCGTCGCGAAGCGCGGCTTCCCGGCGCCGGTTTACATCGGCATCGATGCGCCGGCCGCCGGGGTTGTGGGCGGTCAGGATGGCCCAGCGGCGTCCGTTCAGGGCACGGTCGAGCCCGGCGTGCCGCCCGCCCGCTCGAACGAGCCAGTCCTTTCCGGCCACGCGGACGTGATACTCGGCCTGTTCGAAGGCTTCGCGAAGATCGGCGGACTGTTTGCGGACGGTATCGGTTTCCATTCGGGTTTCCGCGTAGTGACCGGAGTCGGGACTGATGCGGTACTATTTTACAGCGTGGTTCATCCACGACATGACCTGAATCAAATCCATCATCTCCACTGAATTTTTCGGGAGTTCCATGTCGAAATTCGACTATGACCTGTTCGTCGTCGGTGCCGGATCCGGCGGGGTGCGCGCCTCGCGGATCGCGGCCGGATACGGCGCCCGCGTCGGTATCTGCGAAGAGTCGCGTGTCGGCGGCACGTGCGTCATCCGCGGCTGCGTGCCGAAGAAGCTGATGGTTTACGCATCGCAGTTTTCCGAGTCCTTCCAGGATGCGACCGGCTACGGATGGGACGCGGGACCGGCGCGATTCTCCTGGCCGGAACTGATCGCGGCCAAGGACCGCGAAATCGATCGCCTCGAGAGCGTCTACCACAAACTGCTCGCCAATGCGGGGGTGGCACTCCACGAAGGCCGCGGTCGCCTCCTCGATCGGCACACCCTGACCGTAGGCGAAGAGCGTATCACCGCAGACAAGATCCTGATCGCCACCGGGGGCCGACCCTGGACGCCCGACATTCCGGGCCGCGAACTCGGCATCGTTTCCGACCAGGTGTTCGACCTCGAACGCCAGCCGCGCCGCGTCCTCGTGGTCGGAGCCGGCTACATCGCCGTCGAGTTCGCGGGGATCTTCAACGGCCTGGGAAGCGAGGTCACTCTGGCCTACCGCCGGGACCTGATCCTGCGCGGCTTCGACGACGACATCCGCGAGGCGGTCGACGCCGGGATGCGCGCCCGGGGCGTCGATATCCAGTACCAGTGCGCGCCCGCCCGGCTCGAACGCGAGGAGGGCGCAATCGCCGTGACCTTTTCGGACGATCGCCGCCAGTCTTTCGACTGCGTGCTTTTCGCCACCGGCCGATCGCCGTATACCCGGGATCTCGGCCTCGAAGAGGCGGGTGTGCGCACCGGCGCGGGTCACCGCATCGAAGTCGACGCCTACAGCCGCACCAACGTGGACAACATCTTCGCCGTCGGGGACGTGACCGACCGGCTCAACCTCACACCGGTCGCGCTGATGGAGGGGCATGCCTTCGCCGATACGCAGTTCGGCGGCATGGATCGCCCGCTGGAGCACGCCAACACCCCTGCCGCGGTATTCAGCCAGCCCCCCGTGGGAACGGTCGGGCTGAGCGAACGCGAGGCGCGCGACGCGAGTCGGCCGATTCGTGTTTATCGCTCGTCTTTTACGCCGATGAAATATACTCTCGCGGGGAGAAAGGAAAAGGGGGTGATGAAACTGGTTGTCGATGCCGACAGCGATCGCGTGCTTGGCTGTCACGTCGCGGGCCTGGATGCCCCGGAAATCGTGCAGGGCTTCGCGGTTGCCGTGCGGGCCGGGCTGACCAAGGCCGACTTCGACCGCACGGTCGGCATTCACCCGACCAGCGCGGAAGAGCTGGTGACATTGCGACAGCCAGTCAGCGACTGAAATACCGAACGCAAAGCCGAGGCAATTTGATGAAAGCATTCGTCCGTCTACCCTTGATCGCTCTGCTGGTCCTATCCGCCGGCAGTGTCCTGGCCGCCCGCGACAGCGTGTTGGTCCCCGGCAAATGGATCGTGGAACTGGCCTCGCCGCCCGGCCTCGCCTACGAAGGCGGCCCGGCCGGTCAGCTGGAAACCGATACGAGCGCCGCCGGCAAGTCGCTGGCCGCCACGGCACCGCACGCGATTGGCCAGGCGCGCTATGACGCCCACTCGCCCGCCGTGCTGGCCTACACCGCTCACCTGGCACGGGAGCGCGATACCGTCCTGCAACGCGCGCGGGGCGTGCTTGGCCGTGCGATCGAGCCGACCCGCGTTTACCGCCACGTCTTCAACGGCTTCGAGGTGCATATGGACGAAGCGGAAGCAAGGCGGCTCTCC
>JAAAPE010000068.1 GCA_009908385.1 Gammaproteobacteria bacterium
GCATTGATCGCCGTCGTGACACCTTTCTGGGTCTACCTCGTCTTCTTCACCAACTTGTCGATGCTGGCCCTGGCTTTCATCGCCCTGGTGATCCTTCTTCTCCTGTCGACGGCGACCGCATGGACCGCCACGGCCATACCGCGACATGATTCTGATGCCAGCGACGACGACAAGGACTGATCGCACAAGCCACCCCGGCGTCGACTGGAAGATCGCAGAGGGGCGGCGCCAATGAGCAGGTGGCGTGCGGCGTCACCATCGCGTGCGCCTGGTGCTTCGGTGCAGACTGCAGCTGCCCGGACTTCTCCCACGAGCTGAACGCGTCATGGTCGCGAACGGCGACGGTTTTCCTGCCGTTCACGAACTGGCACGATAATCCCGTCCCGTTTCGAATCGAGAGTGACCGTGTCCAGACTCCCCCTTCTTGCCTGCATCGCGCTTTGCCTCGCCGCCGGCCCGACCCTTGCGCAGTCCGGCGCCCCGGCCGAAAAGGACTGGAACGTCGCGGTCGGTGCCGCCGGCATTTTCGGGTCGGAATTTCCCGGTTCCGACAACGAGGACTTCATGGCGGTGCCGTTCATCGACGTCGAGTACAAGGATCGCTTCTTTTTCAACGTGCCCGACGGGCTCGGCGTCAATCTGATCGACGAGGAGAACGACACTGGCGTCGGCTACCGCTTCGGCGTCGCCATCGCGCCGGAATTCGAGGACCGTGAACGATCGGATGCGCCGAACCTGCCGGAGGTCGACATGACCGCGCTGGCAACGGCCTTTGGCAACCTGAGCGTCGGGTCCTTCACGTTTGGCGCGCGCGTCGCGCATGACGTCCTCGGCAACGGCCACGACGGGTCCTGGGCGCAGTTCGACCTGGACTGGTCCAGCCGCATCGGCCGAAGCGGCTTTTTCAGCATCGGGCCCTTCGTCCGCTTCGCCGACGACGATTACATGCGCAGCTTCTACACTGTCGCGCCCGGCGTCTCGGCCGGGACCGGCTTGCCCGCCTTCGAGGCAGAGGGCGGCCTGGAGCGTATCGGTGCTCGCGCGATCGGTGTGTGGCGCCTGACGCGACAGTGGGAGCTCTTCGGACAGATCGGTGTGGCACGTCTGTACGGTGACGCCGAGGACAGCCCGATTTCCGTCGACGACCGGTCCGTCTCCGCGATCGTCGCCGTTGCCTATCGCTTCCGGTAACGGCGTGTGCATGATAGATCGGCGTGCGCTGCGGCTGCTCACTCGCACAGTCGCTAGCGGGTACACTGCCCCGAAGTGATCGATTCGCGGGGTTGAACATGGCTGGTCGTCGGGTAATCGTCAGGGCTGCAAGTGTCGCCTTCTTGCTGGTGGCGTCGTTGTCGCTGCTCGCGCTCTCGGAGTCACCCGACGCGGTTCTGGCCGACGGCGGTCGTTACTTCGGACCGTTGGTCGATGGACGCATGCATGGGGAAGGTGAACTGGTCTGGGACAACGGGGCGAGATACCAGGGCGGTTTCGAAAACGGTTTGATGTCGGGCACAGGGCGGCTCGAGACGGCCGACGGCGATGTCTACGAGGGACAATTCAGCGATGGAATGATGCATGGCGAGGGTCGACTCGAGGGGCCGGCGGGAGAAGTCCACGAAGGGCGTTTCGAGAGCGATGAGTTTGCCGAGGGCAGTCTGGTCGATCGCCACGGCAATCGTTACGAGGGCGAGTTCGAGCACTGGTATTTCCATGGCGAAGGGCGATTGGAAACGCGCTACGGCGAAGTCCTCGAAGGCCGGTTCGAGTGGGGCGACCTGGTCCGCGGCACTTACATCTGGAGCGACGGAACGACCGACGAGGGCGGGTTCGTGGACGGCAACCTCCAGGGCGAGGGACGGCGGGTCGATGCCCGCGGAAACGTCTACACCGGCGAGTTCCATCTTGGCGAGCTGCAGGGCACAGGCCGCCTGGAATACGCCGACGACAGCGTCTACGAAGGTGAATTCGAATACGGCATGCCCCACGGTGAAGGCACCCTGACGCCGGCAGACGGCGGCGAAGCCGAGACGGGCACCTGGCGCTATGGCAGTCCCCCGGGTGGTGACGCGGAACGCGATCGTCGCGAAGAGGCGGTGGAGGCCGTTCTGTACAGCCAGGAGGATCTGCTCGACGACGCGCTGGCCGATATCGCGCCCGGCGATCCCGATCGTATCGATCTCTATCTTCTGGCCGTGGGTGGCGACGGCAGTCAGGAGGTGTTCCGGCGTGAGGTGGCCTACGCGGTGGACCTTTTCGACGAGCGTTTCGGCACCGGCAACCGGTCGGTGTCGCTGGTCAACAGCCGAACGAGCTACGAGCGCATTCCGATGGCCACGCGCACGAGCCTCGAACGAACCCTCGACGTGCTCGCCGAGCGCATGGACGAAGAGGACATCCTGTTCGTCTACATGACCAGCCACGGCAGCGAAGACCATCGATTCCTGCTCGACTTCAACGACATGGCCCTGCCCGACCTGTCGGCCGTACAGCTCGGCGAGATGCTGGCCGAAAGCGGCATCGGATGGAAGGTCGTCGTCGTTTCGGCCTGCTATTCCGGCGGCTTCGTCGAGCCGATCCGCAGCGATTCGACCCTGATCATCACCGCGGCGGCGGCGGACCGGACCTCATTCGGATGTACCGACGAGGCCGAGCTGACCTATTTCGGTCGCGCCTACCTGGCCGAATCGCTGCGCGAGACGGACGATTTTCGGGTCGCGTTCGATAGGGCGGTCGAGCGCATCAGGGAGCGCGAGCTGGACGAGGACATCGCGCCCCACTCGGACCCGCAGTTGGAAGCGCCGGAGCCGATCCGGACGCAGCTGGCGCGCTGGCGCGCGCAGCGCCAGTGACGAATGCGGAGACTGAATAGTGTCGATTCGGGTTCAGCCGCCGGCTTCGGCGCGGATGAGTTCCAGCAGAATCGCGTTGAAGCGCTCCGGATGCGTATCCATCGGATTGTGGGCGGCGCCCTCGATGACGATCGGCTCGATGCGTTCCGGCAGGGTCTCGATCAGTTTCTCGGCCGCGCTCAGCGGCACCCACTGGTCGCGCTCGCCCCACACGATGTCGGTCGGTACCCGGTGCCAGCCTTCCTCGGGCGGCCCGCGTTTCGACAGGCGCTTTAGCAGGGAAGGGTAGGTGCCGGGAATGGTCAGGGGATGGAAGTAGCCGGCCAGCTCGTCGTCGCTCGGCGGGCGGCCCAGGGCCGATCCCATCATGTCGGCGACCGAGGACTCCTTCACGAGGCTGTGGGCAGCCCAGTACTCGGCGGCTTAGATCACCGGTGGCAGGGCGAGGAACCAGCCGACCGGCCCGCGGTTGCGGCCGATGTTCGGCACGCCGTCGACCATGATGAGTCGCTCGACCCGGCCGGGCAGGCGCGCGGCGACGTCGGAGCCGACGCCTACGCCCATGGAGTGGCCGACCAGGATCAGGGGCGCGTCAGGCGCGACCCGGTCGGCCAGCGCGGTCACCAGCGCCGGCCAGTCCGGCCCGTCTGCCGTGCGCTCGCTGTAGCCGAAGGGCGGCAGGTCGGGCGCCACGGCATGGTAGCCCGCCGCTTCCAGCGCATCGAGGGTATGGCGCCAGCTGAAGGCCGAGGCGCCGTAGCCATGCAACAGCACCACCAGCGCGGGCGAGTCTTCCACCCTTCGTTCCCGCCAGTGCAGTCGAATCCCATCGATCTGCCCGAAACGGGAGTCGTCGAAGGGCTGATCCGGAATGCGTCCGTTGAGGTTGGGTTTCGGCAGGAGGTACGGCACGATGGCGGCGAGTCCGAGCAGGGCCACGATGACCAGGATGATCTTCTTGAGCATACGTCCGACTTCCCTCTCGCGTCACGTGAAAGATAACCCATGTGAGCGTGGATCGGGTGGTCGGGACGCATCCGATCGCGGAAGTCGCTATGGGCGTTTAGAATCCCGAACAGGGGCACTGGCCGGGACGGAAGGGCCGTGGGCTTGCCGATCATGTGGAGGGCGTTGCCATGAACTGTCGATCGATTTTCTTTGCCTTGCTCGTTCTTGCGTGTTCGACGGCTTCGGGGCAGGTCCATCGCTCGGACAACGGACTGGGCGGTGCGCGCAGCCTGGTCTGTATCTCGAGCGGCTGCCGGACGGATGAATGGGACTTGCCGATCGAAGCCGTCGCCGCGATCCTGACCGTGATCTCGATGCGAGTCGAACTGAGTTCGAATGGATGATCCATCCGCCGCTCGAGCGCTACGAGAGCGAGGACGGCGGTTATGCGGTCGACGCGCCGCCGACCCTGAGCATTCGCGATCGTCGAGGGGCGCCGGTGGACCTTGGCGATATTTGCATTGCCCCGCCGCCCTGGCAGCCGCCCTGCGGCGGCACCAAGCTGCCGCGCCGGATTCTTCGACTGATTCCGCCCGACTGACGACAGCGGAGCCTGGTCGGGATAACCGCCCGGCGCGATCATGGTCATTCGTGACCCGCGGGATCGGACTGACCCTTCAGACAAAGGATTGAGAACACAATGACTGACGAACGCTGGACCGAGGAGTCGGGCATTGAAGCGCGTCGCGGGCAACCGCGAGTCTGGCCCGAGCGGCTGCGCTGGTTCGCCGCGGAGTTCCTGGTCGTGGTCTCCGGGGTTCTGGTCGCACTGGCGCTCAATGCGTTCTACCAGGGGCGTGTCGATGCAGAGCGCGAAGCCGGCTATCTTCGACAGCTCGATGCCGACTTGACGGAGAGCGCCTCCGCCCTCGAGGAAGCACTGGCGGCCAACCGGGCCGGCAAGGAGAGGGTGCTGGACTTGCTCGCATTGTTCGGAACGCAGGAGATTCCGTCGGAGGCGGAATTCAGGGATTTCCGAACGCTGTCGATCAGTCCGGCGCAGCCGACGCTGAGCACCGCGCAGGCCGTGGTCGAAACGGGTGATCTCCACCTGATTCGCGATGATTCAGTACGAAGCGGCATCGTGCAGTATGTGGGTGCAGGCGAATCCTACGGCGAAACCCAGGACGCCATCGCATGGGAATGGCTGACACCGCTCATTCGGGATTACTACGAGATCGTGCGGCCCGGTGCCGGCCCGGCGCATCCGTTTGCAACCTCGCCCGGCGAGGCGCTCGCGGACGAATCGCTCTATGACATCGCCTTCGACCTGCAGCTGGGCTACAGCAACCACATTCGGGCCCAGGAAAAGATGCTCATCGATGTCCGGCGCCTGCAGGAGCAGGTCGCCCGGGTTATAGGGTCCTCCTGAATTCGGGGGCGTCAGGCGCTTTCGGCATGACGCCCGACGTGGCGGATGGCGTCGCCGAAGCCTGCAGCTACGCCCGATTGACGTCGCCTGGTTTCCGGCGGCGCCACGGCGCGTCGATGATCAGGGCGAGTACCGACACCGAGCAGGCGATGGCGTTGCCGTACCAGGGCGGTGAGGCGGGGGTTCGGTCGAGCACGGTGAGCGTGGCCAGGAGTGTCGGCCCGTAGAAGATGAGGAACAGCGCGGGCACCAGCAGTCGCGCCCAGCGCTCCTCTCGCCGGACCGGGATGGCCACCAGGAAGATCACGGCGACGCCCACCGCGACCCATCCCGCTCCGGCTACGTCCATCAGGGCGCCAAGCAGCACCTGAAGCGCGGGCTCGATCTCCTGCCAGCCGCGGCCCAGGGCGGCCTCGTGGTAGGGCATGAACGACTCCCGAAAGAGGTAGAGCGATCCCAGCCCGATGCTGATCAGGGCGTTCACGCCATAGAGGGTCATCACGATAGCGGTTCTTGGCGACATGAAACCTCCCGATCGAGTTGGGTTTTCCCGCTCCGATTCCGGCACGGCGGCGCCGGACGCACGCGTACAGCGTTCCCGTCCCCCGGAGCGTGAGTTACTCACCGTAGCAAGACAAGAGTGAAACGGGACTTCGGCACTGGCGCTGCGCATGACTTCAGCGCCGTGGGTGGCGGTACGGACAACGTCGCCAGCGGCAATCGCAGTACGGTCGCGGGCGGCATCATCAACACCGCCAGCGGCTTCGAGAGTACGACGTCCGGCGGTGCCGTCAACATGGCCAGCGGCGGCTGGGGCGCGGTCGGCGGCGGCGCCTTCAACACCGCGATGCACGGTTACAGCACCGTCAGCGGCGGGCGCGCCAACTGCGCGGGCGGGGAATACACCTGGGCGGGCGGCCGGCGGGCCAAGGCCCGGCCGGGAACGGATTCGGGTCAACCCGGAACCGGCTGTACGGGCGTGACCGGGTCGGGCGATGCAGACGGCGATAACGGCACCTTCGTCTGGGCCGACAGCCAGGATGTCGATTTCGTCTCCAGCGGCCCCGACCAGTTCCTGGTTCGCGCCGCGGGCGGCGTGGCGATCAATACCAACGGGCCGCGCGCAGCGCTGACCGTGGAAGGCGAGGGCAAGTGGAATCCGGCCATCGGCAACGGCTACGGCGACTTCCACGTCGGCAGCGCCGACTACGGGCTGGCCATCGGGGTCGCCAATGGCCCCGGCCTGGGCGCCGGCGCGGTGCGCCTGTGGCCGAAAGGCGGCAACGAGGCCATCGTGTTCACCACCGCCGCGAGCTATCCCGACCGCACCCTGACCCTGTCCGACGCCGGCCTCGTCGGCGTGCGCCGCAATCCGGCGACGAATGCGCTCGAAGTCGCGGGCAACGCCTCGAAGACCACCGCCGGCAGCTGGCTGGCCAATTCCGACGCGCGCATCAAGACCGAGGTTCAGGGGATCGACGGCGCGGTCGATCGCCTGATGCGGGTCCGCCCGGTCACCTTCCGCTACACCGCCGGCTACCGCGACGCGCATCCCGAACTCGACGAGGCCCGCTACTACAACGTGATCGCGCAGGAATTCGCGCGCGTGTTCCCCGAAGCGGTCAAGGGCTCGGGCGAGTTCCTGCCCGGTCGGCCGCAAACGCCCGACAACGAGATCCTGCAGGTCGACACGCATCCCGCCCTGATCACCTCGATCGCCGCCGTGCAGGAGCTGACGGTGCGGCTGGAACACGCCGAAGCCCGAAACGCCTCGCTGCAATACCAGGTGGCAGACTTGCGGGACGAGCTGACGGCGCTACGCGAACTCATCGCCTTGCGCCGCTAGTCGCCAGCGGTGACACCACGAGGGGACTCTGATCATCCAGCGGGCGATTCGGGCTGATGAGACCGCTCAAGCTGCGAGAACAGGCGGACCGGTCGCACGGCGGGCGGCGCGTCTTCATGTTTTGACAGCAAACCTCAAACCAATATAAATTCTGGTCACTCGGGCCGGTTTCACTAGTCCGATTCTTTTAATCATTCTTACTGGGAGGGCAATGTCGTGGAGTCGGAAAACAAGGGATCCTGGATCCGTGCCGCCGGTCGTCGAGCGATCATCGTCGCTTCACTGATCGCCATCGTTTCATTGTTGTGGGTGGTGCTGTTCGTCTACACCAACTTGCCGACCTTCGCGCTGGCCGTTATCGCACTCGTCAGCGTCGTGCTGCTTTCGGTGGCAACGGCCTGGGCGGCGGTTGCGCTTCCGGGACGCGGTTCGGGCGCCAACTAGCACGGTATGTCCGTACTCGAAAGCGTTGCCGGAGCGTCCGATCCTTCGGGCTCCGGCGAGATCCTTGCTGTCGGCCCCGACCCGCTAGAGCGAGCACTCTAAAAACCCCGGCTAGGGTGATCCTCACGGCCAATCCGCGAGGGGACCCGAACATGGCTCGACTGATCAAGACGCTTTTCGTGCTCGTCATCGGCTCCTGGCTGTCCCTCGCCACCTTCAAGCAGACGTTCGCGCAGCAACCCATCGCAGTCCCCGGCGAAGCGATCCGCATTGCCGATATCGGACTCGAAAACCAGGTTCCCTCGGCGATCGACCTGATCGGGCCCGAGCGTGGCGCAGCGGGGCGGAATCGCTCGGCGCTGGTTCACCGGCTGCAGTGCTGGATCGACGGGATCGAGAGCTGTTCGGTCGCGGATCTGAACGACCTTCGCATTCGCGAGATTAGACGTTTCCTGGGTACGGGGCCGTCAGACCGTGACGGTCTGCTCAGCATTCTTTTTCCGGACCAGAGCCGCATTGATGTCCGGCTGGAGCGCGTGAGGGACCTCGCGCCGGACGACTGGGATCGGCGCGTCTACGAGCCGGTCGTCCTCCCCGACACCGTTCGGGCTCCCGGGCTTCCCACCGTGCCTTCCCGTCCCGGGGAACTCGAGACCCTCGCCCAGCAGAGTTCACCCGCGATCCGGGCTGCGCTGGAGCGCTTGAGGCAGCGGCTCCAGGGTGGCCTTGAAGGTACTCAGGCGGGTTCTGCAGCTGATGCTGACCCCGGGCTTGTGCCGTTCGCGCAGGGATCTACCTCGCCGGGCCAATAACGGCCGCGCCCGCGGGCGTCAGCGATCGAGTCTGGCCCGAGCGGCAGTGAAAGCGCCGGCCACACGCTAGCATTCACGGGCGTCAACGCACGGTTTACGAGGGGCGCGTAGTGTAGGTGAGGCTATCTTGGGAGGAGTCCGCATGCGCGCCGTCACGACCCTGATTCTGGCCTGGCTCGGTCTGGTGGCCGTCAGCCCGGCCGCAGAGCTTTCCGGTACCGTGATCTCGGAGACCGGCGGATCGCCGCTGGGCGATATCGAGGTCAGCCTGTATGCGCCGGCTGCCACTGGTTGGGATCTGGTCACGTATGGCGAAACCGACGCGCAGGGCGGCTTCGCGTTCGAGGGAATTGCCGACGGTTCCTATCGGCTGCTCTTCCGCGACTGGAGCCAGGACTACGCGTTCGAATACAGCGGCGACGCCACGACGCTCGAGGCGGCATCGACGATTTCGGTGTCGGGCGTTACCACCTACGATGCGTCGATGGCCGATGCCGGCCGCATTGCCGGCAACCTGGAAGACCCCGCGGGCCTGCCAGTCGACTACGGATTCGTCGCCGTATTCCCTGACGCCGTGCCGCTGGGGAGCGTGCTGTTCATTCAGCAGCTGCCGCCGGGTGCCTCGACGTTCGATATCGGCGGGCTTCCCACGGGCCAGTACATCGCACGCTTCACCGGACAGGTGGACGGGCAGGGCCAGGCGGAATTCTTCGACAATGCACCGGACGCCGCTTTCGCCACGCCGATTGCCGTGACCGCCGGTGAGGTGACCGACGTCGATGTGGTGCTGGGCGAAGTGTCCGGCCTGGATGTCGGCGGCACGGTCGCCGACGGCAGCGGCACGCCGCTGAACGACATCGAGGTGTCGCTCTACCGCTGGACCGGGCTCGAGTGGGCGTTCAAACAGTTCGTGGAAACCCCCTCGGATGGCAGCTACGCGTTCACCGATCTGGATCCCGGAGACTATCGCCTGCTGTTCCGCGACTGGAGCGGCGACTATGCTTTCCAGTACTGGCCCGGCGGAGCCACCCTGGAGGCGGGCGAGACCATCGTCCTCGACAGCGCCAGCCAGACGGTCGACGCCGTGATGCAGCCGGCTGGCCGGATCACCGGGACCCTGTCCGACCCCGCCGGTCGGCCCCTGGTCAATCCGCTGATCGCCGTCTTCGGGGTCTGGAACCCCGAGCAGGCGCTGTTCGTCCAGCAACCCGAGGGCACGTCATACGACATCGGTGGGCTGCCCGCCGGCGACTATCTCGTTCGCTTTACCGGGCAGCAGGGCAACAACCGCAGCTACATGGAATACTACGATGACGCACCGGATGCCTCGAGCGCGAGCCCCGTCAGCGTCGACGCCGGCCAGGCCACGGGCAATGTCGATGCGGTCATGGGGCTCGGGCCCGGCGGCACGATTCGCGGCCGGCTGAGGGACCGTTACGGCAATGAGCTGGATATCGGAAGCGTCACCGCGCTGAACTGGAACGAGGGTCAGTGGGTGGAAGTGTCGAGCGTCGATGCCTTTTATGAAGACGATGACTTCGACTATTTGATCGACGTGCCGGCGGGGACGTACCGGCTGCGTTTCGAGGGCGGGTCCTTCCTGGCGCCGGGTGGTCAGCTCGAGACCGAGTTCTACCAGGGTACGCAGGCGATCGAAGATGCGCTCGACATCACCGTGGAGACCGGCGACGAGCTTCGTGACATCGACGTCCGGCTCGGCACGTTTGCGGACGGCAGCATTTCCGGCACGGTCACCGATGCCGGCGGAGCCCCGGCGGCGGGCATCGAGATCCTGGCACTCGACCGGTCACTGAACCTGCTTTCCGACCAGATCGCCACGACCGACGCCGATGGTACCTATACCGTCGACGAACTGTGGCCGGAAGAATACTACCTGCGCTTCTACGATCCGGCCGGGGCCCTGCAGAGCGAGTATTTCGATGGTGCGCAAAGCCCGTCGGTCGCACAGCGCGTGCCGGTCGGCGGCGCGGTCACCGGGGTCGACGTCGCGCTCGACCCGGCCGGTGCCGATGCGCCGGGCAGTATCGTCGGCCAGGTGACGGATACCGCCGGCCTGCCGCTGGCGCAGGTGCAGGTGCGCGCTTACGAGGAACCCTGCGACTTCTCCACCAGTGGACCCTCGTGCGACATGGTGCGCCTGACCGAAACCGCCTCGGACGGCAGCTATCGCCTGCGCGATCTCGCGACCGGCGAGTATCGGATCGAGTTCCTCAGCCCGGACGGTCAGTACCTCACCCGCTTCCATGCCGGTGCCGACAGTCTCGAGACAGCCACGCCGGTCGCCGTCACCGCGCCGGCGGTAACGGCGGGGATCGACGAATCGCTGCCGCTGGCCGGTGCGATTTCGGGCACCGTGTCCAACGCCTTCGGCGACGCCTATGACCTGCTCGTCGTCAACGCCTACCGCCTGGTCGGCAGCGAGTACGTATTGCAGGATTCCGTGATCGAACAGAATGATACCGAGTATCGGATCACGCGCCTGCCGACCGGCACCTATCGCGTCTTCTTCCGGGGCGGCGGGTTCAGCGGCACGCCCGACGTCGAGTTCTACGACGATGCACCGGAACTCGAGTCGGCGACCGACCTGACGGTCACGGCCGGAACCGAGACCGGCGGCATCGATGCCGTACTCGGCGTGACCCCCGGCGGATCGATTTCCGGAACGGTCACCGATGGCGAGGGGCAGCCTGCAGAAGGCATCACGGTCAAGCTCTACGACAACGACTTCCTCGACGACGAGGTGCTCACCGATGCGTCCGGCGAATACGCGTTCTCTCCGCTCGATCCCGGCGTTTACTTCGTGCAGTTCGAGGACAGCGGCGGCACCTTGCCGGGCGAGTTCTATCTCGACGTCGCGACCTTCGATCGCGCCACGCCGATCGTGGTCGAAGACGCCGCGGTCGCCGGCATCGACGCCGTTCTCGACGGCGCGCAGTCGTCGGTCGGCGGTGGGCTGATCTCGGGAGCCGTGACCGACCCTTCGGGCTCCGCGCTCGAAGGAATCCAAGTCAGCTGTCAGCCGGTCGATCCGGACGTGATCGACGACCAGCCCTGTTTCGGAATCACCGGCGCTGACGGCGGCTTCGCGATCGGAGGACGCCTGCTCACCGACGACTACGAGGTTCGCTTCACCGATCCCGCCGGCGTCTACGCGACGGAATACTTCAATGACCGGATCTTCAGCCAGGACGCCGACACGGTCGCTGCCAGTCCCGGCACGGAAACGACCGGCGTCGATGCCGAACTGGCCGAGGGTGCGACGATCGAAGGCACGGTCACCCGCGAAGACGGCAACTTCTATCCCATCACCGCGGTCAGCCTGCTGCGCCAGCAACCCGTATCCGGCGACTGGCTTTTCGTGGACAGCAGCGTTCAACTGAACGACGGCAACTACCGGATCGAGGGCATCCCCGCGGGCACCTACCGGGTTCGCTTCCTCGGAACCGGCTTGTCCGGCTCGCACAATGCTGATGCCGAGTTCTACGACGACGTCGCCGATCTGGAAGACGCGGCGGATGTGGTGCTCGATCCCGGTCAGATTCTTTCCGGAATCGACGCGGTGCTCGGCGACCTGGCGGAAGCGGGCCTGGCCGCCAACGCCGGGTTCAACGGGACGATCGCGGGCTGGACGACTTCGAACGAGACGGCCATTTCCTTCTCCGAAGTGGACCTTCACGGCAACCCGGATTCGGGATCGCTGGCCATTGCCGCCGGCCATTCGGTCGTCGTCAGTCAGTGCGTGGCCATCGACGGCGCCCAACCGGTCGAGGCGATCGCATCGCATCGCAGCGACGCGGCTGCGGATGTAGAGTTCTGGCTTCGGGCGTATGACCAGGCGGCATGCGGTGGAACGCTCCTTTCCGAGGCGCTCGTGGCAACGGACCAGTCGCAGCCCGGCTGGCGCCGGCTCGAGGGCGCTGCCGAAACGCACGAGGACACGCTGAGCGTTCGCATCGAGCTCCACGTCACGACGGATACCCATCCGGTCTACTTCGACGAGGTCGATCTGCGTCTTGCTCCGCTGACGGACGCGCTGTTCGCCGACGGGTTCGAATAGGGGGCGGCCGGTGCAGGCCGGTACCGATCGGCACGGGGATTTCCTAGTGCCGTCCGACCCTTCCCGCGGCTGTCGAAGCGCGGTGTGCCCTCCGGTTCAGGACTCGCGTTCGCGGCGTGCGGCCTGGCGGCGTTTCTCCCGGGCTTCGTGCCTGCGCCGGTTCCAGACTTCGGAGATGCCCAGCGATGCGAAGTAGCCGATCAGGGCCACCGGAACGGCGATCAGCACCGTGCCCAGGGCCGTACTCAGCAGGGCGATCAGTGCGTCGTCGATCAGATCCGAGCCCTCGAAAAGGGTCTTCGCCCAGGATCCGAACAGCCATTTGCCCAGCTGGTGGTAGGCATAGACCATCGGCGGCAGGGTGAACGGATTGCTGACGAAGGAGATGGCGAACGCGACCGGAAAGTTGCCGCGAATCAGCAGGCAGCCGGCCAGCATCATCACCGTTTGCAGCCCGACCGTCGGGGTCAGGCCGACCAGCAGGCCGACGCCGACACCCCGCGCGATCGGCTCGCGCCTGAACGTCAGGCACCCCGAGCGCTGCAGCCAGCGGCGCATGCGCTGGCTGGTACGGCCGCTGCCTTCGCCGCTGGACATCTGGCGGCGGTGGTGTAGGAGAAATCTCTTGAACACGAAATGCCGGCCGATCGATTCGAAGCGACGGGGCCCACTAGTGTACTGAAAACCTTCGGCACCATAGGGAGCGGCTATGATGGCAGTGGCCCTTGGGTATACTGCCGGGGACTTCCTCGCGCGTTGAAATCCTGTCGGATGCGCGCAGCTTGAAAGGCTGATGCATGAGTGACGCCGGACGCAGGCGCGATCGCCACCATGAACGCGAAGCTGGCCATCGCGCCCATCCAATTGAACCTGGCGGCCCGCCGGCCGTGCGCATTCCGCGCTGGCTGGCCGGCAGCGCGCCCCTGGCCACCGTTCTGGTGATCCTGTCCGCCGAAGGCACGAGACTGGTCGGCGGCAGCTTGCCGATTCCCCTGGTCATGCTGTTCGCGACGGTGGTTTTCTCCGCCGCTGTCGGAGGAACGCGAGGCGCCCTGATCAGCAGCGTCCTGGCCTTGTCATACGCCGCGGTCGGTGCGTCGACGGGCGTCTTGGATCCGGCGCTTTTCGATCGTCCCGTTCATTTCGGCGCGGGTGTTGGAGCCCTTATCCTGGCTTCGCTCTCGCTTGGTTGGCTTCAGGACCGCAACGGCCTGTTCTACACCGCGATTCGCGATGAAATCGACAGGCGCTACCGCTCCCTGATCCGCAATGCCCCGGAAGCCATCTGCGTGTTGGATTTCGACCGGGGACGGATGGTCGATGGCAATCCCCACGCCCTGGCCATGTTCGAGATGGATTTCGAGGCGTTCACCCGGACCAGCGTCGCCGAGCTGTCGCCGGAAACGCAGCCCGACGGCAGGCGCTCGGACCGGGCGGCGGCCGCTTACGTCAAGCGAGCGCTCCGGGAGGGGGCCGTGAGCTTCGAGTGGTGGCACAAGAGTGCCTCGGGGCGCGTGTTTCCATGCGAGGTCAGTCTCTCGCGCTTGCCGGACGAGAAGCGGGCGGTGGTGCGCGGCAGCCTGCGCGACATCAGCGAGCGCAAACGCGCGGACATCCAGCGCGAGGGCGAGCACGAGGTGCTGGCATCCATCGCCGCCGGGGAGGGTCTCGAGCAATCGCTCGATGTCCTGGCCCGGGTCGTGGAAACGGTCCTGCCGGAGTCGGTCTGCACGATCGTTCTGCTGGGGCCCGACGGGCTGCACGTGACCCAGGGCGCCGGGCCGAGCGTCTCGGAGGCGTTTCGTGCCGCCATCGACGGAGCGGCGATCGGCCCCCGCGCCGGATCATGCGGCACCGCCATGTACCTCGATCGCCAGGTCATCACGCCCGATCTCGGCGAGGATCCGAACTGGGACGCATGGCGCCCGGCCGCGGACGCCGAGGGACTCCGGGCGTGCTGGTCGCAGCCCATCCACGGCTCCGGCGCCCAGGTGCTGGGGAGCTTCGCGGTTTATTACCGCCACCTGCGCAGGCCCACCGACATGGAACTGACCGTCCTCTCGAGGATGCGCAACCTCGCGGGGATCGCGATCGAGCGTTTCCGTTCGGCCGAGGCGCTACGGCACCGCGAGGCGCTCTATCGCGCGACGTTCGAGCACGCAGCGGTCGGTATCGCCCACGTCGCACCGGACGGTCGTTACATGCGGGCCAACCCGAAGTTCTGTGCATTGCTGGGTTACTCCGAAGCAGAGCTCCAGACCATGCGTTTTCATGACGTGACCCACCGCGATGACGTCGAGCGCGACCAGGTCCGTGTCGATCAGATGCTCGAGGGCGACAAGGACAGCTACCACGTCGAGAAGCGCTACCGGCGAAAGGACGACAGCACGCTCTGGGTCAACCTCTCCGCGGGCGTGGTGCGAAACGCCGATGGCAGGGTGGAGCGATTCGTCGTGGTCGTCGAGGATGTCTCGGACGCGCGACGACTCTCCGAAGAGCTCAGCTACCAGGCATGTCACGATTCGCTGACGGGATTGATCAACCGTGACGAGTTCGAGCGGCGCCTGAGCAAGTTCCTTCGGCAGGTGATCCGGGGGCAGGACGCCGGAGCCGTCTGCTACCTCGACCTGGATCAGTTCAAGCTGGTCAACGATACGGCTGGCCACGTGGCCGGTGACGAGGTGCTGCGCCAGCTCGGACCGGAGTTGCAGCAAACGATCCGGAGCACCGATGCGCTGGCGCGGCTGGGGGGTGATGAATTCGGCGTCCTGCTGCGCGGATGTTCGACCGAAGACGCCATTGCCGTCGCCGACAAGATGCGAAGAGCGATCGAGAAGCATCCCTTCATCTGGGGCGACAAGACCTTCAAGCTGGGCGTGAGCATCGGCGTGGTCCCCCTGACGGGCGACTCGCTGCCTTCCGTCACCGAGGTGCTCCAGGCGGCCGATACCGTCTGCTATGCCGCCAAGGACAGCGGCCGCAATCGCGTGGTCGTGTGGCGCGAAGACGACGACAGCCTGTATCGCCGCCACGGTGAAATGCAGTGGGTGCCCAGACTCAACAGGGCCCTCGAGCAGGATCTCTTCACGCTGGTGGCCCAGCCGATCGTGCCACTGTCGGGCAGCGCGCGGTACCCGGACTGGTACGAGATCCTGGTCCGCCTCAATGACGAGGGCGCCGTGGTTTCACCCGGCGCCTTCCTGCCGGCGGCCGAGCGTTATGGGCTCACGCCCCGGCTCGATCGGCTGATTGTCGGCAAGGTACTGGATTGGCTGCGCGCGCGTGAGAAGGGCGCCCGATCGCTGTCGGTTTCGATCAACCTCTCGGGGCTCTCGTTCGGAGACGATGGCTTCAGGAAATTTCTCACCCGGACCCTCGGTGAATCGCTCGATCTGGCGCCGCAGCTGTGTTTCGAGATCACCGAAACGGCCGCCATCGGCAATCTCACCGAGGCGGCGTCACTGATCGAATCGATCCGCGGCCTGGGCAGCCGGATCGCCCTGGACGATTTCGGCAGCGGACTGTCGTCGTTTGCCTACCTGAAGAACCTGCCGGTGGACTACCTCAAGATCGACGGCAGTTTCGTGCGCGACATCGCACGCGACCCCATCGATCGGGCCATCGTCCGCTCCATCCGGGAAGTCGGTCGTGTGATGGGCAAGGAAACCATCGGCGAGTTCGTCGAAGACGAGGCCGTCGTCGACGTGCTGCGGGATCTGGGCGTCGACTACGCGCAGGGCTTCTGGCTGGGTCATCCGGTGCCGCTGGACGAAATCTGAAACCGGATGCTAGTGTACCCCGTCACTCATTGTGTAACTTATAGAGCGCGCCTGAGCCGACAGTGCAAGGCGCGCCCCGCAGTGAATGGCAGGGCCCTTTGCAAGGGGCGCAACACGGGCGACGGCTGCGCTCGCATGGCTTTTTTCGCTTCGCGAAATCCGCCATGCGGCTCCGCCTGCCCTGCAATGTCGGTTCAGGCACGCTCCCGAAGGGCGAGCCGGAAAGCGTTCATCTGCGGCGTTCTGTCTCTTGAAAATGGCACCACCATTCCCTGCGAGACAGGCCTTGCAGCTAAACGCTTTCCGACTCGCTATAAGTTACAGAATGAGTGACGGGGTACACTAGTCTGGAAAGGTCGAAATCAGGCTTGGCGTTGGCGTCAGTCCTGTCACGGCGTTTACTGAGGCACGGCATCCGGATCGTCCTGCGCGAACGAGAGGAATGGCGCATTGGGCAATCAGGATGAAGGCAGACCCGGTCTGATCGGGCATTCGCGGAACAAGATCGCGATGCTCGCGCAGCCTGTCAGGACAAGAAGGAACAGCATTGAACCATTTTGCTTTTCGCACGGCAGCCGTTCTGCTTGCGCTCACCGCAATTGGTTGCGCGTCCAACATAGCTCGCACCAGCCTTGACGAACCCAGGTATTTTCCCGACGAGATGGGGATCGTCGCCCTGCAGGTGGTTTCCAACGCTTCGCGGCTAGCGCCGAGGCTTGATCGCTGGGGAGGCGTGCAGCTTGAAGATCTAGACGATGACGAGACCGAGTACTACCTGCACAGGGTCAGAAGAGGGCTGGTAGACAGCGATTTCTTTCTGGGGGCGTTGCCGCCGGGGCAGTACAGGCTGAAGGCTTTGGTCGCCGGGACTCAGTTCGGCGAAACCTTCTACGCGTTGAGAGCGCCCTTGCCCGAGCCCCTCGGGACCTTCACCACAGGCAATGACAAGCTGACCGATCTCGGTACGCTGGCTTTCCAGCCGCTTGGACCGCTGCCGACCGAGGTCGACGTCACCGAAGACGATTCCGAGCCCATTCTCTTGCCTTTCTCGGTCGCGAGGGTTCGCGGCGAGGGCGATTTCCATGAACTTGTATCCGAGCTGTATCCTCGGATCTCGGCAAGCATCGATGCGGGAGATCGCCTCGGCTGGAGCCAATTAGCGGAGTCGGACAAGGAGATGGCGGACGCGATCAAGCGCCATATCGCCCCCGGGCCCGCCCATCGGACCAGCCAGGGCGTACCCGTGCTGCCGTCCCGCTTGGGCCAGATCTACTGGTTCGATTCCAGCGCCGGGACTTGGCAGAGATCGGATACCGGCGTGAACCACATGATCGACTACGTCGCCACGACGCCGGCCGGTGGCCTGCTTGCCGTGGGGGAGCGTGGCGTCGTGCTCGAAAGCGAGCGCTGGGACGCCGCGTGGCGCAGGCTGAAGGGTCCGGGTCCGACGCACGAAATCGCCTGGGCCCATGTTCATCCTTCGGGCGAGATATTTCTTTTGACCAGGACCTTCGACTTCATTCACTTGCTTCGCTCAAGGCCGGGTTCCACTTTCTGGGAGCCGATACACCGTTTCGAGGTGAACTACATCTGGCGACACAAGGGCAGGCAGGTGGCATCCGCCCGCGTTGAGGCGGACAAGCTGATCGTGCTCGCCAATGGTCGTTACCACGAGTTCGATCTCGACGGAGAGCTGCTGGAACGGCATCGCTCCCGCCGGTTCCTGGATATCGCGAGACAGGCCAATGGCTACCTGGTGATCGAAGGCGATGTTTCTTCAGTGGACCCGCGCTACAGCACCGATGGCGGCCTCGACTGGATAGCGGCCCATGAAGTCACCGATGAAGAGTCCTGGGTCGTGCAGGAAAGTGGAATGATATATGTGGACGAAAAAAGCGGTGAATGGACGGTGGCCAACAAGCCGCAGATAAAGGGTGATTTCTGGCTCCGGAAGCACTTTCCTCACGAACCGCGTTTGAGGAGGAAACATCGCTGGTCCCGGCAAGTCGAGTGGCACGCGATTCTCCCGGAAGGCTGCGAAGAGATCGATCCCGTATTGTCGGGCAGGGGCAGGATTTTCGTGCGCTGCTTCGACGGTCGCGTGATGTCGACCCGTGCAGATGGAGACGAGTGGTCACTGGAAATCGACACACTGCCTCGCTCGACCACCGGCAAGACCCTGGAGAGCGGTCACCGTGGGGAAGCGGAGTTCACGACCGGGACCGTCACAACCGTTTATATCCCGGTTTTCCTGCCCTTTTAGTGAAGTAAGGAATTCATCCGCGACAGGAGTTTCTTCGGCTTGTCCGGACGAAACATCCGCTTGTGCTCTGGCCCGATGTTCATGCCCGTTCTCGAAGGCCGGCCGAAGCAAAGTGCCTTGGTCGAGACTTGCACATTCCTGGTCAACGCGTCAGGTGCTAACCTGTTTCCTCGTCGCTCCGGGCAGTCGCCCTGGCGCGGCGCTTTGCAGGTCACGAAGAGGAATGGCAGGTGAGCGATACGCGAGTAGGCATTGACGCCATGGCGTTCCGCGGTCCCGAGTGCTATGTCGACATGGAGGACCTGGCGCGGGCGCGGGGCGTGCCCCCCGAGAAATTCACGCAGGGCATCGGGCAGCGGCAGATGGCCGTGGTCACGCCCTGCGAGGACACGGTCACGATGGCCACGCTCGCCGGTCGGGAAGCGCTCGATGCATTCGACATCGACCCGGACGAGATCGGCACGCTGATCGTCGGGACCGAAACGGGGGTCGATCACAGCAAACCGGTGGCAGTCTACGTGCACGAGCTGCTGGGCCTGCCCGCCACCTGCCGGACCTTTGAGACCAAGCACGCGTGTTACGGGGCGATGGCCGGACTGACCTCGGCTTCGGACTGGATCCTGGCCGGTCGAGCGCGCGGTCGCAAGGCGCTGATCATTGCCTCGGACATCGCGCGCTACGGTGTCGGGACGCCCGGCGAGCCAACGCAGGGCGCCGGGGCCGTGGCCATGGTGGTTTCGTCGAAACCCAGGTTGTTCGCCTTCGACACCTCGATCGAAGGCGACTACACCCGGCAGGTCATGGATTTCTGGCGCCCCCTGTATTCGAAGTACGCCTTTGCTGACGGCCACTACTCGATCCAGTGCTACCTCGATGCGCTCGAGGCCTGCTGGGAGGACGCCGTGCGCACGGCCGGCGGCAGCCACGAGGCCTTCGCGCTCTCCGAGCTCGACGCCTGTTTCTACCACGTGCCGTTTTCGAGCATGGCGAAGAAGGCCCATCACCGGCACTGGGAAGTCGAGCTGGGGCGGCGCGTCGAACGCGACGCACCGGAGTCGGGCGAGATCGCAACGAGCTACCGCCGGCTGGTCGAGCCCTGGCTTTCGCTCAACGCGGTGGTCGGGAACATCTACACCGGCTCGCTGTTTCTCTGCATGGTCGACTACCTGCGGAGAATTTCGAGCGAACGGGAGGGCCGGCCGGTCAGCCTGTTCTCCTACGGCAGCGGTTGCGGCGCGGCGTTGTCGGTCGCGCATGTGAGCGACGGGGCCTCGGCGTTCAAGGAGGCGGTCGATCCTGGCGAGCACCTTTCCGGCCGCCGGCGCCTCGGCATCGAGGAATACGAGCAGATCACCCGCGCCGCCGAGTCGGCCGATCAGAACGAGGCGGGCGAGGCGGATCCGTCGCGTTGGGGGCTGGCTGGCAACCTGTATTACGTCGGCACGGTGGATCACCAGCGGCGCTATGCGCATCTCGGCTGAGCCCGCCTTTCATTCTGTCGACGTGTCGCCCACAATGGGGCATTGCCGCATTCACCGATCGGCCGCCATGTCTTCGAAGGTCAAGAATCGCGTTCTGTTCCAGTCCAGGCGCCTGAGCATCTACCTGGTCCGTTATTCGGCGGGGCATCGGATCGTGCCGCACGTCGACATGGTCGCCGAAGGCCGCCTGTACAAGCTCAATTGCGTGCTGGTCAAGCCCCGGGCCGGCGGCGAGTTCGTCTGCGAAAGGAACATCTTCAACCTGCTCGGGCGGATCATCCTGTTCCGGCCGGACCTCTATCGGCACCGTGTATCGCGGATCGAGCGCGGAAATCGGTGGCTTCTGAGTTTCGCATTGACGCGCGGCGCTTGAAGGACTGCGATGTTCCCTGGCCGTGACAGGCACTCGCTTTCCGACCCTGCGCACGAGCCTACCGCGGACCGAGCGCGAAGCGCGGCCGGCCAATGAACCAGCGCGTCGTCAACAACGTCCGGCTGAATGTCGTCGAATCGGGTGAAGCACCGGGAACGCTGGTCCTTCTCCACGGCCTGCTGTTCTCTCACCGCATGTTCGACGCGCAGGTCCGCGCGCTCGAATCCCGGTTCTGTTGCGTCCGGATGGACTTTCGCGGGCAGGGCGGCAGCGAGGTGACGCCGAGCGGCTACCACCTGGATACGCTGGCCGAGGATGCGATCGCCCTGATCGAGCAGCTCGATCGCGGACGGGTCCACCTGCTCGGATTCTCGATGGGCGGAATGGTCGCGCAGCGTGTGGCGCTCAAGCGTCCCGAACTGCTCCATTCCCTGGTGCTCATGAACACATCGGCGGAGCCGGAACCGAAGCGCAAGCGACCGCGCTTCGCGCTGCTGAACCTGGCAGCACGGTTCCTGGGGCTGGAATCCGTGGCTCCGAGGATCCTGCCGCTGCTGTTTTCCGACCGTTTCATCGAGGACCCGGCCTGTCGCGAGGAGCGCGACCGGTGGCTCGCGATGGTGACGGCCAACGATCGAATCGGCGTGAGCCGCGCGGTGCGCGGGGTGGTATCGCGCAAGTCGATCCTGGATCGCATTCACCGAATCGCTCTGCCGACGCTGATCATTGCCGCGGACCAGGATCGCGCCACGCCGCCGGACCGGGCTCGCCGCATGCAGGAGCGAATCGGCGGCTCGAAGCTGGTCATGATCGAGGGCAGCGGCCACATGACCACGGCGGAGCGGCCTGACGAAGTCAACCGCCTGCTCGCAGCCTTTCTCGCCTCGGTCGCCGGTGCCGTCGACTCATCGGCGGCGAACACGCACGGCGGCGTGCTTTGACTTGCCGATAGCGCGGTTCTAGACTGCTGAAAAGCCGGATCGGAGCGCCCATCGAGACGCTCCGGGCCCGGGGTCGGCGGGGACCCGCCGGATTGCAGCCGTTGTGGGGAGCCCGGGAGACTCGCCGATGAAACTGACCGAACGCTTCGAGGCCGGTACCTGGGTGCGGGCCGCCTTCTGCTCCGAAGCCAATTTCTCGCACTGGGCCGATCCTCGCGGTACCGAGCTCGAAGTGTCCCGGATCCTGTATCCCGCCCCGAGGAGCCGGCACTTCGAGATGATCGGCGGCATCTTCCACAGCGGTGATCACTTCTACCTCCAGGTGATCGAGGGTCCGGTGGAAAGCGTCGAGTGGTACCTCGAGCGGGCCGAAGACGACGTGCGCCACGCCAAATTCAGACTGATCACGGCGGACGCTGCCGAAACCCGGCGCTTTGAACCCGGAACGCTCCGCTACGTCGGGGGATATGCGCAGCTTCACGCGCTTCAGGTCGCCCACGGGCTCGATTCCTTCAATCCCTATCGATATACCGCGGAGATGATCGAAGACTTCGTCGCCCTGGCCGACGAACAGGATTCTGCTCGTGCCTCTCGGTAGGAGATTGCTTACCTCCCACTTGCGTGTTCGACGCCATCGGCGGCCACTGGCCCCTGTATCGTCCCGATCGCTTGCAACAGGTTCCGATCTTCTCCTACGGTGAAGGATGACCTGCCGGACAGTCGGTGTCAGCGTGTCGCCGACCGGTATTCAATGCACAGCAGGCAACGACGGAGGTCACCATGAAGAACCGTTCGCAAAGGAATGGCCCAGAAACAGCGGTCAACAGCCAGCTTCCGCCGACCGACGAAGTGCTCGAGTTGCTGGATGCCGACATGGACCACCAGCGGCGCGAAGACGAATTGGAGGACGCGGTTGATGCGGCCATCCAGCCGACCGAAGAAGAAGTCCAGCGCTACGACAAGGCCCGTTGGCGGATCTTCGAAAAGTTGGGTATCGCGGAAGAAGTCCGGGACTTGCTCTCGGTCGAGCAAGCGATCGATCAGCGAGTCAGGGCGGCCATTGATGAACTGAACGCGCACAGGCAACGCAAAGGAGGCTGACATGGCAAGCGCACAGATGTGGTGGGGTCGAGCCACGAGAACGGGCGACTGGCTCGATCTGGATGCGGAATGGTGGCAGCCGCCGGGCGTCGTGTTGAGAGGCAAGCACGGCCACGCCGTGCTTGATGCCGGCGCCGTGACGCACTACCCCAACGCCACCAGCACATGGCGTCTGAAGAGCCAGTACTACCTGTCGCCGCAGCGCATGCCCCACGACGGTTGCGAGTTCATCTCCAGCCCGAACGCCGTGATCAGCGGGTCGCTCGAGGCCCGCACCGACAAGACGCGGATCTTCGACAAGCCGTCGGCCAAGTGCGATCTGATTCTCAAGCAGCTGGCCTACGACGGGAATGGTCGGCGGTTCGCGGAGACGCAGCGGACGGTTCGCCTCGCGGGCATTACCAACAACGGCAGTGCCCGCGACAGCGGCAAGACCGGGAGCTTCGGTTTCGACCCCTTCAAGTTCATCCTCGATCGTGATGACACGCTCCGGATCGATCTGGTCGCCAAGCTGAAGATGTTCTGGGAGGGCGGCACGCTGCATTTCTCCGAGTTCGGCCCGGACTTCGCCATGGAACTGCCGCAATGGCAGATTACGTCGATCTAGCGAGCAGGGCGCTCGACGGTTCATCGCGTCGTCATCGCCTCGCACTTCGATGTGCGTGGCGACGGTGGATGATTGACGTGCTGACCGGGACCGGGAAAGCGGGCTGTCAGAACTTGTGTGGCCTGAGGATCTCCACCTCTTCCAGGTACGTGATGCCCGAGTAGTTCTCGAAGAACTGCTCCGCCACCTCGTCGGCGATCCGGTTGGCGGCTTGCTTGTCGCCGGTGATCACTTCGATCTTGACGTTGCTGAATTCGTCGATCACGGCGGCACGGTTGGTCGAGCGGACCCCGCGGCTGCCCATGCCGCCCGCCGGTGTGATCGTGTACCCGGTGGCGCCGGCTGCCTCGATGAGTTTCGTCACCTTCGCCAGGATCAGTTTCTCGGTGATGATGACGACCTTGGTTGCCTTGTAGTGACTCATTGTTCGTTCCTCCACCGCGCGGTCGCGCGGTCATTGCGATTCGTGACCGGTTCGTTCGCCGGCTGTCACAGTCCGAAGACGGCCTCGGCCAGCGCGATGTACAAGGGTATGCCCACGGCGATGGCGACCGGCGTGCCGACGCTGGTCGACGAGCCGATGTAGGCCGAGGGATTGGCCGACGGGATCGCCGCGCGCAGGGTCGGCGGGCCGGAGATGTCGGAGCTCGATCCGGCGATCACCGCCAGCAGGATCACGCCACCCGGGCTGAAGCCGGTCAGCACGTGCGCGATGTAGCCCAGGCCGAATGCGATCAGGCCGTGCGCCAGCGGCGCGATGGCGCTGTAGACGACGTACCAGTGCGCGACCCGGCGCAGTTCGTTGAGACGGTTCCAGGCCTCGATCCCCATGGTCAGCATCAGGATGGACAGGAAGCCGCGGAACAGCGGGTCGTAGAAGCCCTCGAACACGCGCTCGGGGCGAGTGAGCAGGCCGAGCACGAGCCCGAGCAGCAACGCCGAGAGGGCCGAGCCCCTCAGGCTCTCGGCGATGATCGCGGCCGGCCGCACGCGCTCGCGTTCGCCGCCCTTCTGCCTGGCGAGATGGATATTGGCCAGCAGGATGGCGACGATCAGGGCCGGGATGTCCATGAACGGATAGAGCGCCGGTACCCAGGCCTCGTAGAAGACATCCTGCTCTTCCAGCATGACGATCGCCGCGGCCAGCGTGGACGCGCTCACCGCGCCGAACAATCCGGCGGTGGCGATGCCGTCCTCGGTGCGAACGCCGGGCAGCGCGGCCAGCGTGTAGCGCCCGACGATCACGATCGCGCAGCCCAGCACCACCGCGATGGCCGCCGGTAGCAGCATCTCGCCCAGATTCGCGTCGCGGATTTCCATGCCGCCCTCCAGGCCGATGCGCATGAGCAGCATGAAGACGCAGAACTTGTAGATCGCATCGGGAATCTGCAGCTTGCTGCCGGCGGCGGCGAGCGCAATGCCCCCGATCAGGAACGCCAGCGAGGGCGACTGGAACTGCGTGAGCAGTCGGCTGAGGAAGTCGATCAACAGGTCCATGGTTATTCGGTTTCGGCGGCCTTGGGTTCGGTCACGCATCTTGCCTATCCGGATGTATTCAGTAAAATAGATTTTTATTGACTATTCGTTCTGTTTATGAGAACAGACAGCCTGCGCCGGCTGAATTTCCGGCACCTGCACTATTTCTGGGTGGTCGCGAAGGAGCAGCACCTGACGCGTGCGGCCGAACGCCTGCACGTTTCGCAGTCCGCGATTTCGTCGCAGATCCGCCAGCTCGAGGAGGAACTGGGTCACGAGCTGTTCCTGCGCGAGGGCCGGACGCTGCGGCTGACCGAGATCGGAAGCCTGGTCCTGGGCTACGCCGAGAGCATCTTCGACCTGGGCGCGGAGTTGCTGGAGACGGTTGGCGGCGGCCGGGAGGCGCCGGAGTTGCGCGTGGGCGCGGTGGCGACGCTGTCGAGAAACTTCCAGCAGAATTTGCTCCGGCCGGTGATCGGCGACGAAAACCTCCATCTGGTCATCGAATCAGCGAGTCTAGAGGAACTGATCGAGCGGTTGCGGGTGCACAAGCTCGACCTGATCCTGTCGAACCGGCCGGTGACGGCCGACGACCAGCTACCGCTGAGCTGCCGTCGCATCGCGCGTCAGTCGGTCTGTCTCGTCGGCCCGCCGCGGGACGGCCGGCGGGCGTTCCGGTTCCCGCAGGACCTGGCGGACACGGCCCTGTTGCTGCCGGGCCACAGCAGCGAGATCCGTAGCCAGTTCGACCTGCTTTGCGAGGAGCTCGGGCTCGCGCCGAGAATCTGGGCGGAGGTCGACGATATGGCCATGTTGCGCCTGATCGCCCGGGATTCGGGGCGCGTGGCGATGGTGCCCGAAGTGGTCGTGCAGGACGAGCTCCAACAGGGCATTCTTAGAAAGTATTGCGAGGTGCCCGACCTGCACGAGAACTTCTACGCGATCACCGCCCGGCGCCACTTTCGTTCCGAGGTGCTCGGGCGTCTCCTGGAACAAGAGTAGACGCAATGCTGGCGGCACTCGCGATACCGCCTTGTTCCGGTTCGGAGTCGGCGGATATACTGCCGCCTCGGGTGCTGGGTTTTGCAGCTTCGGTCAGCAGGCCGTTCATGGGGCTGAATCGGGTATGGGCGAACAGGCTGTAAGCACAAAACTTTCTGAACGACTGCGGGCTTGCCGAGCGCGTTAACCCGCGACACTGCAACCTAGTCTTAAATGGGAGAAGAGTTGAATGAATCGATTGACGGTCTTGAAAGGCGTCCTTTGGCTGTGGGTGGTGTGGCATCTTGTATTCGGATTGCTGGCAACATTTGCACCGGAGATTGGTGGCAATGCGGTCGGATGGACAGCTGCCGGCGGGTGGGACGCCGAGCTGATCACGATGAGCACACAGTACGGCATGGTCATGGTTTTGCTTGCCGTCATGTTTCTGATCATGGCACTCGACCCGCTGCGGTATCTGGGTTTGGTCTGGGTGGCTGTCGCCGAGCAAGTTCTGGGAATGGCCTACGCCGGTTACATTTACGTCCAGTTCGGCCAGTTGACCATTCCCCAGATGTTGCTGCAGGCCGGCATTAACAGCATTGTTGTTATCGTCTTTGTGCTGCTTTGGCTCGGTTTGCGCGAGCGATCCCGATCGGCTCCGCGGTAACGCGGCATCGCCGGTTTCGGTGGTGCCCGAATGGATCAGCGCAACAGAGACAAAGACCCCGAAGAGCCGCGCGGCTGGATCGATCGCCACCTGGGCAAGATCGTGGTCGCCGCCGCCCTGTTCTGCGGCGCGGCGCTTGTTGGTCGGGCGCTGACGGGTTGAACGGAGATAGCCCAAGGCTTCGATGCTGTTTGGCGGCGTATTCGTCCGGCTCGTTCCGATTAGGGGCTTGCACCCTCGGGGACATCGGCGAATCAGCATGAAGCAGAGCCTAGGCGATCGCCCGGACCGAATGCAGCCGGCCAGGGCAGCGCGGCCCGGGTATCGGGGCGCTAGCGCGTGGTCGCTCGTGCTGCTCTACCTAGTACTCGTTTTGGCACCGCTCGCCCTTGCCGCCATCGGGCATCCGATCGCGTCTCGCCCGGTCGTCGACCAGATCGCCTCAGCGTTGGGAATGACGGCCTTCGCAGCGGTGCTGGTCGAATTCCTGTTCAACGGCCGACATCGCTGGATTTCAGGACGTATCGGCGTGGATCGAACGATCCGCATCCATCGCCGGGTGGCCTACGTCATCGTTGGCTTCATCTTTGTTCATCCTTTCATCTACACGGCACCGGATGGCGTGTCCTGGCCCTGGTTCAACGCGGCTGATCCGACGCTGTCGATCGGAGGTTGGTCGCTGGCGACGGGCCTCGGCGCCTGGATTCTCACGGCGGGGATGGTCCTGACCGCGCTCGATCGCAGGCAGCTGCCCGGCACCTACGAAACTTGGCGACTCATTCACGTTGGCTGCGGCATCGGGCTGGCATTGCTGATTGCGGCACACGCTTTTACCGCCAGCGGTTACAGTGCTCAATTGCCGGTCAGCGGTTACTGGGTGTTGCTGTTGGGCGCGGCCATCGTGACCCTGCTCGAAATCTTCGTGTTGCGCCCGTGGCGACAACGGCGCACGCCGTACGTGGTGCAGACGATTGATCGGATTGGAGACCGGACCTGGGCGCTGAGCTTGCGTCGCGAACGTTCGGGCCGAGCGCACAAGGTCATGCGTTTTCTTCCCGGACAGTTCGCTTGGGTCAAGCTCGGTAGACGGGCTTTCGCGACCCGCGATCATCCTTTCTCGATGTCGACAGCCTCGACCGAGTCGACGACGATCGGTTTTACGATCAAGGAAAAGGGAGACTTCACCGACGGAATCGGCGACATAACGGTGGGTACTCGGGCCTATCTGGACGGGCCCCATGGTCATCTGGTGCCCGACGAACAGCCGGTGCCCGCAGTATACATCGCGGCCGGTACCGGTATCGGGCCGGTGCTCAGTCATCTTCGGACGTTTCTGGCCGAAGAAGATCGGCGCCCATTGACGCTCATTTACAGCGTCACAAGCGATTCTTCGGTTCCTCACAGGAAAGAACTGGATCGAATGGCCGAGGTCCTGAACTTGACAATTCACTATGTCGTCCAGCACCCGACCTCGTGGTGGCATGGAGCAATGGGAGTGCTCGACGGGCACCTGCTCGATTCCTGCCTACCACAGCACAGCCGTGGGGAGTACCGATACTTCGTCTGCGGCCCCCCGCTCATGGTCAAGAGTGTGCGCGCTATCCTGCGGCGCTTGAACGTGCCTTCCGGGCGCATTCTGACCGGGTCGTAACAGTTCACGCAGGGCTTGCCGCGCCATCATCATCCCGAGGTTCCTTAGTGATTCCGGGTCGAACGCGTTGCCGAGTCGAGCAAGCTAAAGCTGCAGCGCGTAGACCAGCATGAATCCGATGTAGGTACCCATGATGTTGCCGAGGGAGCCGAGCATGACGCCAGGCAGCAGGAGGCCTGGGCGGCCGCCAGGCTTGTCACCCAGCCAGTGGGCCGTCGCAATGGCGACGGTGAGTATTGCGAGGATCTCGATCTGGGCCATGGCCGGTTCCGGTTGCGCCGGCTCACTCTACCCGGTGGACGTCCTCGCGTCGAACGCGCTCCGCGCAGACTTGTTCAGAGGCTCCCTAGAACCTGTAGGTCGCGCGCAGGCGGATGTCGCGGTCGCGCTGGAGCTGGACCGCGTCCGAGCGCTGTTCGAGTTCGCGCCGCCAGCGAGCCCGGAACTCGAAGCGCAGTGCCGAGGTGGCCTGGAACTGCCAGCGGTACTCGAACAGTTCGTTGTTCTGCCGGAAATCGTTCGACAGCAGCATGCCGCCGTCGGACTGACCGTAGTTGATGCCCATCGTATGCTTGGGGAACACGTTCTCGAGATCGACGCCCAGCTGCCAGCCCCAGCCGTTCGTGTCGCCGTTGCCGGGCAGGCCCAGCGTGGACTTGAGCGGTGTGTTGAACGCGTGCGCGATCTCGCCGACGGCCATCAGGCTTCGGTCGCCGCTCCCGATGTCCCAGGCCGCACCCAGCTTGAAAGCGCCCAGGATGTAGTCGTCGCGCTGGGCGCTGCCCACGCCGGCGGGCGCCAGCGCATCGGGGTAGACGGTGAGCGAGAGCGCGCGCATGAAGATCGGACCCACTTCAGCGTCGCTGCCGAGGATGCCGAAGAACCCGACCCGCGCATCGCTGTCGTCGAAACTGATCGGGCCGCGAAAGGTCTGGCCGTTGCCGTCGCGCCCGTTGTACTGGGCCAGGGCTTCCCCATACCAGCCGTTGGCGAAGTTGCGGCGGTAGGCGATGGCGTCGGTCCAGCCGATGTTGAGCGAACTGGCCTGGCTGCGATCGAAACTGCGCGAGGCCATGTGCGGCAGGTCCAGGTTGGATTGCATGCGGCCGATTCGCCACTCGGAGGCGCCGTCGTCGGAGGCGCAGCGCACGAAGAATTCATCGAGCGTCGCGGTGCCCGGGTTGACTTCGGTGCCGCTGTCCCGGTGGGCGCGAATGTAGAAATCCCAGTCGTTGCCCTCGTCGAGTGCAGTGGCCGCAAAGCGGGTCTGGAAGCCGCAATTCTCTCCGATGGACTGTTTGAGGCGCAGCCGGAATCGCGCACCGGCTTCGGCCGCGTCCGTGGTCGCGCCTTCGCGGGTATCGCGCCAGTTCTTGGCGAAGAAATGCGTTCGGAAATCGCCGCTGACGTCCCAGGCGGCCACATCGGCCGGGGCCGCGACGAGCAGGGCCAGACCGCACAGGGCCGGAATACCGATGGAGAGTCCTTTCATGGCTGCCCTTTGATGGTTCGATTCAGGTGTGGCACCAACGCGCCGAGGCGAATGATATTACCGAAAAGCTACAGAATTGTTACAGGGTGATGTATGAAGGAAAGCCGCACAATCGATATTATCGGTCATGGCGCTCCGGCACCGATGGCCGGATTCGAGGAATGCATTTCGAAGAGCGACTGAACGAAGAGGCCGATGGCAACGGAGATCGAACGCAAGTTCCTGGTGAGCGGTGAGAGCTGGCGGCAGCATGCCGACGCGGGGACGGCCATCCGCCAGGGCTACCTGTGTGCTGAAAAGGACCGCACGGTGCGTCTGCGCCTGACGGCGACCGGGGCGACGCTCACGATCAAGGGCGCCGGCGCCGGCATTGCGCGCAGCGAGTACGAATACGCCATTCCCCGGAAGGATGGGCAGGAAATGCTCGATACCCTCTGCGTCGGCGCCCCGATCGCCAAGACCCGGTATCGCGTCGAGTACAGCGGTCATGTCTGGGAGATCGACCTGTTCGAGGGCGCCAACGCCGGGCTCGTGCTCGCCGAGGTTGAACTCGACAGCGCCGACGAGGCTGTCGACCTGCCCGGGTGGGCGGGTCGGGAAGTCAGCGAAGACGAACGCTACTACAACGCCTACCTGACCCGGCACCCTTTCGGAAGCTGGTCGGCCTGACGGCCGCGAGCCGGTCTCAGTCCTGTCCGGGCGAGGACGCCTCCGCCGGTCGGGCTGCCGGGCCGTCGAAATCGGGCCCCTGAACGTGTTCGGGCCGCCAGCCCCGGCTCAGGTCCCGCCCCGTGATGCGCCAGTCGTGGGCATGAATCCGGATGGGGCCGCGAACACGCTCTTCGAAGCTCGTCGGGAACCAGTAGCCGCCGTGTTCGACATATTCCGAGAATGTCGTGTCCACGTGCGCGCCCCGGGTGGTTTCGAAACCGTTGAGCGTGATGTGAACGCGGAACAGGCGATGGCTGTCCGGGTCGATCCAGGCCACCACCTGGTCGCGCTCGGCCATGCCGAAACCCGGCTCGATGGTGAGAAGCAGTCGCGGGAAACGCCGACCCCCCTCCCTGCCGTTCGTCAGCCGTGCCATGTCGACTGCGCGCCCGGCCAGGAAGGACGGTCCGAAGTGGAACAGCTCGAAGGCGTCGGTGGTCATGGCCGTGGCGGCGAGCGTGTCGCGGTCGTCCACGGGCTGTCCGTCGTACCAGACGCGGATATCGCGGCCCTTGCGCCAGACCGTCTTGACGCCTTCGGGACCGCGGTGGCGGATCACGTAAAGATCCTTCGAGGGCAGGTAGCGTTCTTCGGCCGATATCCGGTAACCCGCGTCGGTGACCAGGGGCTGGATGCGCTGGATCATTCCCGACCACTCGCCGGTCATGGCCAGGTTGAAGTCGCGCGGATCGTCGGAGAGGTCACCACCGTGCGCGCGCATCATGCGATCGAACCACTGCCCGGGGCTCAGGCCGTCGTGGAATTGCAGGTTCTCGCGCGGCTGAGGAAACCCGGCGCAGCCGGACAGGAAGAGGAGCAGGGCGAATGCGAACGCGCTTGTCGAGAATCGTCTGAAGGGCATTTGAGTATTCCGGTGTTTCATCGAGCAAGTGTACTGCTGATCCATCAATGCCCGAACAACAGGGCCGTGGCAGCTACCGGGTCACCAACGCGCCCGGTGTCCTGGAGAGAGCGGTTCAGTCTGCACAGTGGTAGGCTTTCAGTTCATGAAAAGCCAGCTGCGGGCCTTCTTCGTCACCGTGCGCGGGAGCGTGCGCGATCTCGCGCCGATTTTCGTCGTCATCGCGGCCTTCCAGCTCCTGGTGCTGCAACAACCGATCCCGGATGTGGGGCAGCTGCTAGGCGGGGCCGTGCTGATCATTCTGGGCCTGACGTTTTTCGTGATCGGGCTCGAAACCGGCCTGTTTCCCCTGGGCGAATCCATGGCGCACGATTTCGCGCGCAAGGGCAGCCTGTTCTGGCTTCTCCTGTTCGGATTCGCACTCGGTTTCGGAACCACGGTCGCCGAGCCGGCGCTGATCGCGGTGGCGGGCGAGGCCGCGCGCGTCGCTGCTGACGCCGGCCTGATCGAGGCCACCGACGCCGACCGTGAGCGCTTCGCCGGCGGCCTGCGCCTGACCGTCGCCCTGGCGGTGGGCCTGGCCATCATGGTGGGAGCCCTCCGCATCGTGATGGGCTGGCCGATTCATTACCTGATCATCGGGGGATATGCCGGCGTCGTGGTCATGACACGCTTCGCGCCCCCGGAGATCATCGGCGTTGCCTACGACGCAGGCGGCGTCACGACGTCGACCATCACCGTGCCGCTCGTCGCCGCCCTGGGCGTCGGGCTGGCGGCGAGCATCAAGGGCCGAAATCCGGTGGTCGACGGCTTCGGCCTGATCGCTTTCGCCTCGCTGACGCCCATGATCTTCGTGATGGGCTACGGGGTGCTGCTGCAATGAGTGTGCTCTCGGGCCTGCTTTCGGCGCTCGGCGAGACCGCGCGCGACGTCCTGCCCATCGCCGCGGTGCTGGTGGGGTTCCAGGTGCTGGTGCTTCGCCGCAGCATTCCGCATCCCGGACGGATCCTCGGCGGATTCGTTTTCGTCGTCATCGGGCTGAGCCTGTTCCTGCAGGGACTCGAGCAGGCACTGTTTCCAATCGGACAATTGATGGCACTGCAGCTGACCGACCCTGAGTTCCTGCTGCAAACGGCCTCGGGTGCTCTCGGTGCGGTGCGCTGGCAGGACTACTACTGGGTGTACGCTTTCGCTTTCTGTATCGGGTTCGCGACGACGATCGCGGAGCCGGCCCTGATCGCCGTGGCGATGAAAGCCGAAGACGTGTCGGCCGGCGCCATCGGTTCGATCGGATTGCGTGTGGCCGTGGCGCTCGGCGTGGCCGTGGGCATCGCGCTGGGCGCCTGGCGAATCGTGACGGGCCTACCGCTGGAGTATTTCATCATGGCCGGCTACGTGGTCGTCATCATCCAGACCATCTTCGCGCCGCGCCTCATCATCGCCCTGGCTTACGATTCCGGCGGTGTGACCACGTCCACGGTCACGGTCCCTCTGGTCGCGGCACTGGGACTGGGGCTGGCCGGCAACGTTCCGGGACGCAGTCCGCTGATCGACGGCTTCGGCTTGATCGCCTTTGCCAGCCTGTTTCCCATCATGTCGGTTCTGGCGTATGCTCAGATCGTCGAATGGAGGAGCCGCCGGAAGCGACGCGACGAGGAGTCACCGCCGTGAGAATGAAGATGCTGGTCGCGATCGTGGATGATCAATCGACCGGGCCCGTCATGGAGGCAGCTCGCGAAGCGGGCGCGGCGGGAGCCACGTTGGTGCAGGAGGCCCGGGGGCAGGGAAGGAAAGGCCTTCGGTCGTTGATGGGGCTCGACCTCGATGCCGGGCGTGACGTCATCCTGTTCATCGTTCCCCGTGATCGTTCGACCCATATTCTCGAGTCCGTGGCCCGCGCGGCGCAGTTCGATGAAACACCGGGCACCGGTCTGGTCTGCCAGGTCGAGATCGAGGACAGCCTGGGTCTGCGACACCAGTACCTGGATCGGACGGCGCCGGACAGCGATGCGGAGCAGGGCCGGTGAAGTTCAAGCTCGTCATCGCCGTGACCGACGATCGCCGCACGAAGGATCTGCTCAAGGTGGCGCGCGAGGCAGGCGCGACCGGCGCGACCATCATCGCCGGCGTCCGGGGCGAGGGCCGCAATCGTTCATTCGGGATTCTCGGCCTGGAAATCAGCGAGGCCAGGGACATGCTCTTGTTCGTGGTCGAGGAGCACCGGGCCAGGGCCGTGCTGGAAAAGCTGGCGGAAGTCGGCGAGTTCGACGAGACGTCCGGAACGGGCGTCGCGTTTCAGATCGATGTCGAGGATGCGCTCGGTGTTCGCCATCAGATGGCGGAAATCGCCGCCGATGTCGAGGAAAGAATCTAGCGAAGCACTGATCAGTTTCCGGAGACGCTTCATGAGCGAGAGAAAGTCGATCACTAGGGTGCGCGACGTCATGCACAGCCGCTTCTGCCACGTCGACGGCCTGGCGACCGTCGATCAGGCCCTGAAAATGCTTTACGAGGAAGACGCCCTGGCTCTCCTGGTCGACAAGCGCGATGCCGACGACGAATACGGCATCGTGCTGTTGTCGGACATCGCCAAGAAGGTGCTGGCCGCCAACCGACCGCCGGAACGGACGAATGTCTACGAGATCATGTCCAAACCGGCGCTGGGCGTGCGTCCGGACATGCAGGTTCGCTACTGCGCCCGCCTGTTCAATGCCTTTGGCCTCACACTGGCGCCGGTGATCGATGCCGCCGAGGAAGTCCTGGGCGTCGTCAGCTATGAGGACCTGGTGTTGCGTGGGCTCGCCCGGCGATAGAGTGCGGGACCTGCCGGTCGTCTCCATGCGGCCGCAGGACCTGCCGGCATGAAGTCACTCAGCTCGATGGTGGTTCGGCGCGGTCCGACTGCGCCCGGGCGTCCCTGGCGGCCTGTTTGCGCGCTTTTCGGGCGGCGCGGCGCCGCTTGCCGGGCGTTTCGGCCATGGTTTTCAGGGTCTCGAGCACATCGACCTCGCCTTCCCGCAGCAGCCGGCCGAAGCTTCGCCGGCAGGCCGTCCAGGTGCCGCCGATGATCGCCAGGTAGATCGTCGTCATCAATACGGCGTAGGTGAGCTGGTCGGCGAAATCGCCCAGCCAGTCGGGCAGGTCGATGCCCAGCAGGCCCTCGACCAGGGCGCCGAGGATGGGACCGACGATGCCGATCTCGACAAAAACCAGCACCATCACCCAGACCATGATCTTGAACACGATCAGCCGGCTCACCAGCGCCTTGAACGCTTCCCGCCAGGCCTTGCTGTAGCACAGCGCGGCGACGGCGATCGTCAGCCCGGCCGCCACGGCCAGGGAATCGGCCAGCGCATCGAGTATGCCGCCGATTGCCGTCCACGCGGGTGCCCCGGCCAGCGTCTCGAAACCGCCCAGCCAGCGTCCGGCGAACGCCACCAGGACGAGGGCGAGTCCGGGCGGGATCAGGGCGGCCGCCAGCCACGGGAAATCGTCTTCGCTCGCCGCCGGGTCGTGAAACAGGTATCGGCGGTAGACCAGCGCATAGCCCGTTCCGAACAGTACGGCCGCAAGATTGATGAACTCGAAGATGAAGATGTCGCCGAGCAGGTTCTGCAGCCCGTAGCCCAGCCCCAGGCCGATCAGGGTTGCCGCGAGCACCATCAGCCGCGGCCAGGGGCCGAATACGCGGTCCAGGCGGTCATCCTCGGGACGGTCGTTGAACGCCTGCCGCAGCGCCGGCAGCATGTCGGTCAGGCCGCGACGGGCAACGCGGAAGAGATGACGCGGGCTGTACATGGACCTTCGTTCCGGCTCGGTTGCGGGAAAGCATCGCTCCGGCGCGCCCTCCGGTCAATGGCCGCGAACGTCGGCCGTGCACGCCACAGGCCAGGGGATGCCCCCATATCCACCCGCCGAGGCCGTGGAGCGCTGCCCTGCACCCGGGAGAGTTGCCCCGTTCGATCAGGACGCGCTCTCCCGACGGCTTTCTGGAGACCGCTTCCCGAGAAGTTTCAGCGAAACTTCACACCAATTTCAGGCTTGTCCCATGGAAGCGCCGCGGCGCTTCGGCGACCTTGAAACTCCGCCACCGGCGGGAATCTGACTTGATACGGAGGAATCAAATGGGACATTCAATGACAACAACTCACCGGAATCCGTTCACTCGTGTTGGCGCGGCGGGCGACCGCGCCCTGTTCTGCCTGGTCGCCATCGTGCTGCTTTCATGGTGCGCGGTCGCGGCGGCAGAAAATTACGCCGGGCGCACCCCCGGCAACAAGCATCTCTCCGAAGCGATGGACTCCTACGAAGCCGGGCAGTACGGCAGCGCTCTGATGAAATTCAAGACGGCGGCGCGCTGGGCCGACAAGCTGGCGCAGTTCAATGTCGGGGTCATGTATCTCAACGGCCAGGGAACCGAAGCGGACCTGGCGCGTGCATGGGCCTGGTTTGAACTGGCCGCCGAACGCAACTATCCGAGCATGACCGAAACCGCGGACCGTCTCTGGTCGATGCTGGACGAGTCGCAGCGGGTGCGGGCGCGCAGCATCCTCGAAGACGACCTGCGGGACCGCTTCGGGGACGCCGTGGCGGTGCCCAGGACAGCGACCTACATGCGCAGGCAGCAGCGCAGCGGAACCGGCTCCCGGTTGGGTTTCCGCAGCGGCAACCTGCGGGTGATCGAGGTCGATGACGCCCGCTGGAATCGTGGGAGCCCGCAGTCCTCGAGCGGGATCATCGTGACCGGCAGGACGTACTCCGGTGACGAGTACTACGATCCCGACAAGTTCGACTTCTACAATGTCGTGGCCGCGGAATCACGGCTCTTCGAAGCCGAACAGCGTGGACAAGTCACGATCGGCAAGTTCGAGTTGCTCGACGAGGAGACCGATGCCGACCAATCGACCGAGGGGAAACGGCAGG
>JAAAPE010000151.1 GCA_009908385.1 Gammaproteobacteria bacterium
GGCACCAGCCAGGTCGCCACCAGGGCGGCGACCATCAGGAAGAATAGAAGCGCAAGAGTGTGGGGAACGCGGAAGTTCATTTCGTTGGTTCGTTGGTTCGTTGGTTCGTTGGTTCGTTGGTTCGTTGGTTCGTTGGCTCAGCGGCGGCTTGACTCAATGGCGCTGGCGCATTGCACGCACAGGGTGGTGCCGGGATCGGACCTCAGTCGGCGATCGGCGATCGGCTCGCCGCACTCGATGCAGTCCCCGAATTCGCCGCGTTCGAGACGCGCCAATGCGGCTTTCAGGCGCCGCAAAGTCTGCACCCGTCGCCGTTCGGCATCCTTGGCCATGGCCTGCCCCTGCAGTGCATCCATGCGGCTCAGGCGCCCCTGCCTGGTCTGGTCGAGTTCCACCGTCGCCGTGGCCTCACGGCTGGACTGGGCCAGGTCCTCGAGCTCGAGGATGAGCGCTTCGATCAAATTCCGGAAATCGGTCATACCGGGATTGTAATCGGATCGGGGTCGAGGTTCCCGGCTTGATCGGGGCCAACTTTCCAACGATCGCCGTGCGGGCCTCGACACGTCAAGATCGGTTTCCCCCGGGTCCGCTTCGCGGGGTCTTGCGGTGGGTCGTTCAGGGCTTGATCCCTAGCCGGGGCTGGAACGCCGCATGCGTTGGTGGTCTCGACCAGTCAAAGGCGTTCCGGCCGGCCTGCTTCGCAGGCTCTTGCGCCGGGTACCTTTTTTCCAGAGCGAAAAAAGGCACGAAAAATCGCTCTTAAAAGACGCCGTCTGGCGTCTTGGGGCTTGGTCTGTGCGGGGGCTCCAGAACTCCGGTTACGACGCTGTTCGAGCCCGGCTGGATTCGCCGGGACTGCGGCCGAGGCCGGAACTGGCCCTGGGCTGGCTTCTGGGCTTTCGGACGACACGACACCGCGCGCTTCGCGCGCGCAGGCATCCGCGTGGGCAAAGCCCCGCAACTGGAAGGTCGTGGCTCCGCCAACCGAAGCCGGGGTCATCGAGGTCGTGCCGTTCTCGTGCGGTTTACGCCAGGGTCTTGCTAGTGCCACCCGAGAATCAGACCGGTTTCGAGCAACGTCGCAGCCGGTATTCTGGAGCCACCATCATTCCGACTCCTGCGGCCCATCCGGCGTCTTTTAAGAGCCCTTTTGCTTACTTTTTTGGTAACTGAAAAAAGTAAGTCGCCGCAAGACCCCGCGAAGCGGGCCCGGGCGAAACAGATTTTGACTGGTCGAGGCCCGCACAGTGACCGGTGTCGCCGACCCCCTGAGCTACGGATGAGAAGCGCCCGGCACTCTGCCATCCGGCAGAAGGTCCCGGATCTCCGCTTCGCTCCGTCCGGGACTACGGTTAAGTAAGCGCAATAGGCCGCGCGGCGATTCGGCGAGAAGGTCCCGGATCTGCGCTGCGCTCCGTCCGGGACTACAGTGCCGGGTGCAGAAAGCGCCATAGCGCCCGCGGCGCAGCCGCCCTCCGATCCTTCCAGCTGCCGAACCAAAAAACGAAAAAACGAAAAAACGAAAGAACGAACCTGCGTGGTCAGTCGAACTGATCGCGAATCCCCGCCAGCCAGGGGCGTACCGACTGGACCGCCTTTTCGGTCGCGTTGAGCGCCGTGAACTCGATCTGTTCGACCGGCGAGGAACCGAGCTGGCGCATCTGGTGCAGGTCGAAGGTCATCGCCTCGAGCTGGGCGATGTAGGCGGTCTCGACCCGGTTGTAGTACTGCAGTTCGCGTTCGCCGGCCGGCAGGGCGCGGGCGATGACGACGTAGCGCGCGCCGGCGGCCAGGGCCGGTCCGGACAGGCCGGCCAGATCGACCTCTTCGCCCTCGACATGACGGCGGTAACCGCTGACGAAGCTTCGCTGGACCAGTGGCCGTCCGCTGGCGCGCAGGGCCGACTCGATCTCCCGCACCATCGGATCGGCGACCACCGGATCGCCGACGCCGATGACCACGATGCCGCTCGGCGGTGGTGCCGCCGGCTGCGGCGGTGCGGCCGGCGACGGCGCGGCGGCAGCCGAGGTGTCGACGGCCGGCTCGGCCATCGCAAGGCTGCGATCGTCCGTGGCGCCGGGCTCCGAGTCGACCGTGGCCGACCGGGAAACCTCGCGCTCGCCATCTGCGGCTTGCGCGTCGGACTCTGCGTCATCGGCCGCGGCAACGGCGGTGGCGGATGATTGGGAAGGCGCGGGCTCGGTCGCCGGGCCGGAATCGGCCGATTCCGCGGATCCGACCTCGCCTTCGCCGTCCGATTGCCCGGCGGAGGGCTCGAGCGCTTCCTGGCTGCTGCCCGAGGCCACCGCGCGGCTGGCCCGGACGGAATCGGCATCCGCTCCGGACTCGGACCGTTCCGGAACGTCTTCGCCGGCGGGCTCGCCAGCGGGCGGCGCTTCGGATCCGGGCAGCCAGGCCGTCATGCGATCCCAGGTGGCCGGGGCCATCTTCGCCAGCCCGAAACCGCCGGCGACCAGGAACAACGCGACGACCAGGAATCCCAGCGCGAGCGCCCGGCCGGCTTTGCCGGGTCGGCGTTCACCCTGCACCGGTACGGGATGCCGGCGGGTGTCTTCCGTTTCCAGCAGCGCGGTCGCACCGGGCTGCCCGGTGGCGGCGGTGGCGGCCGTTGCCGCCTGCGTTCGGGCGGTCGCCAGCGCTTCGGTGACCTCGCGCTCGGCCGTGGACGGGCCGGAATCGGGCCGTTCGACCGGGCCGGTCCGGCCGCTCTTGAGCGGCGCCATGTCGGCGAGCAGTTCCGGCCAGTCGGCGTAGCGGCCTTCCGGCTTGACGGCCAGCAGCTTGCGCAGGATGGCGACCACGCGGTCGTCGACCTTGCCCTCGACCGCGGACAGGTCGGGAAAGTCGTCTCGGGCGAACTGGGTAAAGGTCTCCTTGAGCCCGCGCGCGGGAATCAGCCGATCTCCGGACAGCATTTCGTAGTAGACAGCACCCAGAGAAAACATGTCGCCGCGGGCATCGACCGGTTCGCCGGTCAGGGCCTCCGGCGGGAGATAGCCGGGGGTGCCCATGACGGTGGAACTGCCACCGGTCTCGGCCTGCTCGGCGGCGATGCAGGCAATGCCGAAGTCGGTCAGCACCGCGCGTCCGCGCCGGTCGAGCATGATGTTGCCGGGCTTGACGTCGCGGTGGACGATGCCTTCTTCCGAAGCGGCCGCCAGGGCATTGGCCGCCTGCTCGGTGACGCGGCGCGCCATTTCGGGCGAGCACTGGCCTTCGCGGTCGATGAAGTCCGCCAGGGACTCGCCGTCGACGTATTCCATGACGAAGTAGGGTTTGCCTTCGTGTTCGTCGGCGACGAAGATCTGGGCGATGTTGGGATGGTTGAGCGCGGCGACGTTGCGCGCCTCGCGCAGGAAGCGGGCGACCACGATTTCGTCGGCGCTGAGTTCCTCGCTCAGGCACTTGATGGCGATGAAACGCTCCAGCTTGGGATCGAGCGCCTTGTAGACCACGCCCATACCGCCCCTGCCGAGCTCGCTGATGATGTGATAGCGTCCGAGAACCTGGCCCATATTCCTTAACCTCCCCGACCGGATCGGGTCCATCGGCGGTCATGTCCCGCCCTTTCCTTCGCAATATAGCAGAGCGCCGGCTAAACCCAGGATGAACCGCGACACGCCCTTTCGGAAGGGTTCCACGGCTGGCGTTCCTTCCATCATTAACGACAAACGCCGGCACAAACGGCCAGGCCGCCGGCGACGGCGAGCGTGACGACCGTCGGCCCGGTCGGCTAGGATGTCTCAACGCGGGCGGCCCCGGAGCGGAATCGTCCGCGTCGGGAAACGAACGGCGCAAGGGGATCGAACCAGGGAGAAACCACCTTGAGCAACATCCCCCAGCGACTGGCCGCCGCGCTCGCGCTCCTCGTCACCACGGCCACGCCGGCGGCGACCTGGCACGTCGCGACCGACGGCAGCGATGCCGCCGGCGACGGGTCCGTCGGAAATCCCTGGGCCACGATCACGCATGCCGTCGACAACGCCTCCGGCGGTGACCTGGTGCTGGTCGCGCCCGGAACCTACAACGGCCGGCAGCGCCTCAGGCAGCAGTTCGACACCCCCGTGACGGTCCGCTCGAGCACGCCCTACGCGGCCCGGCTGCGCCACGACGAGGGCGCCGCCCTGATCAGCTTCTACGGCCGCAATATCGTGGTCGAGGGATTCGACATCTCGCACGCGCCCGGCAACACGACGCCCCTGGTCGTCCAGGTGCAGGACCTCCTGGGCGACTTCAACGGCTCGGCCGGGGGCAGCGATCCCGTCGTCTCGGGCATCGTCTTCCGCGACAACATCATCCATTCGAGCACCAACAACGACCTGCTCAAGATCAACAACGGCGCCGAGAACGTCCTGGTCGAAGGGAACCTGTTCTTCAACCAGTCCGGCTCGGACGAGCACATCGACGTCAACAGCGTCGTCGGCGTCACCATCCAGGACAACATCTTCCTCAACACCGACGCGCGTCCCGACACCAGCTCCTTCGTGGTGATCAAGGATTCCAACGGAACCGACGACACCGTCCTGGGTACGCAGGGCACGATCGTGCGCCGCAACGTCTTCCTCGACTGGCACGGCAGCGCCGGCCAGAGCTTCCTGCGCCTGGGCGAGGACGGCACGGCCCATTACGAAACGATCGACACGCTGATCGAGAACAACCTGATGATCGGCAACTCCGGCGACCTGATGCGCACGCCCCTGACCGTGCAGGGCTCCGACGCGGTGACCTTCCGCAACAACACCCTGGTCGGCGACATGCCGTCGCGGAGCTTCGCCGGACGCCTGATCGCTTCTCCCGACAACCCGCCCAACCGCGGCCTGGTCTTCGTCAACAACGTCTATTCCGACCCCACCGGCACGATGGGCAGCGAGGCCTCTACCGGCGTGGACCTGTTCGATGCGCCGGCCGGCCAGACCGAATCGGCCCTGCTAGACCGCAACGCCTATTTCAACGGCGGCAACGCCATCCCGCAGGACAGCGGCCAGGCCCTGGTCTTCGGCGACGACGCCAACGCCGTGGTCGCCGACCCGCTGCTGCCGGGACAGGGCGGACTGGTGCCTCCGGTGTGGAACGGCACCAGCTTCGCCGACGGTTCGAGCACCATCCGCCAGGCCTTCGAAAAGCTGGTCGGCGATTACGGTACGCCCGCGGCGGGCAGTCCTCTGATCGACCAGGCCGACCCGTCCAATGCCGCCTCGCAGGACATCCTGGGCCGGCCGAGGGGGGCATCGCCGGACCTCGGCGCCGTGGAGTGGATCGACGAAAACGACGCGATTTTCGCCGACGAGTTCGAAGCCGGCTGACCCCTTCAGTCGACGTCCACGTAGACGCTGACCTCGCGCGTGGCGCGGAAGGTGATCTCGGGGTGGCGTTCCTCGGCCAGCTGCAGGTTGACGCGCGTCGGCGCCAGGTAGACCAGCTGGCCGCCGCCGTCTTCGGCCAGGTGGCGTTCGTTCTTGTCGCGGAATTTCTCCAGCGCTCGCTCGTCGTCGCAGCTGACCCAGCGGCAGGTGGCCACGTTGACCGGCTCGAAGAGGGCCTCGACGTTGTACTCCGCCTTCAGGCGGTAGGCGACCACGTCGAACTGCAGCACGCCGACCGCGCCGAGCACCAGGTCGTTGCCGAACAGCGGCTTGAAGAACTGGGTCGCGCCCTCCTCGGAGAGCTGGGTCAGGCCCTTGGTCAGCGCCTTGAGCTTGAGGGGATCCTTCAGTTGAACGCGCCGGAAGAGCTCGGGCGCAAAGCTCGGGATGCCGGCGAACTGCAGCTTCTCGCCTTCGGTGAAGGTGTCGCCGATACCGATGGTGCCGTGATTATGCAGGCCCACGATATCGCCGGGATAGGCGTACTCGGCAGCGGCCCGCTCGTCGGCCATGAAGGTCAGCGCCCCGTGCGTGCGCTGCTCCTTGCCCAGGCGCACGTGATGCAGCTTCATGCCCTTCTCGAAGACCCCGGAACACACGCGCATGAAGGCCATGCGGTCGCGGTGGGCCGGGTCCATGTTGGCCTGCACCTTGAACACGAAGCCGGTGCACTTGTCCTCGGCCGGGTCGACCGGACGGCCCAGCGTCGCGCGGGGCTGCGGCGGCGGCGCGTGGTCGGTGAACTCGTCGAGCAGGGGAATCACGCCGAAGTTGTTCAGCGCCGAGCCGAAGAAAACCGGCGTCTGTTCTCCTTTCAGGTACCGCTCGAGGTCGAAGTCGTGACTGGCGCCCTTGACCAGTTCGATCTCGTCGCGAAGCTCCGCGGCCATGTCGCCCAGGGCCTCGTCGGCCTCGGGCGAAGCCAGGCCGGCGATGATCTTCGGATCCTGGCGCATGTAGTTCTTGCCCGACTCGTAGAGGTGGATCTCGTCGCGGAGCAGGTGGTAGATACCCTTGAGCCGCCGCCCCATGCCGATCGGCCAGGTCACCGGCGCGCACTCGATGCCCAGCACGTCCTCGACCTCGTCGAGCAGCTCGACCGGCTCGCGACCCTCGCGGTCGAGCTTGTTGATGAAGGTGAAGATCGGCGTGTCGCGCATGCGGCAAACCTCCATCAGCTTGATCGTGCGCTCCTCGACGCCCTTGGCGCAGTCGATGACCATCAGCGCCGAGTCCACGGCGGTGAGCACGCGGTAGGTATCTTCGGAAAAGTCGGCGTGACCCGGGGTGTCGAGCAGGTTGACGATGCGCTTCTTGTAGGGGAACTGCATCACCGAGGAGGTGATCGAGATGCCGCGCTCCTTCTCCATTTCCATCCAGTCGGACGTGGCATGGCGCGAGGCCTTGCGCGACTTGACCGAGCCGGCGAGCTGGATCGCGCCGCCGAAGAGCAGGAACTTCTCCGTCAGCGTGGTCTTGCCCGCGTCGGGGTGCGAGATGATCGCGAAGGTACGCCGGCGCGCGATTTCGTCGGTCAGTCGGGGCATGCGGCTGAAACCTGGAAGAAAAACGCGCCATTATACCGCCCCGGACCACCGCCTCGCACAGTCGAGTCGGCCCGGATTTGCGCAACTCTGAACGCTTTCGTAGACTTGTGTGAAGGGGCAGGCGTCAGGCAGAGGAGCAGACTCATGAAAAGTTTCGGACATTACCGCATCGGTGGCGCATTCGCCCTCGCACTCCTGGCCTCGAGCCTGCCCGTCTCGGCCCTGTCGCCACCCCCGCCCGAGCCCGACGATCAACTGCTGCCTCTGCTCTACGAAACGCTCGGCGGCGAGCAGTGGCAGCGCAGCGACGACTGGTTCGATCCCGACGTCCACTGGTGCGACTGGTACGGCGTGACCTGCGGCGAAGATTCCGGGTTCGGCTACCGGGAATTCCTCGGCCTCGAGTTGCCGGCCAACAACCTTGCCGGCGAGATTTCGACCGAGCTCGGCGAACTGCTGTTCCTGTACATGACCCCTACGAACAAGCTCGACCTCTCCGACAATCGGATCTCCGGGCCGCTGCCGCACTTTCCCCAGCGCGCGCTCGTGGTCGACCTGTCCGGCAACCAGCTCTCCGGCGCCCTGCCCGAGATCGTGGAAGAACCCGTGATGCCCGAGCGGCCCAGACGCCTGCTGGCCCGCAACGACTTCGAGGGCACGGTTCCCGAAAGCTGGCAACAGCTCGATCTGACCGAACTCGACCTGGCCGACAACCGCCTCGACGACGGCTACCTCAATGCCTTTGACGCCATGAGCCGGGTCAATCCCGGCCATCTCGACCTGGCCGGGAACCAGTTCAGCGGGGAACTGCCCATCGCCGTCCTTCCGGCCAAGCTGAACCGGCGCGATTCGGGCAACACCGGCGGCGGACTCGACCTGTGCTTCAACGACTTCGTGGTCGACAATCCCGACGTGGCGCAGTGGGTCGCCGACCGCCATGCCGGCGGACCGGACTACGAGCAGTGCCTGGGACGCGAGCGCCTGCCGGTCGACCCGACCGTCAGCGGCAGCTGGTTCAACCCGGATCGATCGGGCGAAGGGGTTGCCCTGATGCTGCTCGAGAACGGCGCGCCCCTGCTCTACCACTTCGGCTTCGACACCGAGGGCCGGCAGCAGTGGTTGTTCGAAGTCGGTAACGCCGGCGAGCGTTATCTCGTATGGGACTGGCTGCTGCAGACTCAGGGCACTTTCAATGCCGGCCTGCGCTTCGACGGCGACTATCCCTTCGTCCGCGGCGTCGCGCGCTTCCGGATGGACCGGGTCGGCGACGAGACCATTCACCTCTACCGCTTTTACTACGACCTGAGCGGCTGCGGCGAGTGGGAATACGCCGACCCGAATCGCCCGCCGCCGCCCGGCCTGTGCTTCCCGTCCCTGACCGAAGACCGCATGGACTACCGGCAACTCAGCCGGATGGCCGGCACGAGCTGTGACAACCAGAACGGCTGGCAGGCGTATTCCGGCGCCTGGTTCAACTCCGACCGCTCCGGCGAGGGCTTCATCCTCGAGGTACTTCCCGACGGCCAGGCCGTGGTCTACTGGTTCACCCACAAGCCCGACGGCTCGCGAGAACAGGCCTGGCTGATCGGCCAGGGGATGATCGAAGAACTGGTCTTCGTGACGACGCCACCGCCGGGCACCGCTGTTCTCAGACTGCCCATCGACGAAATGCTGATGCCCCTGGGCGGGCAGTACGGTCCCGAATTCGACCCGGATGAGATCAATTACGTCGACTGGGGCAGCATCGTCATCGACCTCGACATCACCGGCGAAGACAACCCCCGCGTCAGCTGGGACAGCCATATCGCGGGCTACGGCTCGGGCAGCTACGAACTCGAGCGCCTGGCCCGTCCCATGCTGGCCGAGTGCGAGTGATCGGTTGGAGGTTGAGTTGTTGCTCCGTCGCTCAGACCGCTAGAAATCGGGGTTGATGATGGTTCCAGTGCGTTGTTTGTTGATCCTGGCCGGACTGGCTCACTCCATCGTGGCTACAGGTCAGGTTCCCGCCGAGGAACGGCAGGCCCTGATCGACCTCTACCAGGCCACCGGGGGTGATGAGTGGAAAAACAACGACGGCTGGATGGGGCCGGAAGGCTCGGAATGCGACTGGTTCGGAATCGTGTGCGCGCCCGATGGGGAGGGAATGCGCGTCTGGGAGATCAAGCTCGCGGGCAATCGCCTTGCTGGCCATCTGCCGAGTGCTTTCGAAGCCTTCACGAACCTGGTCCACCTGAACCTGTCGTACAACGAACTGACCGGTTCGATCCCCGACGATCTGTGGGGACTCGGCGATGAGGGCGTTCTCCGGCTCGATCACAATGAATTCCACGGCGAAATCCCGGATACGCTGCTCGCCCTGCCCTTGCTCAACGTCTACGTCAACGACAATCGACTGACGGGCTATCGCCGCAGCGGAAACGACATCACGGCCAGCGGCCCGCCCGCCAAGCGGCTTCGCCTCAGCGGCAACCTGCTGCAGCAGTTGCCCCCGGCGGCGTGGACCGGCAAC
>JAAAPE010000020.1 GCA_009908385.1 Gammaproteobacteria bacterium
CGACAAGGTCCCGGATCTCCGCTTCGCTCCGTCCGGGACTACGGTTAAGTAAGCGCAATAGGACGCGCGGCGATTCGGCGAGAAGGTCCCGGATCTGCGCTTCGCTCCGTCCGGGACTACAGTGGCGTGAACCCCACAGTCCTCGCGGCGAAGCCGCCCCCGCGCCCCGGCGGATGATGCCGAACGAAAAAACGAAAAAACGAAAAAACGAAGAAACGAAGAAACGAAGAAACGCCACGGCAGCGGCCCAAGGCCGCGTCAGGCCTTGTGCAGCGCCAGCTCCGCCTGCCGGCGGATCTCGGCGAGCATGGCATTGAGCCCGTTGGCCCGCGTCGGCGACAGGTGGTCGCTCAGGCCGATCTCGACCACGAAGTGCGGCTCGGAATCGAGGATTTCCGGGGCGCTCCGGCCCGAATACACCTTTAGCAGCAGGGCGATCAGGCCCGACACGATGGCGGCGTCGGAATTGGCGCGGAAGACCATCCGGTCAGCATCGCCCTCGCTGATCAGCCACACCTGCGACTGGCAGCCGGCGAGCAAGTGATCCTCGACCCTGTCCGCTTCGTCGAGCTCGGGCAGCTTCTTGCCCAGGTCGATCAGGTACTGGTAGCGGTCCATCCAGTCGTCGAAGAAGCCGAACTCCTCGACGATTTCGCGCTGTGCCGTCTCGATGCTCATGAGGTCACCTTCCAGCGCGTGCCTTCCGGACCGTCCTCGAGCTCGATGCCGCGCTCGGCCAGTTCGTCGCGAATGCGGTCGGCGGTGGCGAAATCGCGGTTCTCGCGCGCGGCATTGCGCTGCTCGATCAGGTCCTCGATCTCGGCCTCGTCGACCGTGCCGCCCCCCGGGCGCTTCTTGAACCAGTCTTCCGGATCCTGCTGCAGCAGGCCCAGCAGGCCCGCGGTGGCCTTCAGGCGTGCGGCCAGTTCGGGCTGTTCGTCCGCATCGGCCGAAGACAGCCGGCGCGCCAGGGTGTTGAGCTCGGCCAGTGCCGTGGGCGTGTTCAGGTCGTCCTCGAGGGCCGCCACGATCTCGGCTTCGGGCTCGGCCTCGACCGCCGCGGGCGGGTGATCCCGGAGCAGGCCGTAGAGCCGGTCGAGCGTGTTGCGGGCCTGCTCCAGCGCCGCCTCCGACCAGTCCAGGGGCTGGCGGTAATGGGCCGAGAGCAGCAGGTAGCGCAGCACTTCCCCGGGCCAGGCTTCGAGCAGGTCGTGGACGATCAGCGTGTTGCCGAGTGACTTCGACATCTTGCGCTTCTCGACCGTCACGAAGCCGTTGTGCATCCAGTAGCGCGCGAAACGATCGGTGCCGTGGGCGCAGCGGCTCTGGGCGATCTCGTTTTCGTGGTGCGGGAAGATCAGGTCCTGCCCGCCGCCGTGGATGTCGATGACCTCGCCGAGGTGGGCCGCGCTCATCGCCGAGCATTCGATGTGCCAGCCCGGCCGGCCGTGGCCCCAGGGGCTGTCCCAGCCGGGCTGGCTCTCGTCGGAGGGCTTCCAGAGCACGAAGTCGCCGGGGTGGCGCTTGTAGGGCGCGACTTCCACGCGCGCGCCGGCCACCATCTCGCGCATATCGCGTCTCGAGAGCTCGCCGTAGTCGTCGGCCTGCTCGATGCTGAACAGCACGTGGCCCTCCGCTTCGTAGGCGAACCCCTTGTCGATCAGGCGCTGGATCATGGCGACGATGCCATCGATGTGATCCGTCGCCCGCGGCTCGATCGTCGGCTGGCCGACGCCGAGGGCGGCCATGTCTTGGTGATAGATGTCGGCGAATTTCCTGGTGATCGTGTCGATCGGCACGCCCTGTTCGGCGGCTGCCTTGTTGATCTTGTCGTCCACGTCGGTGATGTTGCGCGCGTAGACCACCTTCGGAAAGCGCCTCGAGAGCACGCGATAGAGCAGGTCGAAGATGACCGCCGGCCGCGCGTTGCCGATGTGCGCGTAGTTGTAGACGGTCGGTCCGCAGGCGTACATCGTCACCCGTTCGGGATCGAGCGGTACGAATGCTTCTTTCTGCCGGGTCAGCGTGTTGTAGATCTGGATGGCCATCGGTTAATGAAGTGGCGTTCAGGCGCTAGAATGCAAGGTCGGAATTCTAACTGATCAAGGCTTGCATCCCATGCCCAACCCGGAAGCACTCCTCTACGCCCGTCACGTCGAACACCGCCGCGAGCAGATCGACGAGATCCTCACCGAGCTCGGCTACGACGGACTGCTGATTCACTCCGGACGGCCGGAGAACCGCCTGTTCGACGACGCCCATCCGCCGTTTCGGGCCCACGGCCCCTTCGTCTCGCTGGTGCCGATGCCGTTCTCGGCCGACAGCCTGCTCGAGCTGCGGCCGGGTGAGAAACCGCGCCTGTGGTTCTGCCAGCCCGATGATTTCTGGCACATGCCGCCCGAGCCGCCCGCCGACTGGTTGACCGGCAGCCTGGATGTCGAGGTCGTGAACTCGCCTCAAGCCTGGGAGGGCCGGTTTCGCCAGCAGCGCGCGCTCGCCGTCATCGGCGACGAACGCGCCGTGGGCTCGCTGCTCGACGGGGCCGACCTCAATCCGCCCGAGCTGATGTGGCGCCTCGACGAGATGCGCACGCGCAAGACGGCCTGGGAACGCGACTGCATCGAACGTGCCAACCGGCTGGCCGTCGCGGGCCACCTGGCCGCGGCCCACGCCTTCCGCGCCGGCAAGAGCGAACTCGACATCCACCTGGCCTACCTGGCGGCCATGGGCGAAGACCAGGACAGCCTGCCTTACAACAGCATCGTGGCGCTCAACGATCACGGCGCCGTGCTGCACTACCAGTTCCGCTCGCCCGAGCGGCCCAACCCGGTGCGCAGCTTCCTGCTCGATGCCGGCGCGGACTGCCGGGGCTACGCAGCCGACATCACGCGCACCTGGACGCTCGAGGAACATCGCGAGTTCGGCGACCTGATCGAGGCCATGGACGCCGCGCAGCGCCGCCTGGTCGATCGCGTCCGGGCCGGAGAGAACTTCGTCGATCTGCACATCGAGGCGCATCGCGCCGTGGCCGCCGTCCTCGAGCAGGCCGGAATCGTGCGGATGGCGCCCGAGGAGCAGGTCGAAACCGGGGTGAGCTCGCATTTCCTCCCGCACGGCCTCGGTCACTTCCTCGGGGTGCAGGTCCACGACGTGGCCGGGCTGAGGGACCCGCGGGGCATGGACGTGCCGCCGCCGGATCGCTATCCCGCGCTGCGGCTCACGCGCACGCTCGAGCCCGGCAACGTGGTCACCGTGGAGCCGGGGCTCTATTTCATTCCGAGCTTCCTGGAAAAGCTCCGCGCGAGCGATCACGCGTCGAAGGTCGACTGGCAGGCGATCGAGCGCCTGAGCCGCTACGGCGGCATTCGCATCGAGGACAACGTGCTGGTCAGCGAAAGCGAGCCGGTGAATTTCACCCGGCAGGCTTTTTTGGAGTCGCCGATGGCGGGTTCGTAAACGCCGTGTCTTTTAGTCGATAGTTGAATCTCCAAATTTTCAAGATCCAAGCACCAATTCTCGAACAAGGGCCAAATTTTCAATGACCGAATCATCAAAACACGGCCTCAGGCGTTGGAAGCGCCCCGAATCGTTTCGGTCCAAAAATTGGGTCATCGGGATTTGTTTGTGAATTGGTGCTTGGCACTCGGACATTGATGGGGTGTGGCAATCGGCCGCATGGGCCACCTGAATCAGTCACCGATGTCCTCGTTCCACAGCTCGGGCGTGTCGGAGATGAATCGCCGCATCAGGGCCTCGCATTCCCGGCTGTCGACGACCGTCACCGACACGCCCCGGGCGCGAAGGCGCTCCTCGTCGCCCATGAAGGTCCGGTTCTCGCCGACGATCACCCTCGGAATGCCGTAGAGCAGGATGGCCCCGGAGCACATGGGGCAGGGCGACAGGGTGGTGTAGAGCGTACTCTCCCGGTAGACGCTCGCGGGCAGGCGCCCGGCGTTCTCGAGCGCATCCATTTCGCCATGCAGGATCACGCTGCCCGACTGGACGCGACGGTTGTGGCCGCGTCCGATGATCCGCTCCCGATGGACCAGCACCGAGCCGATCGGGATGCCGCCCTCGGACAGGCCCTGCCGGGCCTCCTCGAGGGCCGCTTCCATGAATTCATCCATGACCTATGCCTCATGCGTTTCCCGTAGCGCCCCAGCATACTCGTGAGCGTACGCCCGGTGGCTTCGCCCGCCCTTGCCCGCAGTTCGTCCGTGGTCGAAGCGCATTTCCGGGGCCCCGTTGTAACCGAATGCCGGTTCCGGCGCTAAGAAGGGTTACTCACCACAATGATTGCGAGGCAAGGCCCATGATCCGATCCATCCTACTGACCCTCCTGCTGCTGCCGATGGCAGCCAGCGCAGCCGACGGCTCGCTGGGCGAGAACAGCCGCTGGTTCGTGCAGGTCAACCTGGCCGCCATTCGCGGCGCGTCCGACGACGGTGCGCTCTATGGCTGGCTGCAGCGCGAAGTCATCGACGACCTCGAGGAAGAGTTCGGCGAGGGCAGCATCGACGATTTCGACGCGATCACCGTCTTCGGCGCCACCGACAGCGGCGACGGCCTGGGCGTCGTGCTCGACGGCCGCATGGACGCGGAAATCCGCGAGCGCGTCATCCGTCGCGCCGCCGCGGCACCGCTCGAGGAGATCGGCGGCGGCAACGCCTACGTGCTCGGCGGCAACGAGGAGCTGGCCGAGGACCTGGACATCGAGTTCGACGGCGATCCGTTGTTCCTGGCCTTCGGCGAGCAGTCGGCCGCGTTCGTCACCACCAGCCGGTCCCTGCTCGAGGCCTTCCTGGACGGGGCGCGCTTCGAGCGCATCGACGCCTCCGAACTGCTCGTCATCCGGGCCGATCCCATGCTCTCCGGCGCGGTCGACACCGAGGCCATCGGCGCCGGTTACGGCAACTGGAATTCGAAGGTCATGCGCAATATCCGCCAGGCCGGATTCGCCCTGACCGATGCCGGCGGGGGCTACGACGTCAACCTCGAGCTGATCGCCGTCGACGAGGCCCAGGCGCAGGCCCTGCAGAACATCGTCCAGGGCGTGATCGGCCTGCAGGCCCTGGCCGAGGAAGAGCAGGAGCTGGCCTTCATCTCCACGCTGCAGACGCAGCGGGAGGGCGAGCGTGTCAGCCTGTCGGTGCAGGTCAGCGCCGAAGAGCTGATGACCCTGATCGACTGATCGGCTGACTGACTGGCGATGAGCCCGGATGTCGAACGCAAACTCGTCAGGCGAGCCCGCTCGGGCTCGCTCGACGCGTTCGACGAACTGATGCGCACGCACCAGGACCGGCTGTTTCGTTTCTTGCTGGTCAACGGCGCCTGTGCCGCGGATGCCGAGGATATCGTCCAGGAGACTTTCCTGGCCGCCTGGCGCTACCTCGACGGCTATCGCGAACGCTGGCGCTTTTCCACCTGGCTCTACACCATCGCCCGCCGCCAGGCATTCGGTCGCCGCCTGGACCACGCCCGCCTGCCCGAGGCGCTGGTCGATCCGGCCGAGGGGCCCGACGAGGCCGCGCTGACCGGTCAGCGTCGCGACAACATCTGGCGCGTTGCTCGCGAACTGCTACCATCGGACTGGTTCGGCGTGTTGTGGCTCTACTATGCCGAGGACCGCAAGATCGGGGAAATCGCCCGGATACTGGGGCGAACCGTGCCCTGGGTGAAGGTCACCCTGCATCGCTCGCGCAAGCGGCTGGCCGGGCGGATCGACGCCGCGGACTGGCTGCCCGAGGAGGTGGTTACCAATGAATAGACAGGATCTGGAACATCGGCTGCGACAGGACGCCGGGGCCTTGTCGGCCTCGTGTCCCCCGCACGCCAGGCAACGGGTGGCCGCCCGCATTCGAGCCGGGGAGGCACGACCGGCACGTCCGTACTTCAGCTTTCCGGCGCTGGCGGGTGCGATGGGCGCCCTGGCCGTATTCGCGGGCGTGTGGCTATTCTGGCCGCGAGCCGGGGTGGAATCACCCGAAGCACGAACGGCGGGCTTGAATGCCGTCCCCGTCGTCGCCACTTCCGATCGCATGCTGGCAACCCGGGAAGCCGCGCTCGAGAGCGAGCTGCAGCTGCTCGGGCGGGACCTGCGTATCCTCCGTGACCATGTCGCGGCCACTCTAGACAACAGCTGAGCTTCATGTCCAACCAGTCCATCGGCCTCAACGACGAACTCCAGAATTACCTGCTCGAACACTCGCTGCGCGAGGATCCGCTGCTGGCTCGGCTGCGTGAGGAAACCGCGGAACTGCCGCAGCGCAACATGCAGATCGCGCCCGAGCAGGGCCAGTTCATGGCGCTCATGGCGCGGCTGATCGGCGCCAAGCGCTACATCGAGGTCGGCACCTTCACCGGCTACAGTGCGCTGGCCGTCACCCTGGCCATGCCGGAGGACGGTCGCACCATTGCCTGCGACATCAGCCGCGAATGGACCGACATCGCCCGTCGCTACTGGCAGGAGGCCGGGGTGGACGAGCGCATCATGCTCGAGCTCCGACCGGCGCTGACGACCCTCGACGAACTCATCGTGTCGGGCTGCGAGGACACCTTCGACCTCGCGTTCATCGATGCCGACAAGTCCGGCTACATCGACTACTTCGAGCGCTGCCACGACCTGGTTCGCCCCGGCGGCCTGATCATGGTCGACAACACGCTCTGGGACGGCAAGGTCGTCGACGAAGCCGACGACGACGAGGATACCCAGGCCATTCGCGCCTTTAACGAGTACCTGCGCGATCGCGAGGAGATCGACTTCTCGCTGGTGCCGCTCGGCGACGGCCTCACCCTGGTCCGGAAGCGCGAGGAATCCTGACCGTCGCCTGAGACGCTCACTCCCGGCATTCGGCCGGCCGATATACTGGGCCGGTTTCGAAACTCAGTGAGAGGTCCCATGCGACGCCTGTTCATTCTGTTCTTCCTCATGGTCGCGGCGATGTCGGTGCTTGCCGACGTCGACCGCCGGACCGCCAATTCCGGCAACGTCGTGCTCGAGGACGTGCCCGAGATTCCGGCCTCGATCAGCGAGGCGCTGACCCGCTACCAGAACACCCGCTCCGCCGGCCTGATCGACTGGAGCGCCGACGGCGAGAGTCTCTACATCGCCACGCGTTTCGCCGAGGTCAGCCAGATTCACCGGGTCGACCAGCCCGGCGGCGCCCGGCACCAGCTCACCTGGTACGACGAGCCCGTCGGTGGTGCGTCCCGGCGTCCCGGCAGCGATCTCCTGGCCTTCCTGATGGACGAGGGCGGCAGCGAGTTCGACCAGATCTTCCTCTTCGACCCCCGCGACGGCAGCCGCGAAATGATCAGCGACGGCCAGTCGCGCAACGGCGCGCTGGAGTGGTCGGAGGACGGGCGCTACCTGGCCTTCCAGTCGACGCGGCGCAACGGCCGCTCCAACGACATCTGGATGTTCGACTTCGACAACGGCCGCGAGGCGGAGCTCGTGCTCGAATCGCCGGACGGCAGCTGGTGGGGTCCGGTCGAGTTCTCGGCCGACAACGACAAGCTGCTGATCGTGCAGTACATCAGCGTCAACGATTCGCGCATTCACGTGCTCGACCTCGACTCCGGCGAACTCACCCGCATCGCCGGCAGCGCCGCCGAGCCGTCGCGCAACCTGCCCTTCGGCTTCGATGCCGACGGCGAGGGCGTCTACATGGCCACCGATTCCGAGGGCGAGTTCGCGCAGCTGGCCTGGCAGCCGCTCCGGGCCGACGCCGAAAAGCGCATCATCACCGACGACATTCCCTGGTCGGTTCAGGGCATGGAGCTCAACCACGCCGGCGATGCGGGGGTGTTCGTCACCAACGAAGGCGGCATCAGCCGCATGTACCGCTTCGATCCGGCCGATGACAGCTACTCGCGCATCGACAGCCTGCCCGAAGGCCTGGTCGGCGGCGCTTCGTTCAGCGACGACGACGAATCGCTGGCGATCGTGGTCAACAACGCGCGCTCGCCCAGCGACGTGCATGTCATGGATTTCGACACCGGTGAGCTGACGCGCTGGACCTACAGCGAGGTCGGCGGGCTCGACACCGAACGGTTCGTCATGCCGGAGCTGGTGCACTACCCGACCTTCGACCAAGTCGACGGCCGGCCGCGCGACATTCCGGCCTTTGTCTATCGTCCCGAAGGCGAGGGGCCGCACCCGGTCATCATCCAGATCCACGGCGGGCCCGAGAGCCAGTCGCGCCCCGCCTTTTCCAGCACCTACCAGCTGTGGATCGACCGCCTCGGCGCGGCCGTGATCCGGCCCAACGTGCGCGGCTCGGCCGGCTACGGCAAGAGCTACCTGCAGCTCGACAACGGCTTCCTGCGCGAGGATTCGGTCAGGGACATCGGCGCGCTGCTCGACTGGATCGAAACGCAGCCCGACCTCGACGCCGATCGCGTGGCCGTCTACGGCGGCAGCTACGGCGGATACATGGTGCTAGCCAGCAGCGTGCACTACAGCGATCGGCTCAAGGCCGCCGTCGACATCGTCGGCATCAGCAACTTCGTGACCTTCCTCCAGAACACCCAGGACTATCGCCGCGATCTCAGGCGTGTCGAATACGGCGACGAGCGCGATCCGGAGATGCGCGCGCACCTCCAGGCCATCAGCCCGCTCAACAACGTCGACAAGATCGACGTGCCGATGTTCGTGGTGCAGGGCGAGAACGATCCACGCGTGCCCGTCACCGAGGCCGAGCAGATCGTGGCGGCATTGCGCGATCAGGGCAGCCCGGTGTGGTACATGAACGCCCTCAACGAGGGCCACGGCTATCGCCGCAAGGAGAATCGCGATCTCTACAGCGAAGCGGTCGTTCTGTTCTTCGAGCGCTTCCTGATCGACTGATTTCGCGGTCGCTGGCCTTCACGCCTGTCAATGCAAGCGCCGGGAAACCCCGGCGCTTGAAGCTTTCTGACGGATTTGAATCAGGGCGCCCCGGGCTTTAGGCTTGAACGCTTCCCATTGACCGCAGGTCGCGCATGAACGACGCCCCAATGATCGAAGTCTCGGGGCTCTACAAGGTTTTCGGTTCCGATCCGGACGCCGCCGCCCCGCTGCTGAAGCAGGGCAAGAGCAAGGACGAGATCTTCGAGCGGACCGGCCAGACCGTCGGCGTGCACGATGCACAACTGTCGATCCGCGAGGGCGAAATCTTCGTCGTGATGGGCCTGTCCGGTTCGGGCAAGTCCACCCTCGTGCGCCTGCTCAACCGCCTGATCGAACCGACCAGCGGCCGCATCCGCATCAACGGCCGCGACGTCACCGGCATGTCGCAGGAGGAGCTGATCGAACTGCGCCGGCGCGACCTGGCGATGGTCTTCCAGTCCTTCGCCCTGATGCCGCACCGAACCGTGCTCGACAACGCCGCCTTCGGCCTGGAAGTCGCCGGTGAAGACC
>JAAAPE010000055.1 GCA_009908385.1 Gammaproteobacteria bacterium
CGCCAGCGGCCGAGTGCGACTGCTGGATTTCGGTATCGCCAAGTTCATCGACCGGCCATCGGACAAGCCGACCGAGCTGGCGGATTCGGTTGCGGCGCCGGTCGACGGCTCCGAACGCACGCTCCATGGCGGGCGGGCGCTGTCGCCGGCCTACGCCAGCCCGGAGCAGGTGCGTGGCGAGTCGATCACGACCGCCACCGACATCTACAGCCTCGGCGCGCTGCTTTATCGATTGCTTACAGGGTTCTCCCCCCACGACGATGCCGCGCAAAGTGGCGGCCGGTCGCGTCTGCCCTCGCAACTGCTCACCGACCGCGGCCGGACGCGCAACGCCCGCCAAACACGTGGCGATCTCGATGCCGTGATCGCCCTTGCGATCGCCGATTCACCGCATGACCGTTACGCCAGCGTGGCGGCACTGATCGACGATCTCGACCGATGGCTGTCCGATTACCCGGTTCGCGCGCGCTCGCCCGGATGGTTCGACCAACTGGTGAAGTTCACGCGTCGCAATCGGGCGCTGGCGGCCTCATTTGCAGCGTCTGCCGTGATCGTTCTTGGTTTCTCGGCGGGAGTAACCGCCCTGGCGATCAAACTCGAAGAAGAGCGAGCAACGGCCCTGCAGGCCGCCGACACCACCGAACAGATCGCCGACTACCTGGTCGACCTGTTCGGCGCGGCCGATCCGGCCGCCCATCAGGGAGAAACCCTGACCGCCCGCGAACTGCTCGACCGCGGGGTCGAACGGATCCGCGATCAGCCGGACATGGCGCCGGCTGTTCGCTCTCGCCTCGTACACCGCATGGCCCTGGCCTACCGCAATCTTGGATTGCTCGACGACTCCGTACCGCTTTACGAATCAGCCATCGCTCTCGGTGAGCAGGGCGGTCAGGACGATGAGGCGCTCTGGGCCCTTCGGCTCGAACTAGCCGACCTCCACCGCGAGCGCAGCGAATACGAAGAGGCCTCGCGACGACTGCGAACGGCCATCCGGGTCCTGGAGCGTGAAGGCGGGCCTCGAGAAGCGCTGGCCAGCGCCTACAACAACTACGGCATTCTGCTCGAAGTCAATGAGCGATTCGATGACGCCGAAAACTGGGCACGACGGGCACTCGAGATCGCCGCAACCCTGCCCGAAACGCGCCAGAATGCGATCGTCGAGACCCGCTTCCGGCACAACCTCGCCATCGCGCTGTCCGGGCAGGGCCGCTATGACGAAGCGGTCGAACTGTTCGAGCAGGTGCTCGAGGCCAAGTCGGCGCAGCTCGGATTGCGCCACCCGTCGCGCCTGGCCTCGCTGGAATCGCTGGCCTCCGCTCATCGCAATGCGGGTCGACTGGTCGTGGCGGCCGAGCTCCTCGAGGCGTCGATCGCGCTCCGGCGCGATATTTACGGCCCCGACGCGATATCACTGGCACGGGTCGGCAACGAACTCGCCAATGTTCACCACGATGCCGGTCGATACCCGAACGCCGAGCGCGCCTATCGAGACGCGCTGGCGATCATCGACGCCAACCCACAGCGAGACCCGATGCTGCACGCATTCCTGATCAACAATCTTGCCAGCCTCTATGAAGACGCCGGCGATCTCGAACGCGCCGAGCCTTTGTTCCGACGCTCGATCGAGTTGCGCCGGGAGCTGTCCGGGCCGGACGCCCTTCCCGTCATACGAGCCCGGGTCAATCTTGCCCGGCTGCTGATCAAACGCGGCGTGCTGCCCGAGGCCGGCCGCCTGCTCGATGCCGCCCGGGCCGCGCTGTCCGAGGAATTTCCCGACAACCGTTACCGCTGGCAGGCTTCCGAGGTGCAGGCCGCACTACTGCAGGCGGCACGCGGGCAGCCCCGGGCCGCGCGTATCCGAATGGCCAACGCGCTCGAGGCGCTCGAGTCGTTGGGGCCGATGGCGGCGTTCGGGCTGCGGCGTGCGCGGCTGGCCGCGGCGCGACTGGATATCGACAGCGGCGATGCTGAAAGCGCCCTCGACCGCATCGAGCAGATCGACGCAGACTTGCCGGATGGATTCTCACCGCAGCACCCCAAGCGTCAGATACTGCGCGTCCTGAAGGCTCAGGCGCTGGCTGCACTCGGACGCGGTGAAGAAGCCCGGCGACTGGCGTCGGCCGCCGAACGCCGGCTCGAGCAGCAGTTTGCCGACGGCGCCGACATCCGGCGCCGCGCGCAAGCGGTGCTGGCCGTCGGCGCGGGCTCGGGCTGACAATGGGCGGTTCAGGTCACCCTACGCAGCGCGAGAAGGCCGATGGCCAGCAGCCCGATCATCAGGATCAACCGTCCTGGCAGCGAGGCGACCGGAATCGGCACCGCCGAGAACCCTCTGACGGTCGCCGAGTTGTTGCCGGTATCGGGATCGGGCGTCGCCGCGGCCACCGACGCGCTCATCTCCCGCGGACCACGCAAGGCCTGGTTGAGCGCCGCAATGGTAGTGACGACCTCGCTACCCGGCGGGAGGTCGCCGAGACTGCAGTCGATGGTGCCGGTGCCGTCGAAGCTACAGCCCGGGCCGGCGGTGTCGAACGATAGCCCGTCGCTGAGGGTGGCCGCCAGCTGCACTCCGAAGGCCGAGGACGGCCCCTCGTTGATGATGACCACCTCGTATTCGACGATCTGGCCGGCATCCGGCGAGAGGTCCGAAGCTGCGAGCGACAAGGCGACATCGGCGCTGGCGACGACGCCGGTGGTCGTATCGACCGCAATCTGGTCGGCCGGGTCAACACTGCTGCCGGCATCGAACTGGCTGACGAGGTCGGCGCGGTGGGCCGGGTCGAGAGCGCAATCGATGGTGTAGCTCACCGAGCCTCCGGCCGGCAGTTCGAGGCTTTCGTCGAGCTCGTCCGGCGCAATCGCGTCGGTATTGCCGCTCGCGCCGCCGGCAGCTTGGCTTGTCCAGCCGCAGCTCAGGGCCGCATCGAGCTGCGAGACCAGCGTCGTGGCAGGATCGTCCGAAGGTCCGCCGTTGGCGACGGTCAAGGCGTACGTGACCGTCTCTCCGGCGGCGATCGGGTCGGGCCCGGCATCGCTGGAAAGCGCCAGGACGGTGTCTGCGCCGGTCAGCGACTCGAGCAGGACAGCGTTGTCGGCTGCATCCGACTCGAACGCCTCCCCGGCGATCGAAAAGCCGCTGCTCAGTGTCGGCGGCAGGATGCCGGCGGCCTGCGCCTGCACGTCGACGCTCGTGATCTCGCCGGGAGAGAGCATCGGCAGCGTGCAGCTCGGAATTCCCGCGGGATCCTCGGCGCAGCCGCTGGTGGTCGCCGCCGTCAATTCCGGTGGGAGGTCAATCGTCAGGGTGGAGGCGGTTGTCGCCGCCCCGCGGTTGAGAATGTCCACCGCATAGTCCACCGATGTGCCCGCGATGACCGGGGTGCTCTGAACGGTAGCCGCCAACTCGAGGTCGGCGAGGGTCACCACCGGCCAGAAGCCGCCGCCGAGCGTTAAGCCGTCGAAAGAGACCGGCTGGGAGGCATCGGGCTGAGCGAGTGTGGCGCTGAGGGTATAGGGGCCGGCGCTGGCAGCCTGCACGCCGCCGCCGTCGGTCGTCGACCATTCGATTTCCATCGTCCAGCCGGGGTTTGCCAGCAGGCCCAGGAATAAGGCTCGCAGAATGGAAGGCACGATGCACTCCTCAGAAGGTCACGCACACGGCGAAGGCCGTGATGGAGAGCGTTTCGCCGTCGCCACCCGCATCGGATCGCTTGAGCGCGGAGGCTGTCCACTGCGTATCTCCGAGAGGGCCCGATCGATAGAGTCTCGCCCTGGCCCCGACCCGGGCACCGCCTCCGGTCATGATTTCGCCCGGAAGACATTCCGCAGTGGCAAAGAGCTGTTGCGTACCCCCGCCCACGATCGTGATCTGCGTGGTGTCCGACCGAATGACCAAGCTTGAGAATCCGATCGACTCACAGACCACATTGCCGAACGCATCGATTTGCGTGACGTATTCCCCGGCCGGACACTGCTGGTCGCTGACCGCAAAGTCGTTTCCGCTGTAGGTGGTATCTGTATCCGGCTCGCAAATCACATTGCCGAAAGCGTCGACTGCGCGGATGCTCTCGCCGGGGTCGCAGTCCTCGCCGATCCGATGCTGCGTTTCGTTGAGGTCGATTTGCAGCGAGATGTCCCCGCTTGTTCCACCGCCCATGAGCCCGAAGTCCGAGTTGACGGCCGTGACGTCGCCGCCGCTGTCTTGGTCGGGCGACGGCGCCCAGGCGCTGCCGTTCCAGGCCAGCACCTCGCCCGACGCCGGCGCCGCATCGCTGAGCGGCCGGCCCTGCAAACCGGTCGTGGAGAAACTGGTCAGCGAGTACGGAGAGGCCGTCAGTTGCTGACGCGGTAGCGTCGCCGATCCGGTGCCGCAGTCCACGGTGACTTCCAGCCAGCGTGCACCGCCGTCGAACGCGCCGGGTCCGAAGTCCAGTTCGGCCGTGAAAAGACCACCCGACACCGCAAGCCCGGAGGCGGTGTCAGTGCCGATCTGCGTGCCGCCGCTGGCGGCCGTCCACAGCGAAAAGTCGAAATCGCATGTGCCGTTGACCGGCCCGTCTGCGGTAGTAAGCTGCCCCTGGTAGGCGAAAGCTCCGGGCTGCGCCGAAGACATCGCTGGCGCCAGAAGAACGGCCAGCAGGCCGAGTAATCCGGCCCCGCGGGTGAGCGTGGTTTTCGTCATTCCCAATCTCCCCAAGTCCGAGTTGAAGTGTCCTACCCCCGAATGCAATTTCCCCGACGAAAGAGTCTCACCGGATTTCGGCGAGACCTGATCGGGACGGTTCAATCACGCAATGGGAGTGACCGGGACTTGTCGCGCACCAGACGGATGACCGGTCAACGGTATCAGGAGAATCAGCGAAGGCATTGCCCGCACCTACGAATGCCCGAAGACAAGATGCCCGAAATCACGATGAAGGGCGGTTCGACCCCTCTGGTAAACGATACCGCTTTGGCCAATCGACTGTCTGTCCCGCTGAAGGATCTGCTTGGCCAGGATAACGTCGTTACTGAATTTCCGCCGTCCACCGGTTCGGAGGATGTGCACCTGCTCAAGGGGCCCCACGACGATGTGCCTTTCACATTTCTTGTCGTTGGAGTGGCAGACCCGGAGGTCTTCGCCAGAGCAATCGAAGAAGGCAAGGCTCTGCCGTACTCGGCTCATAATCCCAATTTCGTGGTCGACCTGAAGGCGATTCCCGTAGGCACCGAGGTGGCAACCGTGTCCATGCTGGAGCTACTGGGCCAGACCGCTGCAAATTGATGATTATTGCCTGGCTCCAATGAATCGATGGCGCCGCTCGCAGGCGAGCCGCTCCGACTTTTTCCGCTGGGCTCGAGACCACAGCAACAGAACAACGGTGGGGAATCCCCGTCCTTCGGGTCATTGCGATTCAGCAGGGTCAGGCCTGCGCCGGTCAGCGTGAACAACATCACGCCGCTGATGCCCTCGGGCGGAAATCGCTGCAGTCTCACCTCCGGTCCGATACCGCCGGGAAAATTGGACACCGAGGTCAGACTGAGCGAAGACGCCATGTCTCGAATTCTAGGTCCTCCCGGCGCGGCCCGCCCCGATCGCGAATGCGAACTCGAATCGCTCGTTCGAGGCGATCGCGGCTGTCGTGATCCGTCCCGGAATCTCGTTATAGAACTTGGTCATGCAGCGTATCGTGCGGTAACGTAGGCTGGACGATGTGCGGTTTTCGTCTACACAGGGAGGCTTCTATGCGTCATTTCTCCACTACGAATGCGCCCATTCGGGCCCTTGCCATCCTCGTTCTCGTCGCCGTCGCCCCGGCCGCCTGGGGCCAGGCCATCGTCCCGGGATTCGACTCGAACACGCTCCCGGCCAACGACGACGGGTCCACGAGCGCGGTCCCCATCGGGTTCACGGTGAACTTCTTCGGCGTGTCTCGCAGCGAGCTCTACGTCAACAACAACGGCAACGTCACTTTCGATGCGCCGTTGTCGACCTTTACGCCGTTCGACCTGACCTCCACGGGACAGGAAATCATCGCGCCGTTCTTTGCCGACGTGGATACCTCCGCGGCCGGTGATCCGGTTACCTATGGCACCGGAACGTTCGACGGCCGGCCGGCCTTCGGTGTCAACTGGGTCAACGTGGACTATTACAACAGCAGCCCCTCGCACACCAATCGCAACAGCTTCCAGTTGATCCTGGTCGATCGCTCCGATATCGCCGCCGGCGATTTCGATATCGTGTTCAACTACGGCCAGATTCAGTGGGAGGCGGGCGAAGCCAGCGGTAGCGACGCCAACGGCCTGGGAGGCAACTCGGCCCGCGTCGGTTACTCCAACGGCACCGGCGATCCGGGCACGGCCTTCGAACTGACCGGGTCGGCAGTCAACGGCGCGTTTCTCGACGGCGGTCCCAATGCCCTGGTGTCGAACTCAATCAACAGCAGCGTGACCGGTCGCTATATCTTCGAGTCTCGCGGCGGCGGCATCGGTGGTCCGCAAGCGCCGGCGCTGAGCGTGCCGGCCGGCTCGTGGATTGGCTGGGGCCTACTGGCCGTACTGCTGATGTGTGCTGCCTGGATGGGTATCGCCCATCGCACCCACTGATCGAGTGGGCAGAACGCGTCGAGCGTCGTGCCGGACGGGTCGGCCGTCCGGCACACCGGTCTTTCGCTCGTCGCGCCGCACCAAGAAGTGTGATACCCGCGATCGGTGCGTCTTCGTCCGCCTGCCCGATTGCGAGATCAGTCAGGAATGTGCCCGGCGCGGTCAATGCGAAGCCGGGATTCGGGGATTTCCTCGCGACCCCGACTGGCCAGGACCGAGGCACCGCCGGTGTCCGGGGGCGCTTCCCGGTGCCTTGCCGATCCGCGGGCTATCGGTGGAAATCCAGAAGGGAGCCTAATATACTCGAGGCAACGCGCCACAGACCACACCAGATATCTTCAACTATCCGGGGAGGGGAGGCGCTTATGAAAGTTCTCTGCATTGTGTTTGCAGTGCTCCTGTTCACCACCGCTCCTGGCTGGGCTGAGCAGAGGGTGGCGGGTCCGAAACACATCGCCACGTCGGGTCTCCCGCATCGGTCCGCGCCCCTGAGGGAAATTCCCCGGGGCTACGAAGAACGACACGTGCCAAGGCAGCTCTCGGGAAGGCAAGTTCCGGGCTGGTTCGACCCGGAAGCATCCTCGAGAGACTTCGTGGACTCCCTGTTGCAGACAACCGAGGGTACCGTCAATGGAGTCGCTCCTTCGATCAGCTTCGAGGGCCCCGAGGTCGATGACAACCCGGGCGGTCTGGCGCCCCCGGACCCGAACATCGCCGTGGGCCCGAACCATATCGTGGCCTCGGTCAACGTCGTCACGGAAATCTATGACAAGTCCGGCAATTCGCTCGTGGGTCCGTTCCCGCTGAACGATCTGTGGTCGGGCTTCGGCGGTCCATGCGAGAACGACAACGACGGGTATCCGATCGCTCTATACGACCCCTTCAATAACCGCTTCGTTCTGACGCAGTTCGCGGTTTCAACGGGCCAGCATCTCTGCGTGGCCGTCTCGACGTCGGCGGACCCGACGGGATCGTACTATCTGTACGCGTTCGACTTCGTCGACTTCCCCGACTACCCAAAGTTCGGCATCACCTCGGACGCCCTCCTCGTGTCCGTCCGTAACTTCGGCGCCTCGTTGGACATGCAGGCGGCTGCCATGGACTACCCCGCGATGCGGATGGGAGATCCATCCACACTGATCGTCCACTCGATTACGGACTTGCTCGGGGACGTAGACGGATTCCTGCCGATCAATGCGGACTCGAGTATCAACACCGTTGGCGGTATCAGCGTGGGCGATACGCCCGGTAACTTCGTGGGCTTCGAGCAAGGCCCGGACAGGCTCGAGCTCCTGCAACTCGATCCCGACTTCGACACGCCCGGCAATTCAACACTCACAGCGGTCAACTCACTGTCGGTGGCACCCTTCGACCCTTCTTTCTGCGGCGGCCTTTTCCCGGGCTGCATCGATCAGCCGTCGACGACGAACGACCTGGATGCGCTGTCATACTTCATGATGCACCGCGCCGCGACTCGCCTGATCGACGGCGATCTCCACATGGTCGTCAATCACACGGTCGACGTGGATGGCACCGACCGAGCCGGCATCCGATGGTACGAATTGGCCAGCACCGGCGCGGGCGGTAACTGGGAAGTCGTGCAGTCGGGCACGTTTTCACCGGATACCAACGACCGATGGATGGGCAGTGCCAGCTTCAACGGCCGCGGCGATATCCTGATCGGCTACTCCGTTTCCGGCGAGGACCCGGACGACACGACGCCTCCCGACATCCGCTATGCCGCACAGATTCGCGGCACGCCTTCGGGACTGCTGAACGTGTCGGAAACGACCATACTTGAAGGGCCGGGCGTGCAGACGAACCCGTCCCGCTGGGGCGATTACACTGCCATGGTGCCTGACCCCTCGGATCCCAGTGCCGGTTGGTACATCAACCAGTACATCCCGATCGACAGCGCCTTCAACTGGAGAACCCGCATCGCGAAAATCTCGCTGCCCGGGGACAGCGTGTTCAACGACAGATTCGAGGATTGATTGCCCCGGAGAGCAGAAGCGTCGGAGCTGGCAAACCCAAGAATTCATCTATCGTCCGCTCATCGGGCGCGCGCTGGCCAGGGCTGAGGCACCTCACCGCCTTGCGTCCCTCACGGCCTCCGGCCAGACGACGGATTCGCCGGATCGACTCGAACGCGACGACCAGGCCGGCCAGGACGTTGTCCGCGGCGATGGCGGTGTAGACGGTGATCGAGCCATCGATCCGCGAGGCGATCCACACCATGGGGACGTAAAAGATGATCGTTCGGGTCAGCGAATAGGCCAGGGCCAACATCGGCTTGCCCAGACCGGCCCTGTCGTGAGGTTGCGCTGATCGTTCATGGATACGGGCGGCGAGCCGCCGTTGTTCCTTGCTCGAGAGCGCCGCCATGGTCCATGGTTGACCGTGCACGCAATGCTTAAGGTCAGCGCCCGTCCGGTTCCGAGGGACTTGTCGTATCAGGCCTGACAACTTCCTCTGTAGCGTGCAGAAACTTGCGGAAGCCAGTTCGTGAGTCAGGCCACCCAACATTTCGAGAGCTTCCAATCCGTGAGGCAGATCATTCTGGTTCAGATTGTTCCGACGGGCTTGCGCAACGACTAGGTCAACGGGAGGGAAAGGTACCAGCCCGCGAAGGCTTCCCAGGCTGGCGAGTCGGTCAGTCCCATGAACACCGGCAGTTGCGACAACAGGAAAAGCGCCAGCACGATCGGGAAGACCTCGCGGCCTCGGCGGGCATCACGTTCGAGCCAGATCAGGGCCAGCAGGATAATGTCGGTGACCGCGAAGGTCACGAACTGGGGCGGAATGCCCAGGTCGGGCAGCAGGCGGGCCAGCACGGGGTCGATGAAGGTCAGTCCGGTGGCCACCATGTAGCGGGCGTGCACCAGACGGTCCCTGCGCTCGAGCATGCCCATAAGCCAGAACAGGCCGAACAATGCTCCGAGCGAAAGTTGCAGGTAGAGGATGTAGCGCCCGAGTGGCCAGACGTCCGGTGCGGAGCGGCTGCCCAGTTGGCTGTGCGCTGCAAGGACGAAGGCGGCGACCACGAGCGGTGCGAGCGCCAGTGAGGCGTAGCCCAGCCGGCGGTGCCATGCAGGCTTGCGGTTGCGGATCAGCAAGGGCTGGGTGAACAGCAGCGCGAACCACAGCGTCGCGGTGATCGCGTGGAAGTGCAGAAAGGGCGTGCCCAGCGTGGCGGGGCTGGACAGGTAGCGCGGCCAGAAGGCCATGACCGCCAGGATCATCAACGCCATGACGGCCGGTGCCGTCCATTTGATCAGGTCCAGCCCCGGGGCGGCGCGCAGGCCGACGCTCGTCTCATTCATGGGTTGCCCTCCCTCAGGCAGCGCATCGCGTGGCCGCTTTCAAGCGTTGCACGAAGCCCTCGATGGGACTATCTCGGGCCTGTCGGCGCGATGCCTTTCATAAATATGATTCAGGATCGTGAGCCATGTCAATCTTTTCGAACGACGCCGACAGCCTTTCTTGCGGCATTCCGGCGGGTCGGGCGACCCGCTACCCGGAAGGTCGCCTGCCTTGAGGTAAGAAATGAGAATGCCAAGACGGGACAAGACCCATCGAGGCGTCTCGCCGACGCTTGCTGGGCGGCTCTATCAGCGCCGTCGCGCTGGACTCTTCGAGGGGGAGAGCGCCTGCTATTCTCTCGTTCGGTCGTTGGCCGGGCTGAAGCTGACGAACAGGCGAGCGACGCCTTCCGGGTCTTCCCGATGGGGAACATGATTGCCGACGTACTCGACCACCGGAAAGCCGAGTTCCTCGGCTCGTTTCGCCGTCACGTTGAAATCGTCTGTTCCGCCGGCCGTCTCGCGGGTGATGATGTAGCCGGCGGGCACGCCATTGCCGGGCGCGCCCGCGAGTTTGATGGGCTCGACGAAGGTGCCCACGGGATGGGGTACGTCAGTCCGCGGCGGCGTGCCGGGCGCCACCCAGCCCGGCGGAATCCCGCCGGCGTTCGTGGGCTCGGAAAGCATGCGTTCCGCCGCTTCGTCCGTGCATAGCTCGCTGGGCTCGGCATCCCGACCCACTGCCAAGATGCACTCGCCGTCGAACGGCAGGAACGCGTCGAAGTAGACCAGCCGCTCGAGCCGCTCGGGAATCGCCTCTGCCACGCCCGTGATGACCATGCCGCCGTAGCTGTGCCCGACCAGGATCACGTCGTCGAGCTGTTCGAAGCGCAGCACGTTGACCACATCAGCGATGTGCGTTGTCAGGTCGATGCCCGGAGACAGCAGGTGGCGCCGCTCGCCGAGGCCAGTCAGCGTCGGCCGGTGGACTTCGAAGCCGCGGGATTCGAGGACAGCTGCCGTTTCCTTCCAGTCCCAGCCGCCGCCCCAGGCGCCATGGACGATCACGACGGTCCGGGCCGGGGATCGTGTTTCAGCCGGGGCCCATGGCGCGACCATCAACAGGAGCAAGAGGGCGAAGAACGCCCGTGTCCGTTCTAGCGTCATGCCGGCTCTCTTTCTGGTGGCGAGTCGTGTGGGGGCGGTTGGTCCCCGCAGCTTCACTCCAGAAGATGGAATATTCATATCCGCTGGCCCACGTTCATTGACGTGACGTTACTCACGAACGTGGCGTGAGTTTCAGCAGTCGACCCCGGCTCTCGCCGCGCTCGTCCTCCAAGACCCAGATGCTCCCGTCCGGCGCTTCCTCGATGCTGCGGATTCGTGCGCCCATGTCGTAACGCTCGACCTCGCTGGCATCGTTGCCGTCAAAACGGATGCGCACGATGGCCTGAGACGACAGCCCGGCCGCTAAGGCGTCGCCCTGCCATCCCTCGAAGAGGTCGCCGCCGTAGATCATGAAGTCGCCGGGAGAAATGACCGGTGTCCAGCTGATCACGGGCGCGGTGAACTCCGGACGGGCGTCGTGATCCGGCATGTCGCGTCCGTCGTAGTGGTCGCCGTTGGAGACCACCGGGTAGCCGTAGTTTTCACCGCGGACGATGCGGTTCAGCTCGTCGCCGCCCGCCGGGCCCATCTCGATTACCCACAGTTGCCCGTCGGAATCGAAGGCCATGCCCAGGGGGTTGCGATGGCCCAGGGTCCAGACCTCGCCGTAGGGGCCGACCCCATCGACCAGCGGCTCTTCTTCGATGTAGTTGACGAAGGGGTTGTCGGACGGTATCGAGCCATCCTCTTCGAGCCTCAGGATCTTGCCCATGTTGCTCTGCATGTCCTGCGCGGGCGTGAATTTCTGTCGTTCGCCCGACGAGATCCACAGGTAGCCCTCGTCGTCGAAGGCGAGCCGATGACCGTAGTGGCCGTCGTCCAGAACCTTCGGATACTGGCGCCAGATCACTTCCCCGTCGGTGATCCGGCCGCCGCGTTCGCCGAGCTCAAGAACCGCGCGCATGACCGCGGCACCCCGCGTGTCGCCTATGCCGGCTTCGGCGTAGCTGATGTAGACGATCCCGTTGTCCGCGTAGTCCGGATGCAGGATCACGTCGCCGAGTCCACCCTGACCGCGATAGTCTACGTCCGGCAATCCTTCGATCGGTGGTGATTGCCGGCCTTCTTTGGTAACGACCCGAAGATTCCCCTTCTTCTCGGTAACCAGCATCCGGCCGTTCGGCAGGAACGTGAGCGTCCATGGTTCGTCGAAGGAGGCGATTGGTTCGACCGAGAAGGGGCGTTCGTCCTGGGCCTGGACAGAGAACGCGAGAAGAAGTCCGAGCAGCGATGTTGATGCGAATCGTCTAAACATGGGTGGCCTCCCGTTGATGGCTCTCTTTCACTGTACCGAATCAGCCGTTCGGAGTATATGAACGGAGAATCCGGAAATCCGCGGCTTGCCCAACGTGGTGAGTGTCATGTCCGACGCCCACGGTGAGACCTCGACCAATCTTCTCCGCCTTTCTTTCTACTGATCATCCTTCCCGTCATGGGTGCCGGCGTACTGATCCAGGCCCGCGACGTGATGGGGCACCTGGTCATTCCTTTCCTGGGAAGTTACGCGCTGACTGCATTGCTTCTGATGCTCTCGACCTGACGGCCAGGACGAAACCCTGCAGGGTCCGGTCGTCCGGGTCTCCCCGTCCTTCTGGCCGAATGCGCCGCTCGTGGACGTTCAGGGTCGGGCGAGCCTGCGCCGGCAGAGACGATACCTTTCAGAAGAACACCAGGCACCGCGTTTCCAGGCTCTCCCTGGCCGGGGCGTCGTCGGGTGCGTTCGGATCCCTGCACGAGGAATGCGGCGTGAAGCGGGTGGTTCCATCGAGTGCCGAGTCGTAGGTCTTGAACAGGAGCACTTCGTCGCGATTCATTTCGGGAAAGTAGTACCAGCGTTGGCTCGGGTCATGCATGGCCACCTGCAGCTCGCCGATGCGGTCTTCTCCGCGTCGCTCGACGGCGACGAGATCGTTCTCCCGAATCGTGCGCGCGTCACAGAGCACGAGCGGATGGTCGAGCACGGGTGCGCCGATCGATCGCCAGGCATTGATGATCGCGAATCGGCGCTGCTTCAGCCGGGCGGCGTCCTCAGGCGAATCGCTGAAGAAATCATCGAGCCGTCTGGGGCCTGAATCATGCGTGTAGTCGTTATGGACGATGTTGGCTGGATCGCGGGAGCCGCGGGCCTGCTGGTTCGAGACCGAAGAGCTCCGTCGGGTGTCGTCGAAGACCTCCACCCGCTGCGCACCTGTCACCCGCTTGATCAGGTCGATCAGCTCGGGATGGTAGGTCGACTCGAGCGCCGAGTCGCTGTAGAAGTCGATGACCTCGCTACGGTGCGCAATCAGCACGAAGCCTTCGTTATCCAAATCGCTTTCTGGCAACGCGGCCCTGGCATCGTGAATTTCGACCTCGTGGTTACGGTAGTTGCCGAGATGCTCCGTCTCGTCGCCGCCTCCCCTGGAGGGCACGTAGACCAGCGGTGCCGAAAGGTCGGCCAGAAACTTGAGCTCAGCTCGCAGAGGTGCCCGGGATGATGGATTCATCGCGTGCTCCCTTGGTTACGGTCGGGGCTTGAAGAGGACATGCAGGCGACAAGCCTACGCACTCGAGTGGCGACTGTCCATCAACGAGGATGGCAGAGTGCCCACGCAAATAGTTGATCGAACAAGGCTGTCCAAGGATCAGTCGCAGGGGTGCAGTGTTGCCGACAATCGCGGACTCATCGGAACCCAGACTGCAATCGAGGGTCACAAACTCGAGGTCGGGCGTCACGGGCCGACCGCTCATTCTCTATCGGGAGTCACGATGAAGAACAAGAGCCTCTGGTATTCCTTTCTGATGTTGCTGCTGGTCTCTGGACCCGCGCTAGCGACATTCGATCAAGTCGAGCAGCGCCTGGAAAAGCTGTTTGGAGCCGATGGCGGGTGGGTGATTGCGAGTACACCGATCGATGGCCTGGTTCAAGTGACGGTGGGTACCGACGTTTTCTTCCTGACCGAGGACGGGCAGTATCTCGTCGAGGGGCGGCTGGTCAATCTGGACACGCGGGACGACCTGAGCGAATTGGCCAGGCGCGACATCCGTGTGCAATTACTTGAAGAGGTCGACACGAGCACTTTGATCTCTTACGGCCCGGCGGATGCCGACTACGAGCTGCTGGTCTTCACCGATACCGACTGTGGATACTGCCGCCGCCTGCACGGTTTGATCGAGGATTACAACGAGCTGGGCATCAGGGTGAGTTATGCGGCATTCCCTCGTGCCGGTCTTGGCAGCACCACCTACACCGACCTCGTATCAGTCTGGTGCTCGGGCCGCCCCGAAAGGGCCATGGACCAGGCGCAGTCCGGTCAGTCGATTCAGCCGCAACAATGCGACGACCCGGTGAGCGCGCACTACAAACTGGGCCAGCAGATGGGCATTGGCGGAACTCCGACAATGATCACGCCGTCTGGCGAAATGATACTCGGCATCGTTCAGCCGGCCGAGCTGCGCGATCGCCTCGACCAGGCGGCCGCGGGTGTGGGTTCATGACCATGGGCCCACCACTGGCTTTGCGCCTTTTCCCATTGATGGCGGCTGTGCTTGCTCGGCTCCGCTCCCCATGCCTTTCTGACTGACTTCAGGCCGTCCCGGCCGGCTGGCTGGGAGGTTTCTCCGGGCAAGACGGCGGCTGCCGCTGGAAGTTTCCTCGAAGCCTGCATGGGGCGCTTCGAGTGCGACTCCAATTCGTGGCTGTCCTGGATTCCCCGCTGGATTCCCAGTACTGGATTCCCACTGCGCGGTGAGTGGTGTCTCCAAGACCTGGCGAGCCGCCGACAGGAATCAGGACGACGAGAGGATCTGCGTTGCGATCGGGAGCGCTTTCTCAGCCGGCAGGCGTATGCGTTGGGCCGCTGACCGCGGCCCGCCAGTGAAGCAGTCGAAATGCTTCCTCGAGCAGGTTTCGCGGGTCGTCGTCGCCGTCAAGATTGGGGAATTGGACCGCGAAGCGCACGTCGATCGGGACCTGCATGCTCGCGAAGCTCATGTGCGTGCCGACCAGCCGGCTGCGAAGTCGCCGGATCAGGGTATGGGAACCCGCCCGGCCGGTTCCCATGAGGATCACGCTGTTGATGTCGTCGGCCGTCCGGTGAACGCCGTCTTCGTCGCGAAGCTCCTCGTGGATGACGCGATCGATATTGCGCATGGCAGCCTCGGCCCAGTGACGGCCGAAGCGGTTCTTGAGACGCCAATAGCCCTGGAACTGGATGTGCAGGAGCGACAGATCCAACTGCTGGCGCTGGTGGAAGCAGATCATCTGCTGCAAGCGGCGGCAGTAGGCGCCCGGCTCTTCGACTTGTCCCGCGCCGGCGGCTGCGGACCCCGCCTCGTAGTGGGGGGCGGGCAATTCCGAGACCTGGGCTGTGCGATCAGGCGCTGACCGGGGCCTCCTGCGTTTGCCCGCGTCCAGGGCGGCGCGCAGGTCGTCGGGGGTGAATGGTTTGGCGATGAAGTCGCTCGCGCCCTCGCTGAGCGCGAGCTCACGCGCATTCAGCTCATCCTCGCCGGTGACGACGAGCAGGGGCAGTTTGCTGATCCTCAGTTCAGGGGAACGGCGAACGCGTCGGATCAGCTCGTAACCGTCCATCACGGGCATCATCAGATCGGTGAAGATCAGATCGATCTGATCGTCGCGCTCGAGCATCTCCCATGCTTCCCGGCCATCCCTGGCGAGCACCAGGTCGCAGTGGCCGTCCAGAAACTTGCCCCCGGCAAGGCGCATCAGTTTCGAGTCATCGACGAACAGCACGCGACGCTGTCGGGTTGATTGGTCAATGGCCTGTAACATTCAGCGTCCCCTTGCCTGGTCGGTCGGCCCAGTTCTTCACTAGAACTGAGGCTATTGACGGAATATATGCAATCTGCGTGCCAAAAAGCGCAAAATCAGAACGAGTTGGCAATAATTGCGTTCGAGGCCGCCTTTTCGGATGGGGAGACATCGAGATGGGCCGAAATTTGGGCCAAACTGGTCACAATTTGACTGGTCGAATGGTGTCCTGATCGCGCTGCATCCCGGATTTCTCCGGTCTGGCCCGGATCAGTCCCGCGTGATGTCGGTCGGTGCCATTGGAGCGCATCGGGCCTGCCGAACCGGGGCGATCGGGCACCTTGCGCATTTCTTTCGTCATGACTTTGGGTGCGTTACCCTCGCGTCATGAATAATTCAGCTCTAGCGTCAACCGTTCGTTCACCCCTGATTCCAGCCCTTCGACCCGCGCATGTCGAAACGATTGAGAAAGCCGGCGGCAGCATTCGCCCGCTCGATCCCATCGGGGCCGAGGTTCACGGGGTCGACCTGTCGTCCGAGCCCCAGTCGGAAGTGGTCGAAGCACTCGAGCGGGAGATGGCCGGTCGCGGCTTCCTGGTGTTCAGGAGCGATCAGACCTTGTCTCCGGACGATTTTCTGCAAGCCAGCAGTTGGTGGGGCGGCAGGGCGCTACACAGTACGCACGGCGTTCATCCGGCGACCCCCGGCGGCAACCCACATATCTTCCGCTTGTCGAACGATCCTCGTCACGGCATTCCCGGCGTCGGTCCGCAGTGGCACAACGACGGGAGTTTCAATGCCGACACCTTCTCCCATGCCGGTTATCACATCGTCCGGCCGGCCGAAAAGGGCGGGGGCACGTACTTCGCGCATCAGGGCGCGGCCTACGATGCGCTCCCGGACCACCGCCGGGAATTCTGGGGCCGGCTTTCGTCGGTCAACTCGGCTTCCGGCGTCGTGCATCCGGCCGTCCACCAGCATCCGCTCTCCGGGCGCAAGAGCCTGTGGCTGCATCTGGGGATGACCGGCGCGGTGATCGAGAAGCTGCCCGATCGCGATGGCTTCCGGCTCCTCGGTCCCCGCGAACTGACGGATCTTTGCCGGGAGTACAACGACGTCCTGAACGCCGGCCTGGAACAGGGTTACGCCATTGCCTACGAGTACCGGGAGAACGACTGCATCTTCATCGATAACCTCGCGGTAGCCCACCGTGCCTCGCCCAAGGCACATCGGCCGGTCGAGGAGCAGGGCCTCAGGATCATGCACCGCAGTACCGTTCGCGGCGTGGCGGACTTCGAGCCGCATTTCGGGCTCCCGCTCTACGTCGACATCCGGGGAGCCAGTCCATTCGGCGAAGGCGTCTGGCAGGCCGGCGGCATCGGCTTTCGATGGGACGAAGACATTCGGATGCAGAACTGATTTCGAGTAGCATGGGTCCTTGGCAGTCAGTCTTCATCACAAGCACTCACGACATCGGTCAAAGCCGCGGCTGGAAAACGTTCGATCCGGGATGGCCGTTGGCCGGCAGACGCCTCCAGGCACCAGCCCGCCTCAGGCAGCATCAGCATCTGCCCCGTTAAAGGCTACGCGTTGCTGTCAGCCGCGGCGCAGCGTCCGGATCCATGACACCCATCCACCGCGGTCACTCCGGGCCGCGTAAAAGAGAGTTTTCGCCAATGAATTTCAAGAACGTCGTCGTCCAGTCGGTGGCGGCCGTGGAGCCGCCGATCAGCCTCAGTTCGAAGGAGATATCGCAGCGCCTCAAGCCCACCATGCAGCGTCTGGGTGTTCGGGAAGATCTGCTCGAGGAGATTTCGGGCATCAAGTCCCGGAAACTCTGGGAAGAGGGCGCCCGCGTCTCCGATGCCGCCACCCTGGCGGCGGAAAAGGCCATCGAGGAAAGCGGCGTCGAGCGCTCGCGCATCGGTCTGCTGATCAGCACTTCCGTGTCACGCGACTTTCTCGAGCCTTCCACGGCCTGCGTCGTCCATGCCGATCTGGGGCTGGCGCCCGACTGCCTGAACTTCGACGTCGCCAATGCCTGCCTCGGCTTTCTCAATGCCATGGATATCGCGGCGGGCATGCTCGAGCGCGGGGAACTCGACTACGCCCTGATCGTCGACGGGGAATCGAGCAGGCAGCTCATCGATGCGACCTGCGAGCGCCTACTGGACCCCGCGGTCGATCAGGCGCAGTTCCGTGCCGAGTTCGCTTCGCTGACCCTCGGATCGGGCGCTGCCGCCATGGTCATGTCGCGAGGGGATCTTGAAACGGAGGGTCACCGCTATCGCGGCAGCGTGACGCGGGCCGCGACCGGGTTCAACAAGCTCTGCCAGGGCGATATGGAGCGCATGTTTACCGATACGCGCAGCCTGATGAGTGCGGGGCTGGAACTCGCGACAAAAACCTTCGGGGCCGCCCGTGAGTCGCTCGGCTGGGTCGAGACTGACATGGACCAGTTCGTCATCCATCAGGTCAGCAAGGTTCATACCGAGTCCCTGGTGAAGGTGCTGGGACTCGATCCCGAAAAAGTTCACGTGATCTACCCCGAAATGGGCAATGTCGGCCCCGCTTCAGCGCCGATCGCGCTGGCCAGGGTGGCCGCGGCGGGAAAGCTCGAAAAGGGCGACCGGGTGGCCCTCCTGGGCATCGGATCCGGGCTGAACTGCTCCATGTCGGAGATCGTCTGGTAAAAGCTGGATTCGGCGGCCCATCCGCTCACGGTTCAGCGACGTGGCATCCCTTACGGTCTCGCGTCCGGTCGTCGCCAACGGCGACCGCTTCCACGTCACACAAGGGTCCCGATCCGCATGTCCGAGCCTGGCGCTAAACCCCGAAGCACCACCATCGAATTGGTTGTGTGGTGCATTGCGGCCCCGATACTCTCGGTCTGGGCCCTGCTGTCCATGCTGCCGGTGGTCAGCCTGATTCGCGCCTGGGGCGATCCCGGACAATCGCTTATTGCCCTGGCTTTCTTGGCGACCGGCGCGCTGGGTCTCGTCGGGGGCGCCGTCGTTTATCGCTGGCTGCGCTGGGATCAGGCGGCGGCGCCGGTCGTGTCGTCCGAAACGCGCACCATCCGGGCCGTGGCGCTCTCGGCGTACGCGCTGGTGTGGATGGCGCTTTACGCCTTGTAGGAGCCCCGGGAGACCCACAGCCGTCGCGGATCATCAGGCACGGCTGTTGAGGAGCAAGCCACGAGGCGCCCGGACTGTGCCAGACTGAGCGTTCAATCGCCGGAAGGGAAATCGCATGGCCGGGGCAAGCTTACTCAGCCTTCTCGACGACATCGCCACCTTGCTCGACGACGTCTCCGTGATGACCAAGGTCGCGGCCAAGAAGACGGCGACTCTCGTCGCTGACGATCTGGCGGTCAACGCCCAGCAGGTGACCGGCATTTCCGCCAAGCGCGAGCTCGCCGTTGTCTGGGCGGTCGCCAAGGGCGCCACCCTCAACAAGATTATTCTGATCCCTGCCGCGCTACTGATCAGCGCCTTCATGCCGTGGGCGATCGTGCCGCTGTTGATGCTCGGCGGCGGCTTCCTGTGCTACGAAGGCGCCCACAAGGTCCACCAAAAGCTCTTTCACAGGGAAAGCGACAAGCAGGAGAAGGAGCAGCTGAAGAAGGCGTTCCGCGATCCCAATGTCGACCTGGTCGCGTTCGAGAAGAAGAAGATCAAGGGCGCCATCCGCACGGACTTCATTCTGTCGGCCGAGATCATCGTCATCGCGCTCGGCGCGGTGGCCGCAGCGACACTGGGCGTGCAGCTCGGCGTCCTGATCGCCGTCAGCGCGCTCGTCGTCCTGGTCGTCTACGGGCTGGTCGCCGGGATCGTCAAGATCGACGACCTGGGTGTGAAGCTGTCGCAGCGCGACGGCGGAATCGGGCGCTTCGGGGAGTGGCTGATCGGAGCCTCGCCGGTGTTGATGAAGGGCCTGGGAATCGTGGGCACGCTTGCGATGTTCCTGGTCGGCGGCGGCATCTTTTCCCACAACATCCCGCAGGTCGAGCATCTGTTCAAGGGATGGGCGGCGCTGACCGGACCCGCCAAGCCGGTCACGGTCCTGTTTCTCGACGGTCTCCTCGGCGTCGTGATCGGCGCGATCCTGGTGGCGATTCTTTCTCTCGGTGCGAGGCTCGCGGGGCGGGGCGGGCATTCCGGGGTCGAGCACTGAGTCGCTCGAAAGGCGCCTGTCCGTTGTAAGCGTTAGCCCAGACGCCAAGGCGCCCTTTTCCTAGGGGATTCCAGCAGAGCGCTTCGGGTATTCGGAAGACCATGCTTGAATTTGCGTTCGCTGTGAGTGGGAAGCGAGAGAGCCATGGAACCGATATCGAGTCAACAGACGCAAATCTGGACCGGACTGGCCATCGCAGTGGTTTTTCTCCTGGTCAGCCGGTTAGCGCATTGGTGTTCGATCCGGTTCGGCAAGTCGGCAACGGGATCGGGGGAAGACGCTGAAAGCACCTTGTCGATCATCGCAAGAGCCGTTCTTGCCGATGCGGTCTTCGCCGTGGCGTATCTTGTATTCGGCCTGCAGAGCGCCCTGGTGTACCGCTTGACCGCTTCACTGTGGAAGGTTGGCCGGAAGTTGTTGTTCGGGCCCGCGATGAAGCCCGGTCTCGTCGTCTACCATGCATTCATGAACATCGCCCTGGCCTACATCATCATCGAAGGCTCCGAGGCCGCGTTGCATGTCTACGGGCTGGTGGTGTTCACGTTCTTCTATGGGATTTCCGCGCATATCTCGCGCGCCAGGCTCGCCCGGGATGAAGAGAGTGGTTCGCTTGGCATGATCAGGATCGTTTCCGTGATGGTGATCGCTTATTTCCTCATCCTTGGGGTAAGCGAATTCCTCTGGACCTCAGGCGGAATGGACTATTGGATCTGGTTTTTCATCCTCGTGAAATTCCTGGCTGTTGCCGGGTCGTTGTTTTCGGTCATCGTGCTGCTCCCATTCCTGAAAGCCTTCATGAGAGCGGTCCACCGCGCAACCGGTCCGCTGCGCTAGTTAAAAGATCTGCGTACTCAGTTGGTTTCTCGTCAGTCGGTTTTTCTCGGCAGTTGCAGTTTTGCTTCTTGCTTGATGGTAGCGATCTCGTCCTCCGGAAGCGACCCGATTGTTTCGAAATGCGTGTCTGAGCTATTCTCTTGAGCGAAAGAGGGCCGGGGCATCTCCGGTTGTTCAACCAAGGTGGCGCGGCGCGCAGAGCGGGTGATGAAATATCGATTCGGAGATTTCGAGCTCGACCCGAATATCGGCGTCCTGAACGGCCCGGCGGGGCCCGTCGCATTGCGCCGCCAGACCTTTCGCCTCCTCGAGTCGCTGTTGAGGCATGCGCCCAACCTGGTCGACCGGGACACGCTGCTTGACGAAGCCTGGGGTCGTTCGGAACTCTCGCCCAACGTTCTGCCCCAGGCGATCAGCGAACTTCGCCACGCGCTGGGTGACAGTGCGAGCGAATCGGCCTACATCGAGACCCGGCACCGACGCGGCTATCGGATCGTGCCCGCAGTCGAGCCGATCGAATCAGGGCCATCCATCCATGGGCACGCCGGACGTCCGCCCCGACGAAGCGTGCATGTCCTCTCGATTCTGACGCTGGTGTCGTTGCCACTCGCGCTCGTTGCCGCATGGTGGTGGCAGGGCGCGGATGAACGATGGCTGGAAAACCACTTGCTGCCTGCCGTCGAAGAACAGATCGAGACCGACGTCACCACCGCGTGGCGGCTCGTTCGCGAAGCCCGCGAACGCCTGCCCAACGACGCGCGGCTCGAGCAGCTCTGGCGCGACCTGACGCTGCCACTGCAACTTGATAGCGAGCCCAGCGGCGTTCAGGTCGAAGTGGCGGGATATGGTGATGGCCCTGCCGACTGGCTGGCGATTGGAACGACGCCTCTCGAGACCAGGTTGCCGCTGTCCGCGCTTCGATTCCGGATCTCCAGGCCCGGCTTTGCCAGCCGCATCGTTGCTCCCAGCGTGCTTCCTTTTCCGGAGCTGTTCCGGCTCCATCCGGCCGACGAGGTCCCAGAGGACATGGTCTTCGTGCCCCCGGGCGCCAGCAGTTATCGCTCGGAACGGCGCGATGTGCCGGGGTTCTGGATCGATCGTCACGAGGTCACCAACGAGGCGTACCTGGAATTCGTCGAGGCCGGAGGCTATGCCGATACCGCTCTCTGGCCGGATCAAATCCAAGTCGATGGACAGGTCCTCGACCGTGAGTCTTTGCTGGCGCGGATGGTCGACCAAACGGGCATGCACGGGCCGTCGACCTGGACGCTCGGGACTTTTCCGGAGGGCGACGCGAGTCATCCGGTTTCGGGCATCAGCGCCCATGAAGCGGCCGCCTACGCGAGTTGGGCGGGCAAGTCCCTGCCGACGGCTTTTCACTGGTACCGCGCCGCCGGTCTTGGCTCGGCGCAGACGCCCGTGTTTTCAGGCGTCCTCAAGACGAGCAACTTCGGACTGGACGGATCCCGACCGGTCGGAAGCGGCCTGGGACCCTACGGGACCTACGACATGGCGGGCAATGTCCGTGAGTGGACCCGAACGTCCTACGGCGCGCTGGGCTATGCGCTTGGCGCAGCCTCGAGTGATCACGCCTATCAGTTCGCCGACTGGCAGCTTTTCGAGCCGCTGAGCCGGGAACCCGGATTCGGCATGCGCCTGATCAAGCCCATCGACCCCTTTCCTCCGGAACTACTCGCGGATATCGGATTTCCCAGCGATCCCGCAGTGGCGCCGGTCGACGATGCCACCTTCGAGATCTACGCGCGCCTCTACGACTACGACGACATGCCGCTCAGGGCCGAATTCGTTTCCATGGACGACGACCATGCCGCCTGGCGGCGGGAGAGAATCGAGTTCGACGCCGCATACGGCAACGAGCGCGTCATCCTGCAGCTCTTCATCCCGCACGACGTCGCGCCGCCCTACCAGACCGTGGTGCACTTTCCCGGCGGCGACGCGCGCCTGCTCAAGGACAGTCGGGAGGCCGGCCTCCTCCAGGTCGAACCGTTCCTGCGCACCGGACGGGCTGTGGCCTTCCCGGTCTACAAGGGCACGTTCGAGCGCGCCGGAGAGCCAGTAAGCGGACCGATCGGCGTGCGCGATTTGGTCATCCAGCAGGTCAAGGACGTCCGACGAACGCTCGACTACCTCGAATCCCGGGACGATATCGACACCGATCGCCTGGTGTTCCACGGGCTGAGCTATGGCGCGGTCCGGTCGATGTTCATCCTCGCGGTCGAGGAGCGATTTCGGGCCGCGCTGATCATCTCCACCGGCCTGATCGCGAGCCAGCACCTGCCACCCGAAATCCAGCAGGTGGACTACCTGCCCCGGGTCACCCTGCCGGTGCTGTTCGTGACCGGACGAAACGACCTGAGCGTGTCCTACGAAACGGCGCAGCGGCCCTTCTTCGAGCAATTGGGTACGCCGGACGCGCAGAAGACACACGTGGCGCTCGACTGGGGGCACCTGCCGCCGGGATATTCGGAACTGACGCGCTTGATGATCGAGTGGACGGACCGCTGGCTGGGGCCGGTCGAGGACGGCCGGTTCGCGCTGGTCGATTCCACTACAACTCCCTGACAAGACGAAAATTTTAGGTTTTCTTGAGGCCTCTCTCAAGACTCTGGTCCTTGCCGAGGCGAATACTCCTGGTGCGCGAAGGGCGAACCGCCCGAAGCGAACGTACTGTCACCAGAACATTCAGGAGAGCCTCATGAAACTGCATTCCCTCATCCATCCGATTTCCATTCCCGGTGTGCTCACCGCCGTAGTATTCGCAACCTGCCTTCTCGCCTCGCCGGTACAGGCCCAGACCGGGCCAGAAGGACCATCCGAGAGGATCTGTCGCCTGCTCACCATGCTCGGCGGTGCGCCGCCCGCCTGCCAGCAAGACGCGGTTGATCCGGAGGTCGCCGAGCAGATCGACGCGTTGACGCTCTCGGTGCTGCCCTTCTTCAACTACGATGTCGCCGTGGCGGCGGGCTGGGACACGATCCTCGGCGAGTGCGTTGAAAGCCCCGCCGGCGGCATGGGCTATCACGTTCATAACATGGACCAGTATGCCAACGGTTATCTGAATCTGCTACGGCCGGAGGTACTGCTCTATGCGCCGACCGAGGATGGTTCGATGCGCTTCCATGGGGTGGAGTACATCATCCCCGCCGAGTTGTGGACCGAGCCGAATCCCCCGAACTTCCTCGGCCGCGACCTTCACTTCAATCCGAGCGTCCCGCCGAACGGCATCTGGGCGCTGCATGTGTGGGTCGGTACGCCCAATCCCGAAGGGCTGTTCGAAGACTGGAACCCGGAAGTCAGCTGCGAGTTCGCAACCATCGAATAGCAGCGTTCGAATGGGAGTTCAAGAAGGCCGGGGGCACCCGGCCTTCCTGCTTCCCGAAGCCGGTTCCCGGCACAGCCGGCCTCCGCGCACGTCGATATCGCCCCACGGAGTGCGTCCAGGTCGAGGGCGTGACCCTGTCGACAGCGGGCGTTGGTCAATGCGCGTCGGCTGTGGGTTGCGAGCAGTTGCTGGATACGCGGCTCGGAGAGGTCGGCCCGGGTGAATTCGATCACGTCGCTGTAGCTCGCTGGGGCGATGCCCAGGGAATGTCCGGATAGCGCCGGCCTGTCAAGCTGAAGCGGGAAGACGTCACGCCGTCCCCGTTCAGGTCTGCCGGCCGCGGGATGGATGCAGTCGTTTTCGCGGATTCCGCTGGCTATTCCTTCACACGCAAATCGTCCCGATCGAGCTGAGCGCGCAGTCGGGGCAGGTATTCGGGGAATTGTTCGTGGATGAAGGCAATCAGGTCTTCGCGCACGCTGCATCGCAGGTCCCAAAGCGTGGTCGAATTGACCGCACTCATCAGGAGCCGGACCTGTTTGGCGCGGTCGCTGGCGTCGGTGACCAGAACGGTTTCGGTCTTGCCGTTCCACTTGGGTGAGGCGCGCAGGAGCCTCGCAAATTCCTCCCGGAGCGGCTCGATGGGCATGGCGTAGTCGACCCAGATGAAGACCGTGCCGGTGAGTTCAGCCGTGTGTCGCGACCAGTTCTCGAAGGGATGGGTGATGAACCAGTCCAGCGGCACGATCATCCGGCGCAGGTCCCAGACGCGCAGGACGACGTAGGTGGTCGTGACTTCTTCGACCCAGCACCACTCGCCCTCGACGTAGAGGACGTCGTCGATGCGAAAGGGCTGGGTGAGCGCGATCTGCATGCCCGCCAGCAAGTTGCCCAGAACCGGGCGCGCGGCAAAGCCGAGAATGAGGCCCCCGATGCCGGCCGAGGCAAGCAGGCTCGCGCCGAGCTGCTGGACGGTGTCGAAGGTCATCAGCGCTGCACCCAGGCCCATCGCGACGATGAGGACCACCAGGCCGCGAACGAGGAAGCGGGTCTGCGTCTCGATCTTGCGCGCGTTCTTCCATTCGTCCTCGCCGGCGGGATTCATGTGCACGATCAGGTCGCCGATTGCCGATGTGCAGCGCACGGCGACCCAGGTCATGGCCACGATGAGCAGCACGGTGACCAGGTGCTTGATTTCCGACAGCAGCGGCAGTTCGCCCGGCACGGTCCGCAGAACGGCGTTGAGCGCGAGCATTGACAGGAAGATGCCGAGCGCTTTCGATGCGGCGTCCAGAAACAGTCGCGGCGTCTTCCTGGAGTCGGTCAGGCGGCGGGTGAGCGACAGCGCCAGGCGAAACAACAGCAGCGTGGCGAGTACGGCGACGGCCGCCGTGAGAGCGGGCCAGGCCCAGGCCTCGAGGCCCAGTTTCAGGGACGCCAGCATGGGATTGCCGGAATGTCGCAAGACGGCGATGCGAGGAACGCTGCGCCCGTCATTTCTCGATCGCAGTTGCCGGAGGGTGTGATCGGCCTTCCTCGATGCCCGTCAGGCTTCCAGCCTAGGCGCTTCCCGGCCGCCGTTCAAGCCGGATGGCTGCGCCCATACTTGCTCGAGGAAGCCGCTCGCTTCGATCTGGACACCGGACATCACCAGTTCTGGGGCGTCGCCCGGCTTGTGCGCGAGGCCCTCCACCAGGTTGCTGTGACCGTGCCTCAGGACAACTCGTCCGCCTGGGCCAGGAGATCCGCCCTGGCTGCCTCGCGGTTGTGGTCACCGGTGAGCACCGTGACCTGGCCGCCGTCGAGCGCGGCGAGGCTCTGGGCCACGACCTCCGACGCCTCCATCCACATCTCTTCAGGCACCTGGTCGCGGCGGAATCCGGCTCGGGTGACGCCTTCGCGGTCGTGGAACTCGCTGCAGGTGAATCCGGGGCAGAGGCTCTGCACCTTGATGCCGTGCTCGGCCACTTCGGCCTGCAGCCCCCTGGAGAAGAGGTTCAGGAATGCCTTGCTGCCGCAGTAGACCATGGCTCTGGGCTTTCCCGAGAAGGCGGCAGTGGACGACAGGTTGATGATCGTGCCCCTGCCGCGCTCGATCATGCCGGGCAGGGTCGCGTGCGTGAGGGCCAACGTGGCCGTGATATGGAGATCGACTTGCCGTTGCTGGGCCGGCAGCTCGGTCTCGTTGAATTCACCGAAGGTACCGAGGCCCGCATTGTTGACGAGAAAGTCCACGGGGCCGAGTTCCTCCATGGTCCGGACGACGCGTTCCCGGTCCGCGGCGACGGTCAGGTCTGCTACGACGGGATGGATCTCCACGGCGTGCCCGAGTTCCGCTTTCAGTTCGTCGAGCCTTTCGCCCCGTCGTGCGACGGCGATGATGCGCCCGCAGCGCTCGGCGAGCTGGCGACAGAATTCGGCCCCGATGCCGGCGGAGGCGCCGGTGACGAGCGCGGTGTCTTTCGATGCTTCCATGTGATCGCTCAAACTGAAATTGCGCAGTGAGTATACCGGGGGCATAGACCGTTTCTCGCTCGGGCCTGTGCGGCGCTCCAGCAAGTAACGATATGAGGCAGGTTCCTTGGACGACCGGCTCGAGGGGAAGAGAGAGGCTGAAAAAATTGACGGGAGCGCCGCCCTAGGCGGTGGTTTGGCGATTCAGGCCTTGCCCTCTAATCAAGAATCAACAAGATATGACGCGCTCTTAAGAAAAACTTTCATGAAAACGCAACAAACCTTCAAGAACATGATTGTTATGAAATTTCTTCGGTTTTTTTTGCTCGAAAAGTCTTGACAGCCCAGATTGATCGGCGTAAATCTGTAGTCACGCGAAAGCCTCACAAGGGTGAAGCGGCGCTAGAAGGCTCTCTCCACAGAGATCTGGCGACAAGTCTGAGAACTCTTCGAGTAGTCAGGTTTGCCGAGCATCAGGAGACCAGCGCTAGCGCTCCAATCTCAAATTATTCGCGGACAAACCCCGGCTCCAGAAGGCCGGGGTTTTGTTATGCGCGATCCCAGCGACTGCTCCCACTGCACGGCCCTCTTTCTGAATTCGTCTTGCGAGTGTATCCCGCTCGGTGTCGAAGGGAACCGCGTCGCGTCGTGCTGGCACCCGCCCGGTTCCGGCGCTGACCACTCCTGTGCTCGGCGGCGGGTATACTGCCCGGTCGGTCAGCACTCACTACCGCCATGAATTCCAACAACACGCGTTTCGCGAGCTTCATCGAACGGGTCGGACACAAGATCCCCGACCCGGTGATCATCTTTATGGCCTTCTACCCGGCGGCCTTCCTGATTACCGTACTGATGGGCGGCCACACCTTCGAGACCGCCGGGGCCGGCGGAGAGCCGCAAGCGTTCAGCATCCTGCCGATGTACGAGGCCGAGCACGTGCGCTGGATCTTCGAGAACGCGCTCCTGCAGAACTGGCTGGCCTTCGGCGGCGGCGTGCTCGGGGTGATCTTCGTGGTGATGCTGGCCATCGGCGTGGCGGAACGATCGGGACTGTTCGGCGCCCTGATCAAGAGCGCGGGCAGCCACATTCCCCAGGGCCTGCTGCCGCTCCTGCTGATCTTCATCGGCATCCTCAGCTCTCTGGCCACCGACGCCGGCTACCTGGTACTGATTCCCCTGGCCGGTCTGCTGTATGCCGGTCTCGGCCGCAACCCGCTCATCGGGATGGCCGCGGCATTCGCCGGCGTGTCGGCGGGTTTCAGCGCCAACCTCGTTCCCGGTCCCGTCGACGTGATCATCGGCATGAACGCGCAGGTCTTCGCCGAGTCTCAGGGCGTCCCCTTCACCACCGCAGACGGCGAGCCTTTGAATCCAGCGACCATGCACTGGCGCTTCATCATCGCCTCGACCTTCGTGCTGAGCGCGGCCGGGTACTGGGTGACCCGCCGATTTGTCGAGCCGCGGCTCGACGGCCAGTCCTTCGAGGTACCCGCGGACATCAATCCGGGCGAGTTTGCGCTGTCCGATCCGGAGCGGCGCGGCCTGAAAGGCGCACTGGTCGGCACGCTGGTGGCTGCGGCGATGATCGTGGGCCTGGCCCTGGGGCCGCTCGGTGCCTACACCGACGAGAGTGGCACCGTCGTCCGGCCCTACATGGACAACATCATCCTGCTGATTTCGCTGTTCTTCGTCGTCACCGGCGTGTTCTTCGGTGTGGCGTCCGGAAAGTTCAGGTCGGTCGGCGATACGGTCCAGGCGATGGTCGGGCAGATGAACACCATGGGCTATATCCTGGTGCTGACTTTCTTCTGCTACAACTTCCTCGGCCTGCTCAGCTACAGCGGGCTCGGTTCCTACATCACCTATCTGGGCGCCGAGACCCTGATGGCGCTGGGCCTGCAGCAATTTCCGATTCTGCTGCTGATCGGCTTCGTGCTGACCACCGCCGTCATCAATATCTTCATCGGCGGACTGACCTCGAAGTGGATGCTGCTCGGGCCGATCTTCGTGCCGATGCTCTACTTCGTGAACCCGGCCATGACGCCGGACCTGGTGGCCGCCGCTTATCGCGTGGCAGATTCATCGACTAACATCGTTACCCCGATGATGACCTACGCCGGCGTGATCCTGGCGTTCATGCGCAAGTACAAGCCGGGCATGACCTTCGGCGACATGCTGCTGATCATGGTGCCCTATTCGATCACTTTCCTGGTGATCTGGACGGCGCTGCTGATCGCATTCTTCGCAACCGGCATTCCCCTCTCGCTGTGAAGCCGTGACCCGGATCGTCCTGGTCGGCGCGGGTCACGCGCATCTCGAGGTCGCCCGGCAGGCACCGAGATTCGAGGCGGCCGGCGCGCAGCTTACCCTGGTCGATCCGGGCGCGTTCTGGTACTCGGGCATGGCCACCGGGATGCTCGCCGGCATGTACGATCCAAAAGAGGATCGCCTGGACGCGCGGGCCCTGATCGAGGCCCGCGGCGGACGATTCGTGAAGGGCAAGGTCGCGTCCGTCAACCGGCACGACAGGACCGTGCGCCTGGAAGACGGGCGGACGCTCGACTACGATCTGCTTTCCTTCAACGTGGGTTCGGAAATTCGAACGGACCTCGGCCGGGAAACGCATGTCTGGCCGGTCAAGCCGATCGCCGGCCTGTGCCGCCTGCGGGAGCGAATCGAGCAGTGGTCGGCCGAACGGCCGCTCCGCCTGCTCGTCGTCGGCGGCGGGCCGACCGGCAGCGAGATTGCCGCCTGCTTGCGCGCGCTTTGCGAGCAAAACGGCCTGGCAGCCGAAGTTTCTCTGGTGGCCGCTGGGGCGTCGTTGCTCGAGAGTTCTCCCGCTGGTGCGGGCCGACGCCTGAAGCGGGAACTCGATCGCCGCGGGATACGCGTGTATCTGGGTGAGCGGGTAACCGGTCATGGAGATGGGCGGGCAACGACCGATCGCGGAACATCGCTGCCGTTCGACGAGCTGGTGCTTGCCACCGGCCTCCAGGCCAAGGCACTGGTCACCGAGCTCGGTCTGCCCAGTGACCGCAAGCGCGGCCTGCGCGTCAATCATTGCCTGCAATCCGCTGCTGACGAACGGATCTTCGCGGCCGGGGACTGCGCCGACATCGAAGGCGAGAACCTGCCCCGGCTCGGGGTGTTCGGCGTCATGGCCGCTCCGGTTCTCGTCGACAACCTGATCGCTGCGGCCGGCAGGCAACCACTCTCGTCCTATGATCCCCAGTCGCGCTACCTGGCGATCCTGAACATGGGTGATGGTCACGGCCTTGCTCTCTGGGATCGTTTCTGGTGGTTCGGCAAGAGCGCGATGTGGCTCAAGCATCGGATCGACACGCGTTTCCTGGACGCTTACCGGCAGTGCTACCAGGAAAACGGGCCATCGCCCTGACCATCACCCGATTCCGCGATGAACATCCCGGCTGAACTCCTCTCGCCCTGGCTCATGATCCCGGCACTGCTGCTGTTCCTGGTGCTCGTGGGCTGGCAGGCCTGGGGTGCCGCCTGGCGGCTGTTGTTCGTCAACCGCCTGGAGTACGTTTACGTCAATGCCCTGCTGCTGCTCGCCGGCCTGTGGTGGCTGAATGCCGAGGCGGTGGCCGGGCTGCAGCTTCATTTCCTCGGGCTCAGCGCCATGGTGCTGGTCTTCGGCTGGCGCCTGGCCCTGGTGGGCGGCGCGCTGGCACTCACGGGCCTGACCGCGGCCGGGGTCTACGACTGGCCGGCGCTGGGAGTCAACGGCCTGGTCACGGTCGTCCTGCCCGTGCTGCTGGCCGACCGCCTGCACGCGCTGGTATACGCCTGGTTCCCGAAGCACTACTTCGTCTACGTGATCGTCGCGGCGCATTTCACCTCGATGATCGTGATCGCGGCGACGATGCTGACCGGCGCCATGCTGCTGTGGGGGCTCGGGGTCTACGACTGGACGCGGATCACGCGCGATTACCTGATCCTGCTGCCCGTCGCGATGCTGCCGGAAGGCTTCATCAACGGCGCCATCATGACCATGCTGACGGCCCTGAAACCCGAGTGGGTCCGCTCGTTCGACGACCGGGAATACCTGGACGGAAAGTAGCTTGCCGTCTCGCCCGCACCGATCGAGCCATCAGCGCTCGCGGTGCTTCCAGCGGTCGTGAAACCAGTAGTACTGCTCAGGGCAATGTCGAATCGCCTCGCCTAGCGCCTCGTTCATCTGCTGGGCGACGTGGACCCGCATCGCGTCGCGGTCTTCTCTTGACTCCAACGGGATCGGGTCGATGTCGACGACATGCCGGCCGCCGGCGACTCGCCGGCCCGCCATGCGGAACAGCGAGAGACCGTGCTTCTCGACCAGGGCCCCGGGCAGCGGTAGCGTGTAGGCGGGTCGTCCCAGGAAGTCGACCCGCAGCTTCTGGTCCGATGAGTAGTGGTCGGCGACCATGACCATGACGCGACCAGCGCGAATCGCCTGCAGCATGTGGCGGGGCGCCGTGCGGCCCTTCGAGATGAACGTCACCGCGTCGCCGGGCAGCTCGAGGATCAGGCGATCGACGCCGGGATTGGTCTGCTTTCCGACCAGCAAGGCCGGCTCGAGGCCGGCGTCGGCGAGTGCGGCGACGTAGAGCGCCCAGGCGCCGAGGTGGCCGGTGACCAGCGCCGCGCTCTGCCCCTCGTCCCTGAGTTGGTGCAGGCGTCCGAGTCCGCGAAACTCCACGATGTCGCCGACACGGTCCCGGTCGCCGCCGGGAAACCGGAGGAATTCCGCCACGGTCCGTCCGAAGTTCTCGGTGGAGGCCCGGCCGAGGCGTTTCCGCTCGTCTTCGGCGAGATCGGGGAAGGCGATCGCGAGGTTGTCGAGAATCAACCCGCGGCGCACGCGAATCATCCAGGCAACTCGGCCGATGAGACCGCCGAGTCCCAGCGCCGTGCGGCGGGGCAGGACGTGGAGCGCCATGGAGATCGCCCTCAAAGCCCCCACCTCGAGGGCGTGACGGGCGCGATAGGCAACGGAGCGCTCTGGGTCGGCACTCATTCGGAGCAGGCTCCAATGGCGGGCGGGCTGCCGCGAATCTAACACGTCGTTGGCAGGGCCGTGACTCATGTTCTGGATAATCAGGGGCGTTTCCGCAAGGATCATCCGCATGAATCGATTGCTTTTTATTGGCGCTCTTCTGGGCTTCCTGTCCGTGGCGATCGGCGCGGCCGCAGAGCACGCCCTGCGGCCAGGGCTCGACGAGGAGACCTGGCGCTGGGTGTTGACCGCGATCCGCTACCACCAGGTCGGGTCCCTGGCCGCGCTTGCCATGGGTCTGATCACCCTGGCCGATCTCGCGCCCGCGAGCTTGCGAAGACTCAGGGTCGCCGGCTGGCTGTTCGTGCTCGGCACGGTGCTGTTCAGCTTCAGCATCTATGCCGCAGCGCTCACCGGCCTCGACGCCCTGACCTACGTCACGCCGTTCGGCGGCGTCACGCTGATGATCGCCTGGCTGGCCGTCGGATGGGCGGCGCTGGCTCGCCCGTCTCCGGATTGAGCCTCCGCGTCCGTCCCGTCGATTTCCGATCAGCCCGGAAATCCGGACTCCGCATTCGGCCGGCGAGCGACTTCCGTTATGGTGAAGTCCATCAGGCATGCCGTTGAACGGGTAAGTTACCGATGAGCGAACGCAGCGACTCAGACGCCGTCCGGATTGCGCGTGACTATTACAACAGCGCCGACGCCGACCTTTTCTACCGGCAGGTCTGGGGTGGCGAGGACATTCATGTCGGGCTGTACGACTCCGAAGACGAATCGATCGCCGCGGCCAGTCGGCGGAGCGTGGCGCGAATGGCGGAGCTGGCCGGCGAGCTGACGCCGGAAAGCCGGGTGATCGATTTCGGTGCCGGCTATGGCGGGTCGATGCGCTACATCGCAGAGCGCTACGGCGCGCGCTGTGTCGCGCTGAACCTGAGCGACGTCGAGAACGACCGCGATCGCCACATGAATCGCGAGGCCGGCCTGGACGATCGGATCGACGTGGTCGAGGGAGATTTCACCTTGCTGGATTTTCCCGACGCCAGTTTCGACGTGGTCTGGTCGCAGGAGGCCATCCTGCACGCCGGCGATCGCGAAAAGGTCTGTGCGGAGGCCGCCCGCTTGCTCGTGCCCGGCGGGCGCTTCGTCTTTACCGACCCCATGCGGGCCGACGAGGCTTCGCCGAACTCGCTCAAGGCGATCTACGACCGGCTTCACCTCAGTTCGCTTGCCTCGCCGGCGTTCTATCGAAACACCCTGTCGGCCTCGGGGATGCGCGAAATCGTGTTCGAGCCCCATCCCGACCAGCTGGCCCGGCACTATGCCCGCGTGCGCGAAGTCCTGCTCGAGCAGGCCGATCGCCTGCTCGAGCAGGGCATGAGTGACGACTACATCGAACGGATGAAGTCGGGCCTGAGCCATTGGGTCGAAGGCGGTCGCAACGGCACGCTGACCTGGGGGATTTTCGTGTTCGAAAAGATTCCGCCGGCTTGAGAGGAAGCTGCGGTTCGACTCGGGTCACGAGCCGGGCATCCGTGTCGACTCCGATGACCCGTTGACCCGAATCGGATACTCTCGGGGCCAGGCCTCCCCGACGATCATGACGTGACCGAGCAAGCCGCCACGCCGCCGTCCCGGCTGACGCCGTTCTTCCTCGCCCTGGGTCCGCTGGCCGCGCTGGCCGTCGGCGGGCTCGGCCTTACGGCCTGGGGATTGCCGGCCCCGGCCGCCGTCGTCGCCGCCGTGACGGCCTGGTGCGCGGTATGGTGGTTGACCGAGCCCGTCCCGATCCCGGTCACCTCGTTGCTGCCGATGGCGCTCCTGCCCCTGGGCGGGGCATTGACGCCCACGCAGGTGGCGCAGAGCTACGGCTCTCCGTTGATCCTGCTGCTGATGGGCGGGTTCATGCTGTCGGGTGCGCTGGCCAAGTCCGGGGCGCATCGCCGACTCGCGCTGGCGATGATCCGTGCCTGCGCGAGGCTGGGCCAGCGCGGCCTGGTGCTGGGCTTCATGCTGGCGGCGGCTTTCCTGTCGATGTGGATCTCGAACACCGCGACCACGCTGATGCTGCTGCCGGTCGCGCTGGCCGTCCTCGAAGACAAGCGTTTCGTGCCGCTGACCATCCCGCTGCTGCTGGGCATCGCCTACTCCGCCAGCCTGGGCGGGACGGGGACGCCGATCGGCACGCCGCCGAACCTGGTCTACATGCAGGTGGTCCAGGACCAGTTCGGAACGACCACCTCTTTCCCGCTGTGGATGAGCTGGGGTGTGCCCGTGGTCGTCCTGGTGTTGCCGTTGATGTTCCTTTGGCTGACGCGCAGCGTCACGTCGGGCGCGTTGCCGGAGCTCGAACGCCCGGGCGCCTGGACGACCGCGGAAAAGCGCGTGATGGGCGTGTTTGCCGTCACCGCCGGGCTCTGGATGACCCGGACCGCTCCGTTCGGCGGCTGGCAGGCGGCGCTCGACCTGCCCTATGCCAACGACGCTGCGGTGGCCATGCTTGCGGTAGTTGCCCTGTGCTGCATACCGGATGGCAAGAAGGACGGCCGTGGTGGGCGGTTGCTCGACTGGGAAACCGCCGGCAGCATTCCCTGGGGCGTGCTGATCCTGTTCGCCGGCGGCATCACGATCGCGCGAGGCTTCATGGAGACGGGGCTCAGCGACGTCCTGGCGACCCAGCTGACCGCGCTCGCCACCCTGCCGCCCTGGCTGATGGTGCTGTGCATCGCCCTGGGCGTGACTTTCCTGACCGAAATGACCAGCAATACCGCGACCGGCTCGCTGCTGATGCCGGTGCTCGCGGCGACCGCGATCGCCTCCGATCTGCCGCCCGAGCTGCTGATGGTGCCGGCGGCGATCAGCGCATCCTGCGCCTTCATGCTGCCGGTGGCGACCGCCCCCAATGCCGTGATCTACGGCTCGGGCCGGGTGCCGATCCGGCGCATGGCCGGCGAGGGTTTCGTGGTCAACCTGATCGCGGCCGTGGTGATCACGGGGGTCGTCATGCTGCGCTTTGGCTGATCGAGGGCGGGGAAGGGAGATCATGCGGCAGCGGTTTCCGGGGCACCGGGCACTGCGCCATTCTCCGCCCGGCTCACCGGGAGATTTTGACAGCGACTGTCGAAATCACTTAGATTTCCACGTCGCCGAAGCGTTCGGCCCGGCGCAATGCCCTGTTTCTCGTTCCTGCTGGGAGGCTAATCGTGGGATCAGACAAGAACGCATCGTGGGTGCGTACCGCCGGTCTTCGAACGATTATCGTCGTTGTATTGATCGCCGTCGTGACACCTTTCTGGGTCTACCTCGTCTTCTTCACCAACTTGTCGATGCTGGCCCTGGCTTTCATCGCCCTGGTGATCCTTCTTCTCCTGTCGACGGCGACCGCATG
>JAAAPE010000088.1 GCA_009908385.1 Gammaproteobacteria bacterium
CTATGATTTCACCGTCGAGGAGACCAACGGCGAGGACCCGGAGGGCCACGGCACGCACGTCGCGTCGACGGCGGCCGGCATTCCCCTGCAGTACACGCTCGGTTCGACCGGCGACTTCCTCTACCGGACCACGGGCGTGGCGCCGCATGCCAACATCGTGTCCTACAAGGTCTGCTACAAGGATCATCCGACCAACGACGATCTCGACGACAGCTGCGAGACCAGCGCCATCCTCGATGCCTGGGACCAGGTGGTCGAGGACGGCGTCGACGTGGTCAACTATTCCATCGGCAGTTCCGCCTTCGATCCCTGGCAGGGCGCTGCTCCGCTGCTCAACATGTGGTCGGCCGGCATTCCCTTCGTGACCTCTGCGGGAAACGAGGGGCCCGGCGAAGGTACCGTCGGCTTTCCCGCCAACGCGCCCTGGGCCTTCGCGGTGGGGAGTTCGACCCACGGTCGCCTGACCGGCAACGCCGTGACGGTGGCCGGCGTTTCCGACATCTTCGTCACCTACGGCAGCGGTCCGTCGCTCCAGTCGGACCTGACCGCGCCGGTGGTGTCCGCCGAGTCGGTCGCCAGCGACATGTTCGGCTGCTCGGCCTTCCCGTCGGGTTCCATGGACGGCGCCGTCGCCTTGATCCAGAGAGGCGGTTGCCTGTTCGTCGACAAGGTGTCGAATGCCGCCAACGCCGGCGCGGTTGCCGTGCTGGTCTACAACAACGTCGACGGTGCGCCGATCGTCATGGGCGGACTCGAGGGCACGAGCATTCCCGCGGCGATGATGGACCTCGACAGCGGTGAGGACGCCCGGATCGCCATTTCCCAGGCCTCGAGCCCGACGGCGACCCTGTCGTCTGAAGGTTTCGCGACCGACAACGCCGCCTGGCGCGACTACGTCTCCGACTTCAGTGCCCGGGGCCCGGTGACCGAGCCCGAAGGCATCATGAAGCCCAATGTCGTCGCTCCGGGCGCGAACATCCTCGCCGGCTGGTTCGACGGCGAAAACTCGATCGCCTTCTCCAGCGGCACCTCGATGGCGAGCCCCCACGCCGCCGGCTCGATTGCCCTGCTGAAGTCCCTCAACCCCGACTGGACGCCGGATATCCTCCAGTCGGTGCTGGAGACCACGGCCCAGAGCGATCCGCTGCGGTGGAACAACGGGCCGGCCGGGATCATCGACCGCGGCGCCGGGCGCATTCGCGTGGACCGTGCGGCCCGGGCGGGGCTCTACCTGCCCGTCACCCGCGACCAGTTCGAAGCCGCCGATCCTTCTGAAGGCGGCGACCCGCGCGAGCTCAACCTGGCCGGGATGTGGGATGCCGAGTGCAGTCCCTCGTGCACGTTCACCCGGACGGTGCGGGCGCTGGGGCAGGGGAGCTGGAACGTCTCGGTGGAAAGCGACCTGCCCGTGTCGGTCAGCCCGGAGAGCTTCAGCCTGAACGAGGGCGAGAGCCAGCAGATCGAGGTCACCGTGGAGACCGGCGGCCTGTTCGCCAACACCGTGGGCGAGGGCGAGGTCTTCCTGACCCCGACCAGCGGCGGTTTCGTCGAGCAGAAGCTCACGTTGGGCGTGAAGGTCACTCCGGTCGAGCTGCCGGAGGCGCTGTCGCTTTCGGTGGGCAGCAACCGCGGCAGCCATCGCTTCACGGTGCCGTCTGGCCCCCTGCCCGAGCCCGTGTTCCGCAGCTCGCCCCTGATCGAACCGATCCGCGAGTCCTTCTCGCTCGAGCAGGATCCCTCCCCGGGCTCGCCCTACCAGGGCAGTGGGCGCGCGACCTTCCTCTACGACGTTCCCGAAGACGCGCTGCTCGTCTACGCGGAGACGGCTTTCTCCGATGCCGACGACATCGATCTCTATGTCGGGCGCGACGACAACGGCAACGGAATCGCGAACTCCGGCGAGGAGGTTTGCCGCTCGATCAGTGCCAACGAGCTCGAGCGCTGCCTGATCGAAGCGCCCCAGGCCGGCACCTGGTGGATCATGGTGCAGAACTGGCAGGCCTCGGCGACCGGCGCCGACGACGATGTCGATCTCGACGTGGCGATTCTGGCCGAAACCAGCGGAACCTCGCTGGTCGCCTCCGGCCCCGGTCGTCACGACGGCGGTGACCTGTCGGTCGACATCCACTGGGACCAGCCGGCGATGCGCCGGGGCCGGACCCGTATCGGCGCCGTGGGCTTCAGCAGCACCCCGGACGATCCGAACGACCTCGGCGTCCTGCCCGTACTGATCACCCGAAACAGCGACAACACACCCGAACCGACCGCACTGTTCGAGGACGAGGCGCGCTGGGTGCCCGTGCCGGGCAATGCCGCTCACGACCGCTTGTTCGTCGACGTGCCCCCGTCGGCCACGCGGCTGGTCATTCAGGTCGAAGGAGACGATGGCGTCGACGCGGCACTTCACCGCGTCGGCTTCGACGAAATCGCGGGGCACGCGCCCGGCACGCCGCCGGCGCCCGGAGGCGATCCGCTGGCCGGTGGTTCAGGCTCGGGAGCGGGGATCGACCTGTCATATCCCAGCGTCACCGGCGCCGGTCTCGATCCGGGTCGCTACTACATCGTGCTCGAGAACAACGCTTCCCAGGAACGCCTGGTCAAGGTGGCCGTCTCGATCCAGGAAACCGGCCCGGTCCTGCCGCGCTTCGGGCTGTGGAGCCCGCTCGACCGGAGCATCTTCCAGGGCTTTGAATGGAGCGCGGGCGCGGCCGGCGTGATCGTCTGGTACAGCTACGACGATCAGGGGCTGCCGGTGTTCTACAACGCCGTCGCCGGAATCGAGAACGGGCGCTCGACCTGGGCCGCAGATCTGCTGCGAACGACCAGCATCGGGACGCGCAACAACGTCGACACGGTCGGACGCATCGCGATCACGGCGCTGTCTCCGGACGACATGATCGTCGCCTGGCGCCTTAACGGCGCGCACGGCTCCGAGCGGCTCACGCCCGATATCTCCACGACCTGTCCGGAAGTCGGTGGCGAGCCGGTCAGCTACACCGGCCACTGGTACTCGCCCGCCGGTGCGCAGGGCGGCACGACCATGATCGTGACCGCCGAGGCGCAGGCGCAAGTCCGCTACTACTTCGACGCGCTCGGCGTCGGACGCTGGGTGATCACGACCGACGCCGCCGGCGGCGGCCCGCTCGCCGAGCAGCTCGACGTGCTCGAACTTCGCGGCTTCTGTCCGAACTGCGAACAGGGTGAAGTCACCATCGAGACGGTGGGCAGCTATGTTCGCATGTTCGACAGCGAGGACAGCGGCACCGAGATCCTGGAGTTCGAGTCCCGCCCGCCGCTGAACGAGAGCTACTCGACCGAAGTGCCGATCAGCAAGCTGACCTCGCGACTCGGGTGCATGTAGCGTTTTATCGCCGCCGCCGGCCGAGTGCTCGACCTCGGCCGGCGGCGGGCCCCGCACCGAGCAACGATTAGCCCACTGCCGTTCCGAGCCATGATCAGAAATCACAAGGTCGTCGTGGTCATGCCCGCCTACAACGCGGTGCGGACGCTCGAGCAGACCCTCGACGAAATTCCGCGCGACATCGTCGACGAGATCGTGTTGGTCGACGACGCGAGCCAGGACGAGACCGCCGAACTGGCGCGCTCGCTCGGCATCGAGCACGTCATTCGACACGATCGCAACCGCGGTTACGGCGGCAACCAGAAGACCTGCTACCGCAAGGCGCTTGATCTCGGTGCCGACATCGTGATCATGCTCCATCCCGACTACCAGTACAGCCCGCGCCTGATTCCGGCGATGGCCGAGCTGGTGGCCAGCGGCCTGTTCCCGGTGGTTCTCGGTTCGCGCATCCTCGGCGGCGGCGCAATCCGAGGGGGCATGCCGTTCTACAAGTACGTCGCCAATCGGTTGCTGACCCTGTTCGAGAACGTCTGCACCGGTGCCAAGCTCTCGGAGTATCACACCGGCTATCGCGCCTATTCCGCCCGGGTGCTCGGAGAGATCGATCTCGAGGCCAACTCGGACGACTTCGTGTTCGACAACCAGTTGCTGGCCCAGGTGCTCGGGCACGGTCACCGTATCGGTGAAGTGACCTGCCCGACCCACTACTTCGGCGACGCCTCGTCGATCAATTTCCGCCGTTCTGTGACCTACGGGCTGGGCGTGATCGGCGTTTCTCTGGGTTTCATGCTCGGTCGCGCCGGGCTGTTGAGGTCGCGGTTCTTCGCCGAGTGAGGGCCTCGTTCTCCCAGGCCGTCGATCGTTCGGTGCCCCTGGCCTGGGTGCTCGTCGTGGTCGCCGGGTTGGCGCTTCGGCTCTGGCAGCTCGAGGCGCAGATCCTCATCGACGACGAGTGGCACGCCATTCACCGGTTGATGCAGGCCGGCTACCGCGACATCCTGCTGTCGCTCGGCCACGCTGATTACAGCATCCCACTGACCCTGCTTTTCCGCTGGCTGGCGGAGAACGCAGTCCTCAACGATTGGCTTCTGCGGGCGCTGCCCCTGAGCTTCGGGCTGGCGACGATCGTGCTCGTCCCGCGCCTGCTTTCACCCTGGCTGGATACCCGCGAGCAGTTGGTGCTCGCGGCGCTGATTGCCGTATCCCCGCTGCTGATTCACTTCTCGCGCTACGTTCGCCCCTATTCGATGACCGTGCTGCTGGGATTCGTCGCCATGGTGATGCTGTGGCGCTGGTGGCACGATGGGGGTCGGTGGCGCGGCCTGCTGTTCGCGGTCTGTGCCGTTCTGGCGGCCTGGCTGCACGCCTTGACGGCGCTGTTCACCGGCGCAGCCCTGCTGTGGCTGACCGGCGCGGGACTGGTTCGCTGGCACCGTGGTGAGGGCACGAGGGATCTCCTGCGCGTCCTGGCACTCGGCGGGGCGACGACCCTGGCCTGTTGCGCCCTCGTCCTGCCGCCGCTTCTGAGCGACCCGCACTCGATCGCCGTCAAGGCCGGCAAGCACCGGATCGGCGGCGAAACGCTGCTGCGCTCCTGGGAGCTGGTCCTGGGCGTCGGCAGCCCGTGGCTGGGGGCGGTATTGGCCGTGCCCGTGCTCGCCGGAATGGTCGAGCTCGGTCGGCGGGCGCCCGGGTTCCTGGCCTACTGGCTGTGGATGCTGCTGTTCTCGGTGGCGGCGCTCCAGGCGATCGGTCCGGAGTGGATTCTCAATGCGCTCGTCCTGGTGCGCTATACCGCGGTCGCCCAGCCGTTCGTCCTGGCCCTGGCGGCAGTCGGCCTCGTGGTGGGTTCGAAGCGCCTGCTGGCGCTAGCCGGCGCTCCCGCGGCCGGCCCCGCGGCGATGCTGGCCGCTCTCGCGGCCGTTGCGGGCCTGTTCCTGGCCGGGCCATTGCCAACCGTCTACAGCGGGGTCAACCAGTTCACCAACTCGGTGCGTTACCAGCTCGACTACGATTTCGAGCGCAGCGTCTACCACGAGCTGATGGGTGACCTCGAATTGCCCGAGGCCTATCGCCGCATGGCCGCCGAGCCCGGCGACTGGGAGATCGTCGAGACGGCCTGGCACTTCGAGTCTCACAATACGCCGATCCACCAGTTCCAGATCGAGCACCGGATGCCCATCCGGATCGGCATGATCAGCGGCCTGTGCACGGACTTCACCTGGGGTGAGCTCGAGCCCGACAGCGATCAGGATATCCGCCTGTCGCGCATGGTCTTCCTCTCCGAGCTGCTGGAGCGGGAACGGCGCGACAACCTGTTCGTGGTGTTTCATCGGCGGCCGCATTTCGAACACAGCCGCGAGCTGCCCGATCTTTCCGCCTGCATCGCGGCCTTCCGCGAGCGCTTCGGGGCGCCCTGGTTCGAGTCCGATGGCCGGGTCGTGTTCAGGCTTCCGGGGTCAGCCCCGGCAGGCGATGCCTGAGCAGCCAGGACACAGAAATCAGTGCCACCACCCCGAGCATGGGCAGGCCGATGGCCGGTTCCAGCAGCAGCGCGGGCGACAATACCTCGCGCGCCTCGAGCAGCGTGTCCAGGCTCGAGCCGACGCTGCTGTAGACGATGGCGGAGGGGGTCAGCCCGACCAGGGAAGCGATCAGGAATCGGGTGAAATCGATTCGCGTGATCGCCGCGCCGGCGTTGACCGCGAAGCAGGGAGCGACCGGCACGATGCGTAACAGGGTGACGTAGAAGATGGCGTTCCGGTCCATGATCTCGAAGATCATCCGGGCCCGTCCCTCGCGCAGGAACCTGCTGTCCTCCCGGACCTTCAGCAAGCGCATCAGGCCGAAGGTGAGTGCCGCGCCGAGGGTCATGCCGGCCAGCGCCGCGGCCGAGCCGACACCGGCTCCGAAGAGGAAGCCCCCCGCGATGGTGAATACGGTGGCCGCCGGCAGGGTGGCGGTAATCAGCACGGCGAACGCCATCATGTAGATCACCACGCCGGGCCAGTAGTGGCTGGAGACCACGCCCTCGAGCTGCCCGATCAGCTTCAGGACGCTGGCCTGCCCGAGATCGGTCAGTGCCACGGCAAAGGCCAGTACGACCGATAGGGCGAGCGCGCCGATGGCCAGTTTGATGCGCTTGTGCCGCATTCGATTCAGCGCCTGTCGGCGGCCAGCAGTCGGCCGGTCAGCTCGACGAAGCGCTCCACGTCCTCGTAATCGTTGTACAGGGGTGCCGGCGCCACCCGGATGATGTCTGGGGCGCGCCAGTCGCATGTGACACCGTGGGCCTCGAGTCGTTCGAAAAGACGACGGCCGGCCGACTCGCCGGCGTCCAGTCGAAGCGACAGCTGGCAACCGCGCCGGTGCGGTTCGAGCGGCGTGATGATGTCGATCTCCCCGTCCAGCCGTTCGTGCAGCAGATGCGCCAGATGCCCGCTGAGGTCGAGCGAGGCCTGCCTGAGGGCCGGGATGCCGCCGGCGTCCTCGAACAGCTGCAGCGACGCCAGCAGCGGGGCCGTGGCCAGGATCGGGAGGGTGGAGAGCTGCCAGCCGGCCGCGCCAGCCTCGGGGCGGAATCGCGGTCGCATCTGGAATCGCGTCTGGACATCCTGCCCCCACCAGCCGGCCAGCCGAGGTCCGTCGAAGCGGGCATGACGTTCGTGCACGAACAGCCCGGCGATCGCACCAGGCCCGGCGTTGAGGTACTTGTAGCTGCACCAGACCGCGAAATCGGGGCCGTCGTCGTGCAGGTTCAGCGGGACGTTGCCCACCGCGTGGGCCAGGTCGAGACCGACGGCCGCGCCGGCCTTCGCCGCCGCCCGGCAGATGCGGGCGGTGTCGAAGACCTGGCCTGTGGCGTACTGCACGCCGGGCCAGAGCACCAGCGCGACCTGGTCGCCGTAGCGCTCGAGATAGTCCTCGAGATCCTCTTCGTGCAGCAGGCCGTCGCGGCGCGGCGCCAGTTCGACCACGTCGTGATCCGGATCGAGACCGTGCAGGTGAACCTGGGAGGCGACGGCGTAACGGTCGGACGGGAAGCTCCCTTTCTCGACCAGGATGCGGCGTCGCTTGCCCCGCGGGCGATAGAAGCTGATCAGCATCTGGTGCAGGTTGGCCGTCAGCGTTCCCGTGGCAACGACCTCGGTCTCCTTCGCGCCGCACAGCCGTGCCAGAGGCGCCGTCAGCAGCTCGTGGTATTCGGTCCAGGCGGTGGGTCCGTCGAAATGACCGGCCACGCCCAGGCGCGCCCAGCGTTCCAGCTCGGCGTCGACGGCGTCGACCGCGGCCTTCGGCTGCGCGCCGAGCGAGTTGCCGCACAGGTAGATGCCCGGCTGGCCGGCGCCGCCGTCCGGAATCCGGAAGCGTTCGCGGAACTGGCCGGGCGTGAAGGCAGGTTCTGGCTGGGTCTGGGTCATCGCTTCAGGTTCCGTGGCAGGGGTGAGGATAGCCGGATTCCGCGTCGTCCGAAACCCGGGCACAGGTTCGACGCCGGCGCGTTGGCGCCGCGTGAAGCGCCCGCCTGCGCGGTGGGGCGGCTACAATGTCGCCCTGTTCGATGGGCCGTTCGCAATGAAGGTTTCCGATTTCCAGTTCGATCTGCCGGAACGGCTGATCGCCCAGTATCCGCTGCCCGAACGCTCGGCGAGCCGTCTGCTGCACCTCGAGCGCCAAACCGGGCACTGGTACGACCGTCGCTTCGCGGAGCTGCCGGACCTGCTCTCGCCCGAGGATCTCCTGGTGTTCAACAACACGCGCGTCATCCCGGCCCGACTCTGGGCGCGCAAGGAGAGCGGCGGCCGGGTCGAGATCATGCTCGAACGCGTGGTCGACGACGAATTTGCAATCGTCCAGTTGCGGGTCAACCGCAAGCCATCCGCCGGTGATCGCCTGTTCGTCGACGGCCAGGCCGAGCTCGAGGTGCTCGGGCGCCAGGACGAGTTCTGGCGCTTGCGCGTCTTGGCCGGGCCGGGCTGGTCGGCCCTGCTCGAGGCGGCCGGGCACATGCCCCTGCCGCCCTATATCGAACGCGAGGACGAAGCGAGCGACGCGGAACGCTACCAGACCGTCTATGCCAGCGTGCCGGGCGCGGTGGCCGCACCGACCGCCGGCCTGCATTTCGACGAGGGCGTTTTCGAGCGACTCGACGGCATGGGCGTGAGGCGAGCCGAGTGCACCCTGCACGTCGGCGCCGGCACCTTCCAGCCGGTACGCGTCGATAACGTATCCGACCATCGCATGCACGCCGAATGGCTGTCGGTGTCTGCCGAGCTCGTCGCGGCCGTCCGCGCCACCCGCGAACGCGGCGGTCGGGTGGTCGCGGTCGGGACGACGGCCGTGCGTTCGCTCGAGACCGCGGCCGCGAGTGGCGAGCTCTCGCCGTTCGAAGGCGACAGCCGCCTGTTCATCTACCCCGGCTATCGTTTCCGGGTGGTCGACGCGATGATCACCAACTTCCACCTGCCGGGATCGACCCTGCTGATGCTCGTCAGCGCCTTCGCCGGCCGCGAGCAGGTCCTCGCGGCCTATCGCCATGCGGTGGAAGCCGACTACCGGTTTTTCAGTTACGGGGACGCGATGTTCATTGCGTAGGATTCAGGGTTCAGGTGCCAATGGTTGACTCCAGAATGAAATTCGAATTGCTGAACGAGGACGGCCAGGCGCGGCGGGGGCGTTTGCGTTTCGAGAGGGGAACGGTCGAGACGCCGGCCTTCATGCCGGTCGGCACGTACGGCACCGTCAAGGCGATGACGCCCGAGGAACTGCGCGAGATCGGCGCGGAGATCATCCTGGGCAACACGTTTCATCTCATGCTCCGGCCCGGTACCGGGGTCGTGGCCGCTCACGGCGACTTGCATGAGTTCATGGGCTGGGACGGCCCGATCCTGACCGACTCCGGCGGCTTCCAGGTGTTCAGCCTGGCGGAATTGCGCAAGATGGACGAAGCCGGCGTGACCTTCGCCTCGCCGGTGGACGGCTCGAAGGTCTTCCTCGGTCCGGAGGAGTCGATGGCGGTGCAGCGCGAGCTCGGCTCCGACATCGTCATGATTTTCGACGAATGCACGCCGTATCCCGCCACCGAGGAGCAGGCGCGCGAGTCGATGGAACGTTCCCTGCGCTGGGCAGCGCGTTCCCGGCGCGCGCACGGGGACAACCCGGCCGCCCTGTTCGGAATCGTGCAGGGGGGTATGTACCCCGAGTTGCGCCGCCGGTCGGCCGAGCAGCTCATGCAGATCGGTTTCGACGGCTACGCCATCGGCGGTTTGAGCGTGGGTGAGTCCGAATCCGAGCGGGACGCCATCCTCGATGCGACCTGCCCACTTCTGCCTCGAGACCACCCGCGATACCTGATGGGTGTCGGCCGCCCGCAGGACCTGCTGGCAGCGGTGGCGCGCGGGGTGGACATGTTCGACTGCGTGATGCCCACGCGCAACGCGCGCAATGGCTACCTGTTCACCAGCCGCGGCATAGTCAAGATCAGGAATGCCCGCTACAAGCGCGATACCGCGCCGCTCGATCCCGAGTGCGACTGCTACACCTGTCGCCGCTTCTCGCGCGCGTATCTCAAGCACCTCAACAAGTGCAACGAGATACTCGGGCACCGCCTGGCCACCATCCACAACCTTCACTATTACCAGTCCTTGATGCGTCGTATGCGCTCGGCGATCGAGGCAGGCACCTTCCGGGCGCTGTGTGACGAACTCGAGGCCGGCTGGTCAGGCGCCGCGGACGGGCCTGCGGGTCGGGAGAGGGCGCACCCCTGACGCCGCAAGGGCCGGGCCGGCGCTCCCGGCCCGTCGCAGGGCAGCGGTGTGGCCGAGCCCGGTCAGCTGTGCAATAATTGCGCGTTTGTATCGCGCAGCGATAGACCCCAAGTAATTTCAGACGCCAACAGCCCAAGGTAAAGCATCATGGATTTTCTGATTTCCAGCGCCATGGCGCAGGACGCGGCGGCCCAGGGCCCGTCCATGCTCGGCAGCCTGCTGCCGCTGATTCTGATCGTCGTCATCTTCTGGTTCCTGCTCATTCGACCGCAGATGAAGCGCAACAAGCAGCACCGCGAACTCGTGGCCGGACTGTCGGTCGGCGACGAAGTCGTGAGTGCCGGCGGCATGCTGGGCAAGATCACGGAGGTGGGCGAGAGCTTCGTCTCCGTAGAGCTGGCCGACGGCGTCGTCATCAAGCTGCAGAAGCATTCCGTCGCGCAGGTCGTGCCCAAGGGCACTTACGATTCGCCCAACTGATCGCGTTGGCCGCCTGAACAGACACAAGAAACTGAAAACCGAGTTCGCCTCATGAATCGATTTCCACCCTGGAAGTACGCCCTGCTGATCATCATCCTCGGCCTCGGGCTCGTCTACGCCCTGCCGAACCTCTTCGGCGAGGATCCGGCCGTGCAGGTTTCCTCGACCCGTGGCTTCGAACTGCAGCCCCAGATCACCGATCGGGTCGAGAACGCGCTGTCGACCGCCAACGTCGAATACGGCGCGGCCGAGTTCTCGCCGCAGCGTTTGATGATCCGCTTCGACAACACCGAGCGGCAGCTGCGTGCCGCCGACGCGCTGAGGGAGTCCTTCGGCGAGGACTACGTCGTGGCGCTCAACCTCGCGCCCGCGACGCCCGGCTGGCTTTCGGCGCTCGGCGCCGAGCCGATGGTGCTCGGTCTCGACCTTCAGGGCGGCGTGCACTTCCTGATGCAGGTGGACATGGACGCCGCCCGCACCCAGCAGCTCGAGAGCTACGTCAGCGACCTGCGCAATATTCTGCGGGACGCCGGCATCCGCTACCGCTCGGTTCGAGTCGATCGCGAGTCCGTGGTCGCCGAACTTCGCAGCACCGAGGATAGATCCGAGGCGCGCGAGGCGATCGAGCGTGAGCTCGGCACCGAGCTGGTCATCGAGAGCTTCGACGGGTCGCAGACGCAGAACCTGCGCCTGACCATCGAAGAGGATTACCTGCAGGAGCTGCAGAGCAACGCATTGCGCCAGAACATCACCACGCTGCGAAACCGTGTCAACGAGCTCGGCGTGGCCGAGCCGGTCATTCAGCAGCAGGGTTCCAACCGCATCGTCGTTCAGCTGCCGGGCGTGCAGGACACCGCCGAGGCCAAGCGCGTCATCGGTGCCACCGCGACCGTGGAGTACCGCGCGGTCGACGAGCAGAACGATCCCTACGAAGCCGAGCGCACGGGTCGGGTTCCGCCCGGTTCGAAGCTCTACTATGACCGCAACGAGCAGCCGATCCTGCTCTCGCGAGAGGTGATCGCCTCCGGTGACAACCTGATCGGCGCGGCGGCCGGATTCGACCAGCAGTCAGGGCAGCCCAACGTCGTGGTCACGCTCGATGGCGTCGGCGCCCGCCGCATGCTCGAGCACACGAGCGAGAACGTCGGCAACCGCATGGCGGTGGTGTTCATCGAGCACCGGCCCGAAACGCGCATGGTCGACGGCGAGGAAGTGCCCACGACCCGCCGGGTCGAAGAGGTCATTTCCGCCGCGGTCACTCGCGAGCCTTTCGGCAAGCGCTTCCAGACCACCGGGCTCGGTTCGGCGACCGAGGCGGCCCAGCTGGCCATGCTGCTGCGTGCCGGCGCGCTTGCCGCGCCGATGCAGATCATCGAGGAGCGCACCGTCGGCCCGAGCCTCGGCCAGGACAACATCGACCAGGGCTTCCAGTCGGTGGTCATCGGTTTCGCCCTGGTGCTCGTCCTGATGGCCGTCTATTACCGGGTCTTCGGCCTGGTCGCCAACCTGGCCCTGACCGCGAACCTGGTGCTGATCGTGGCGCTGCTGTCGATGCTGGGTGCGACGCTGACCCTGCCGGGCATTGCCGGCATCGTGTTGACGGTCGGCATGGCGGTCGACGCCAATGTGCTGATCTTCGAGCGAATCCGCGAGGAGCTGCGCAACGGCAATACGCCGCAGGCCTCGATTCGGGCCGGCTACGAGAAGGCCTTCTCGACCATCGCCGACGCCAACGTCACCACCCTGATCGCGGCCGTCGTGCTGTTCATGTTCGGCACCGGCCCGATCAAGGGCTTCGCGGTCACGCTTAGCCTGGGTATCGTGACCTCCATGTTCACCGCCATCCTGGGCACGCGCGGCGTCATCAGCCTGATCTACGGCGGCCGCAAGCGCGTCAAGTCCCTGACCATCTGAGGAACGCGGAATCTTTATGGACATCATCAAAAGCGACACCAAGATCAATTTCCTGCGCTTCAGCAATGTGGCGCTGATGCTCTCGGCGCTGGTGCTCATCGCCGGCATCGTCTCGCTGTCCGTCCGCGGCCTGAACTTCGGTCTGGACTTCACCGGCGGCACCCTGATCGAGCTGCATTATCCCGAGGCGCCGGAGCTGTCCGAAGTTCGTCAGGCGCTCGAGAACGAAGGCTTCGACGAGTTCGTCGTTCAGACCTTCGGAACGGCCAGAGACATCGTCGTGCGGATCCCCGTCGGCGAGGACGGCGAGACCAGCGCGGATGTCAGCACACGTGTCCTCGAGACCCTCTCGGGCCAGATGGCGAATATCGAGATGCGCCGTGTCGAGTTCGTCGGGCCGCAGATCGGGCAGGAACTGGCCGAGCAGGGCGGCCTCGCGCTGCTCTACGTGCTGATCGGTGTGCTGATCTACATTTCCTTCCGCTTCCAGTGGCGCTTCGCCGTGGGCGCGGTCAGCGCCCTGGTGCACGACGTGCTGCTCGTGGTGGGTGTGCTGTCGATCTTCCAGGTCAGTTTCGACCTGACCGTGGTCGCGGCCATCCTCGCCGTCATCGGCTACTCGCTCAACGACACCATCGTCGTGTATGACCGCTTGCGCGAGAATTTCCAGACCAAGCGCAAGGGCTCGCCGGAGGAGCTGACCAACCTGTCGATCAACCAGATGCTCGGCCGGACCCTGATGACCTCGCTGACCACGCTGCTGGTGCTCATCGCGCTGTTCTACTTCGGTGGCGAGATCATCCACGCCTTCGCCTTCACGCTGATCGTGGGCGTGTTCGTCGGGACCTACTCCTCGGTTTACGTCGCCGGCAGCATGGCGGTCAAGCTCGGCGTCTCGAAGATGGACCTGATGCCGGTGCAGAAGGAAGGGGCCGACCAGCCGGATACCGAAGTCCTGCCGGAGCGATTCCGCAACCGCGATGCTTGATGCCGCGGCCGGCCGGCGCTGCGCCTGCGGCCTGCTGGTAGCCATGCTGCTGGGCGCGTCGCCGGCGCAGGCGGCCGAACGCTACATGATCGAGATGGCGCTGTGGATCGAGGGCAGCAAGCGGGGCGAGCCGATGCTGATCGTCGAGCCCGGAGAGCCCGCCGAAATCTCGTCGACCGATCCCGAAGGCGAAAACGGCTGGCGGATCGAACTCGAGGTCGAGCCCCCGGCCCCGATCGATGGCGGCGCCGGGGGTGCGATCTGGCTCCACCTGTCGATCCACCGGCTCGTCGACGGAAACTGGCAGTACCTGACCCATTCGATGCTCGGCGTGCCCGAGGGCGAAAGCAATACCCTCTCGGTGGCCAGCGGTGACGGGGAATCCGGACGGGACGATGCGCTCGTCCACCTGACCGCCGTCCTCTCCCGCTTGCAGCCCGCAGACGGCTGAACCGCCTCCGGGTCGCCGGCCTGTGGCGGCATCGACCGCCATCGCTTAACCTGTAGCCGTCCCAGAACGGTCGAGCCTTTCGCCCATGGCCGAACGTCCAGCCGCCGATCGATATCGCGAGGCCAAGGCCATCGCTTTCGAAGCGCTCGATCTCGCTCCCGGCGAGCGAGAGGCCTTCGTGGCGTCGCGCTGCGCGGACGACGCCGACCTGCGGCGCGAGGTCGACTGGCTGATCGCCGCCGGCGAAGACGACAGCGACGACGACGTGCCCGAGAGTTTCCAGTCCGCGGCGCGCAGCGCCCTCAGGGACGTGTCGCTGGAAGTCCCGCTGCCGCGCAACTACCGTCTTCTGCGGCGGCTCAGCCAGGGCGGCATGGGTATCGTCTACCTGGCCGAACGGGTCGACGGTGATATCCGGCAGCAGGTCGCGTTCAAGCTGCTCCACCTGAGTGAATCCGACAACCAGGCCGTTGCGCGTCGCTTCGCGACCGAGCGCGGCATCCTGTCGCGGCTCAACCACCCATGGATCGCCCACCTCATCGACGGCGGACTGACGGCGGAAGGCCGACCCTTCCTGGCGACCGAATACGTCGACGGGGAGCGGATCGACCGCTGGTGCAGTCAGCGGGAGCTCGGCACGGAGCAGCGGATCGAACTGTTTCTCAAGGTCTGCGAGGCGGTCGACTACGCCCACCGGCACATGGTCATCCACCGCGATCTGAAGCCGTCGAACATCATGGTGACCGACGCCGGCGAGCCGAAGCTCCTGGATTTCGGCGTCGCGCGCCTGCTCGACGCCGAAGAGCAGGCAGCGGAGGGAGGCGCCGGTCAGGCCCAGGGCCTGACGCTCGCCTACGCCAGCCCGGAACAGATCGAGGGCCGTGGATTGAGTGCGGCCACCGACGTCTATTCGCTGGGCGTGCTGCTCTACGAATTGGTCGCCGGACACGGGCCCTTCACGGGCCTGGAGTCCGAAGCTCGCCTGCGCGAAGCGGTGCTGGCGGGTGACTGGCCCGCGCCTTCGGAGCGCGGCGGGGGCGTCGAGGCGGATGTCGAGGCGATCATCGCCCGGGCCATGCACCGCGAGGTCGATGGCCGCTACGACTCGGTGCGGGCGCTGGCCGAGGATCTCAGGCGTTATCTCGCGCATCGACCCGTCCGCGCCCGGGATGGCGGCGCCGTATATCGGGCCGGTCGCTTCATTCGGCGCCACCGCCTGGCCCTCGCCGTCGGCGTCGGCATGCTCTCCCTGCTCGTGGCCTTTCTCGCCGATCGTGAGATGCAGATCGACCGGATAGCCTGGGAAAGGGATCGCGCCGAAGCGGTCACGCGCTTCATGAACGAACTGTTCGCCGGCGCCGACTCCCTGCCTTCTCGCGGTAACGAAGTCACCGTGCGGGAAATCCTCGACCTCGGGACCCGGCAGCTCGAGCGCACGGGCGCCGATAACCCGGCCATGCTGGGATCGATGTACCTGGCCCTGGGGCAGGCCTACAACGGGCTGGGGCTGGGCGAGCAGGCGCTACCGCTGCTCGAGCGAGCCCGGGAGGTCCTGGCGTCCAGATCGGATCTGGCCGCCAGCGCGATGATCGAGGCCGAGCTGGCCGCGGCCTACGACTCGGCCGGTCGCGCGGCCGACGCGATCGCCGCCGACGAACGCGCGATCGACCTGTTCGAGCGCGCGCCGGGTGACCACGACGACAGCCTGCTGCGTAGCGGCATAAGAAAGCTCCGCAACCACGCCAACGTGCTCGACATACCGCTCGAAGAGGTCGTGGTGGGCCTGGAGGCAATCATCGCCGAACTCGAAGCACGCGCCGGCGCGGACCCCGAGCTGCTGTTCGAGGCCAAGGCGGCCCTGGTCGGCGCCCAGGTGGTGGGTCGCAATGCCGAGCAGGCCGTGGCGACAGCCGCGGAAGTCCGGGACCTGGCCGAGCGGCTCTACCGGGACGGGGACCCGCGGCGCCTCCGCGGCCGGTATGTCTACGCGACGGCGCTGATGCTGCGCGATCCCGAATCCGCGGTCGCGATGTTCGAGGACCTGATCGCCGATCACGAACGGATGGTCGGTCCCAGCCAGCGCCTGGCCAATACCATCGGCAACTTCGGCGTGGCGCTGTCGAGAATCGGGCGCACCCGCGAGAGCATGGACTCGTTCGCGCGCGCGGCGGAGATGATCGAACGCACCGTCGGCCGCGACCACTACCTGTTCCGGCTGTCCATGACCAATCTCGCGGCACTGCGCCTGCGCGCCGGTGAAGCGCAGGAGGCGGAGCGGCTGATTCGCGACATCCTGCCCGAGCTCGAAAGCCGCCACCTGGAGTTCGGGGGCGTCGAGACGCGCTACTGGGCCTCGGCGCTCGAAGTCCTCGCCGGGGCGGAGCTGATGCAGGGCCGTGCGGACGGCGCCGCGTCCCGCTACCGCGCAGCCCTGGCCGTGCTCGAAGGAGAGGGCGAGGAAGAGTGGCCCGCGCTGCGGGCGCGAATCGCCGGCAAACTCGATCAGCTCGACGGTCGGTAGGGGGCGCTATCCGCCCTCTGACAGGCGGCGCTTGAGCCAGGCCCGGGCCATCCGCCATTCGCGCGCCACGGTGGAGCGGGAAATGTCCAGGGTCTGGGCCGTTTCGTCCATGCTCAGGCCGGCGAAGTAGCGCAGTTCCACGATGCGCGCCTGGCGCTCGTCGATTTCGGCGAGTTGCTCGAGCACCTCGTCGATGGCGATCAGTTCCGAGCCCAGCGCCTCACCGGATTCCGACTCCTCGAATTCGACGCGCAGGTGCTCCTGGGGTCGCTTGTCGGCGTTGCGCTTGCGGGCATAGTCGACCAGGACGCGGCGCATGATCGTGGCGGCCACCAGCACGAACTCGCTACGGTTCTGCCAGCTTTCATACTCCTGGCCGGCCAGGCGCAGGTAGGCTTCGTTGATCAGGGCCGTCGGCTGCAGAGTGTGGTCCTGCCGCTGCCGTGACAGCTGGCGGGCGGCTAGGGCGCGCAGCTCGTCGTAGACCAGGGGCAGCATGCTCGCCAGGGAAGCCTCCCCCCGCTCGGTACAGCGCCTGACGATGGCTTCCAGTTCGGCGGGGTGGTTCGGCGACGGCGGCATTCCGGTCGGATCGACGTGGGCGAGTCTCAATGCTACCGCATTGTCGCGGCAGCGCGATTTCACTTTATGTGTCCGACTGCACTACAATGCCCGCAATGCAGATTCGCACGTCAGGGGACGCTTCTTGAAAATCGCCGCAGGCACGGCCGTCCTGTTGATGCTCGCGTGGTCGTTTCCGGCCGCCGGCGAGGATCGTCCCGGCTGCCTGATCGCACCCGGCGACCTGGCCGCGCGGTCGGCCTCGGACGGTCCGGCGATGATCGATCTGCCGGGTGGACCCGCCGGCGTCGAGCCTTCTTGCAGCGGCCTTCGCCTCGAAGGCGTAGCGGTGCGCCTGCCGCTGGGCAGTCGGCACGACATCACCCTGCATGTCAGAACGGGTCAGGGCGACTGGCGCGCGCTCGACGGCGAGGGCAGGGTGGTCGGCTGGGTCGGAATCGACGCCAGCCGGCGCCATCCCGACAGCGTGGTCGTCAGCATCCGATCGCCCCGCGAAGGCGTCCCGGGAGAACGCTCGGACGCGACGCTGGTGTTCGAGCCGGCATCGGTCGCAGAAGATATCCTGACGATCCCGGTCGAGCTGGAACTCGTCGAGGAAGCGCCCATGTTCCGCGACGAGTTCGACGTCGATCCGGTCATCGGCCAGTTCAGCCTGGTTTACTGATCGGTTCAGCCCGGGCCCGCTCCGGGGCCCGCACACCGCTTCATTCTCTAAACGGATTCAGGCCGCGGCGATCCATCGCCCGGACTTGAGCGTACGTCGACAGGCGTTGGGACGGAAGTGATACAGCCAGTGGTTGATGTCGGGGGCGTCGATCACGGCCAGGTCGGCGCGATATCCCGGCATCAGACTGCCATGCGTTCCCGCCATGCCGATCGCACGCGCGGCGTGGCTGGTGACGCCTCGCAGGACTTCGGCCGGGCTCATCCGCTGGTGCACCGCGGCGAGCGTCATGGCCAGGTGAAGGTGGTAGCTCGGGGCCGAACCGGGGTTGAAGTCGGTGGCCACGGCCACCCGGGCGCCCGCCTCGATCCACTTGCGCGCCGGCAGAAAGGGTTCACGCAGGTAGAGCGAGGCGATAGGCAGGCTGACGGCCACCGTATCGGCCGCGGCCATGGCCCGGATATCCGCATCCGAGGCGTACTCGAGGTGTTCGGCCGACACGGCGCCGAGCTCGGCGGCCAGGCCGGCGCCGCCGCCGGCGGAAAGCTGGTCGGCGTGGATCTTGACGCCCAGTCCGTTCGACCTGGCGGACTCGAGAATGCGTCGTCCCTCGTCCAGGCTGAAGGCCTTGTCCTCGATGAACGCGTCGCAGAAGCGGGCCAGCCCGCGCTCCGCGACCTCCGGGATCAGTGAGTCGCAGAGTAGCGAGACGTAATCGTCACGCTCGTCGCGGTACTCCACCGGCACGAGGTGCGCTCCCAGAAAGGTCGGGATGATCTCGATCGGCTGTGCCGCTGCGAGCGCCCGATAGACTTCCAGCTGCTTGATTTCATTGTCTCGGTCCAGCCCGTAGCCGGATTTCGCTTCCACCGTCGTCACTCCGAGCCCGGCCATGTCGGCCAGCACCCGGGATGCTCTTTCGCGCAGCGTGGACGCGTCGGCTTCGCGCGTGGCCCGCACCGTCGCGTTGATGCCCCCGCCGGCGGCCTGGATTTCCTGGTAGCTGGCGCCCTCGAGCCGGGCGGCGAATTCGTCGCCGCGCCAGCCGCCGAAGCACAGGTGGGTGTGGCAATCGATCAGTCCGGGTACCACGCATCCCCCGCCGGCGTCGAAGGTCTGTGCTTCGGAGAATTGCCGGGGCAGTTCCGAGGCCGGACCCGCGTAGCGAATCGTGTCGCCTTCCCAGACGACCGCAGCGTCGTTTACAGCATCGACCTCGTCATGTGCACCGTCCGCCGGTACGCGGTACAGGGTCGATATGTTGGTCAGTACCTGCATGGAGAACCTTTTTGTCCACAGATGAACACAGATAAAGACAGAAAATCAATAATATCAATTGATTGTGGATAGATCTTAAGTCAAGAATCGAACCTGGGTCGGTTCGGGACCCCTCCGGCCGAGTGTTCTTTCATCTGTGGGTACCTGTGTTCATCTGTGGACGATTGTCTTTTCAACGGAGAATCATCGAAGCCCCGACACCGCCGATTGCACGGAGCCGACCAGCTCGCCGGAGCGCAGCAGCCGCGTGCATGTATCGATATCGGCGCCCACCTCGTAGTCCTCCTCGGCGTGGTGGATGTGATCGCGGACGAAGCGGTGCCCGGCGAGCACGCCCCGGCCGGGATTGAGCGGCTTTCGGAAGTCCAGGGCCTGGGCGGCCGTGAGCAGTTCCACGGCCATGACGCGCTCGACGTTGTGCAGCACTTCGAGCAGCTTGAGCGCGCTGATCGAACCCATGGAAACATGATCTTCCTGGCCCAGACTGGTGGGGATCGAGTCGACGCTGGCAGGGTGGCACAGCACCTTGTTCTCGCTCACCAGGGCGGCGGCCGTGTACTGGGGGATCATGAAGCCCGAATTGATGCCGGTATCGCTCATCAGCAGCTTGGGGAGACCGTCGTGGCCTTCCAGTAGCAGATAGGTGCGCCGTTCGGAAATGCTGGCCAGCTCGGCCAGCGCGATGGCGGCGTAGTCGAGTACCAGGGCGAGCGGCTGGCCGTGGAAGTTGCCGGCCGAGATGATGTCGCCGTCGCCGGCTTCCGCTCCGGCGCTGTCTTCGAAGACCAGGGGGTTGTCGGTGACCGAATTGATTTCGCGCTCGACGACCTCGATGGCGTGGGCGAGCGCGTCCCGGCTGGCGCCGTGGACCTGCGGAATGCAGCGCAGGCAATAGGGATCCTGCACCTTGCCGCAGTGGCGATGCGATTCCAGGATCTCGGAGTCCGTCAGCAACTCGCGGACGTTGGCCGCTACGGTGATCTGGCCGGGGTGGGGGCGAATCCGGTGGACCCGTTCGTCGAACGGCCGCGCCGAGCCCTGCAGCGCCTCGAGGCTCATGGCGCCGAGTATGTCGGCGGCCTTCACCAGGTGAACCGCCCTGTGCAGGACGAAGGCGCCGTAAGCCGACATCAGCTGGGTGCCATTGATCAGGCCGATGCCGTCCTTGGCGCCGAGTTCGATCGGTTCGAGACCGTATCTTGCGAGGGTCTGCGCGGCTGGTTCGGGCCCGTTGTGTTCGGCGTCCCAGCAACGGCCCTTGCCGATCAGCGGCAGACACATGTGGGCCAGGGGCGCCAGGTCGCCGGAGGCGCCGACGCTGCCGCGGCTGGGAATGAACGGCAGGATGTCGAGTTCGCAAAACTTCAGAAGCCGTCTGAAGACTGGCAGGGAAATACCTGAATTCCCTAGACCGAGCGCGTGCACCTTCAGCTGCATCATCAGGCGCGTGATCTCGGTCGGCACCGGATCGCCCGTGCCGCAGGCATGGCTGAGCAGCAGGTTGCGCTGCAGCTGCCCGAGCTGGTCGCTGGCGATGCGCTTGTTGGCGAGCGCCCCGAAACCGGTATTGACGCCGTAAATGGCCTGCTCGCGGCGAAGCGCGGCTTCGACCACGCGGCGTGATGCGGCGACCGCCGAATCGTCTGTCGACAGCCCGGAGAGCCGGCTTTCGAGTTCCTGGTGAAGGTGCGGGATGCTGACGGGAACGGCTGGGGTTTGCATGGCCGGTAGTCTAGCAGTCCACGGGCGTGTCGGGTCCGGCCGATCCTGTCGCCGCGAAGGCGGATCCGCGCCGCGTCGCCCCCGGATTTGCCGGTCCGGCTAGAATGAGGCCATGTTGGGTTTCCGATCGCCGCAATCGCCGCAGTGAGTCGCTTGTGTTCCTGAATCACCGATCCGGACTTTCGCCGTCTGTCCCCTGCCGCTGGGCACTGGCCGGGTTCCTGATCTGTCTGGCCTCGCCCGCCCTGTCTTTCGACAGCAGTCGCTACCTCGAACTCGAGCGGGCGGAACTGCGGGCGGCCGAACGGCGGCTGTCCCAACTCGTCGATCGCGAGACGGGCCGCGTGCTCGAGACGCCGCGCAACGCCGCCGAGCGTTACGTGGTCGAGCGCGAGCTGCACTGGCGCGCCGAACTGACGCGCGAGCCGGTGCGTCGAGAACGCGACGACGGCAGCGTTGTGCTCGACGGGGTGCCCGACGCGACCGCGACCTTCGTCACGACCGACGAGAACGGCGAGCCGGTATTCGTCTGCACCGATGCCCGGGCGCAGTTCGATCCGGGCATCCGGCTTCGGCAGTCGACCGGCGGCGATCGACTGTTGAGGCGCTGACGTGACCTTCGCCCGCCTGCTCGCCCCCTGGGTCGTCGTGTTCGGCCTGTTTCCGACGATCGCTTCGGCCGACGTGTTCGTGCCCCGGTATGCCGATCCGGAAGGCTTCGGGTTCCGGGACGAGACGCCGGCCGAGCCGCTTCCGGGCAACCCGGCCCAGACCCTGGGCGGGCAGCGCCGGGCCGCGCTCGAAGCAGCGTTCGGCATCGTGGCCTCGCACGTCGACAGCGAACTGCCGATCCGGATTCGGGCGACCTTCGAGGATTTCGGGTGTCCCGACGACGGAACCGGCGTCGTGGCGCGCGGCGGCTTCTTCTATTCGAGTGCCAATTTCGCCGAGGCGCCGGTCTCCAACGTGTATTACCCCGGTTCCCTGGCGTCTCACATGGCCGGGGAGTACCGTTCCGGCAGTCAGCTGGAGGGGCGCATCATGATCAATGCGCGTACCGAAGAGCCGGACTGCTTCGATTCCATTCCCGACGGCTTCTGGTACGGCATCGGCGAAGCACCGCCAGCCGGAACACGGGCCAAGCCCTTCGTGCCCCTGATCCTGCACGAACTCGGACATGCCATGGGCGTGAGCACTCTCTACGACCGCGATACGGGCGAACTCGGTGCGCAGTGGCCGGACGTGTTCGCCACGCACGTCTACGTGCCGGGCAACGAGACGCTGTGGCCCGACCTGACCCGGACGCTCCGGCGCGTCAACGCCCGTTTCGGTAACAACGTGGCCTGGCTGGGCGAGCATGCGAGCACCTGGGCCGCCGAAGTGGCGGTGCCGCCGCCGGTCGTTCGCGTCGATCCCCAGGTGGACGGCGTGTCCGAGTTCGGGGCCCTGGTCCACGGGCGCCGCCCGTTCCTGCCGCGCCGCGGGCTCTCGGGGCGCCTCGTCGTGGCCGACAATCCGGCCGAGGAGTCCGGCATCGACGGCGTGACAGACGAGCCACGGGATCCGGCCGACGCCTGTCAGGCCCTCTCCAACGCCGCCGACGCCGAAGGCGCCGTGGTTCTGGCCCGACGCGGCGGCTGTTTCTTCCGCACCAAGGTGTTTCAGGCCCAGGCCGCCGGCGCGGTCGCGCTGATCGTGGTCGATTCCCATCCCGCCAGTGACGAGTCCGCCATCAGCGGCAACCAGAGCATTCTCGTAGCCAAGGGAATGACGATCCCGTTGTGGACAATGGCCATGGCCGACGGCGAACGCCTTCTCGCCGATCCGCCCGCCAGCGTCGAACTGGCCTATGACGAGACCGAGCCGGCCGTCGGGTCGATCGACGGTCTGGTCCGGCTGGAAACGGATTACGACAATCTCGAGTCCAACATCGTCCACGTGAGCCGGCGTTCCGTGCCGGCGCCTTTCATGGCCGGCGGCACGGGCAGCCAGCACGATCTTCATCTCGGTCCGGTCGACATGATGCCGGGACTGCTCGCCGACCTGGGCTGGCAGCTGGCCGGCGGCAAGCTCGACCAGTGGACCGGCAACTGGTTCGATCCCGCGCGCGCAGGCGAGGGTTGCCAGCTCACCCTCGAGGCCGACGGCCTGACCTGGATCCTGACCTGTTATCTCTACCGCGAGGGCGAACCGATCTGGCTGATCGGGTCGGCCGTCAAGCGTGCTGGCCGCATCGTTTTCGACGACGTCAGCATTACGTCGGGCACCGGCTACGGGCCCGAATTCGACCCCGAAGCGGTCGAGATCACCCACTGGGGAACCATCGCGATCGAGCTCTACGACTGCAATACGGCGTTCTTCCAGTTTCTGCCCGAACTGACAGGCTTCCGGCCGATGTACCGGAAGCTGAGTCGGATCGTGACCGGGGACTGCAATCGTCCGGCTTCCGAGCATCCGGATCGAAGCCTGAGCGGCAACTACTTCAATCCGCAGCGCGCCGGCGAGGGGATCCAGCTCGCCGTGGAGGCCAACGGGCAAGCGGTGGTCATGACCTGGTACAGCTACCACGAGGGCAGGCAGTTCTGGGCGATCGGAACCGGCTACCACGACGCCGCCGGAGACCGCGTCGTGGTCGATGAGTTGTTCATCACCCGCGGGGGCGACTACGGGCCGGGCTTCGATCCCGACGAGGTCGAGATCGTTCCCTTCGGCTCGGCCACCGTGGCGTTCGGGGAGTGCGGTCAGATCCAGGTCGGTATCGATTCTGCACTGGAGCCGTTCCCCGACATCGAGCAGCCCATGGAGCGACTGGTCGCGGGGGAGTGCGCAGGGGAACCCTGAGTTCGGCCGTGTCGGGCAGACCCGCCGTTTTTCAGGACAACATGGGGATGTCGACGCCGCGCTCGCGGGCGGTTTCGACCGCCTCGTCGTAGCCGGCATCGGCGTGCCGCATCACGCCCAGGCCGGGATCGGCGGTCAGAACGCGCTGCAGGCGCTCGTAGCCGGACGAGGTGCCGTCGGCCAGGCTGACCATGCCGGCATGCAGTGAATAGCCGATGCCCACGCCGCCGCCGTGATGGAACGACACCCAGCTGGCGCCGCAGGCGGTGTTGGCCAGGGCGTTGAGAATGGGCCAGTCGGCGATCGCGTCCGAACCGTCGGCCATGGATTCGGTCTCGCGGTTGGGCGAGGCCACCGAGCCGCAGTCGAGATGGTCGCGGCCGATGACGATGGGCGCTTCGACCTTGCCCTTCTCGACCAGCCAATTGAACTTCTCGCCGGCTTCGGCGCGCTCGCCGTACTCGAGCCAGCAGATGCGCGCCGGCAGTCCCTGGAAGTGGATCTTCTCCTGCGCCTTGTGGATCCAGCGCGCGAGATGTTCCTTTTCCGGGAACAGTTCGAGAATGGCCCGGTCGGTGGCGGCGATGTCGGCGGGGTTGCCCGACAGCGCGGCCCAGCGGAACGGCCCCGCGCCCCGGCAGAACAGCGGACGGATGAAGGCAGGAACGAAGCCCGGAAAATCGAAGGCCTCGCTCATGCCGCGGAGGTCGGCCACCTGGCCCCGGAGGTTGTTGCCGTAGTCGAATGTGATCGCACCGCGCTCCTGCATCTTCAGCATGGTTTCGACGTGCACGACCATCGAGTCGAGAACGCGTTCGTCATAGCCGCGGGGATCCTTGGTGCGAATCGCCTCGGCCTCGTCCAGAGACAAGCCGACGGGGATGTAGCCGTGGCGCAGGTCGTGGGCCGAGGTCTGGTCCGTCAAGGCGTCCGGCACGATGTCGCGCTCGAGCATCTCCGGCAGCACTTCCGCGATGTTGCCCATCAGCCCCACCGAGACCGGTTCGCTGGCTTTCGACACGATGTCCATCGCCTCGTCGAGCGATCGCGCCTTTCGATCGCAGTAGCCGGTTTCCACGCGGCGGTCGATGCGCGTCTCGTCGACTTCCACGGCGATACAGTGACCCTCGTTCATGGTCACGGCCAGCGGCTGGGCGCCCCCCATCCCGCCCATACCGGCGGTAACTGTGAGCTTGCCTCTCATCGAGCCGCCGAAATGCTGCCGGGCCAGCTCGGCGAAGGTCTCGTAGGTGCCCTGGACGATGCCCTGGGAACCGATGTAGATCCACGAGCCGGCCGTCATCTGACCGTACATGGTCAGGCCGCGGTCCTCGAGGTCGCGAAAGACGTCCCAGTTTGCCCAGCGTCCGACCAGGTTGGAATTGGCGATCAGCACGCGCGGCGCCTGGTCGTGGGTGCGAATGACGCCCACCGGCTTGCCGGACTGCACGAGCAGGGTTTCGTCGTCGGCAAGGCGCTGCAGCGTGCGCACGATGGCGTGGTAGCAGTTCCAGTTACGCGCCGCCTTCCCGGTGCCGCCGTAGACGATCAGGCGTTCCGGGTGTTCGGCCACCGCCGGGTCGAGATTATTCATCAGCATTCGCAACGCCGCTTCCTGGTGCCAGCCGCGGCAGTTCAGTGACGCACCCCGGGGGGCGCGCACGACGGGGGCGGACGAGTCCTGCTGTGGCATTGCTGTTCCTCGGTGATTATTTCGGTGATTGCTGCAAACCGCAGGAGTATAGCAATGCCTGGGGAGCCGCTCAGCGGTTGCGGATATGGCGCCAGACCACGTCGGCGATCAGGTAGGGGATCAGGCCGATGACGCCGGCGGCCGCCAGCAGCATCCATTTCGGCGCACCGGGCAGCACTCTTTCCGGCCAGCCCGCCGTGAGTTGGAAGCCGAAGCCCAGAATGTCCCACACCGGGTTGAGAATCGACGGCGAGCCCACGTTGGAAAGCAGCGCGAACAGCGCCAGGCCGGAGAGAAAAGCCGCGCACAGGAACGGATTGTCGCGGATCATCTCGATCAGGCTGCGGGAGTTGTTGCGGCGAGAGCGCAGCATGGCGACTACTCCGGTGAGCGGTTGGCGGGCCGAGACTGGCCTGGCCGAGGCCCCTGTATACTACGAAGCGATCCGTTCCGGCAAGGCAGATGCAGGCAAGATCGAGCATACCCAGGCATGTCCCGCGGGCCCGTGACCGGGCCGCTGTTTCGGCGATCGGCCGGTACGCCGCGCGGCTGGCGCTGGTCGTGCTCGCTGCGATCTTGGCAGGCGGCTGCATGCTGCGCGATTTGCAGCAACAGGTCCGTCTGATGGATCGCACCTGCCTCCTGGAAGGGCGGGTCGAGCGCGGCGAGAACGAGGGACGGTCGGTGGTCGTGGCGCTGGAGGGCGGCCCGGGCGGGTCGGAGGAGCCGCTGCCGCGGCCGGTCGATTTCACCCTGCCCGACGGCCAGGGCGGCTATGCCTTTGCCCTCGCCCCGGGCTCCTATGTCGTCCTGGCTTTCATCGATCACGACGATGATCTCGAACTCGACGCTCGGGAACCGGCCCGGCAGGCGAATGGCGGGCGACTGATCGAATGCGGCGCCGGTGGCCAGGTCGAAACGGAAGCCATCGTGCTCGAAGACGGAGACCGGGTCGCCGGGCGGACCGGGCTGTCGGCGCCGGGAAGCCGCCACCTCGTCGAGGATGCGCTGGAATCGGCAGTGAGCCTTGGACAGCTGACCGCGTTCGGCGAAGTCGTTCCACTGGCCGATCCTCGCTTCGATCCCGAACGCGCCCGCGACAGCCTGTGGCGTCCGCTGGATTTCCTGCGCGGAGGTCACGCCGGAGTCTACCTGGCGCGCCCCTACGTTGAGTCGCGGACTCCGGTGCTCTTCATACACGGCATCAACGGTTCTCCGCGGGTGCTCGAACCCCTGATCCGGCACCTCGACGGTGAACGATTCCAGCCGCTCTACTTCTACTATCCGTCGGGCCTGCGCATCGGCCAGACCGCATGGCACCTGGAACGGATCATGCGAGAACTCGAACACCGTTTCGGGATCGATCGATTCCACGTGGTTGCCCACAGCATGGGCGGGCTCGTTGCAAGAGCCTGGCTGCTGCGGCGCGGTCAGCCTGGCGACCGGGCCCGCGTTGGGGCTTTCGTCAGTCTCTCGACGCCCTGGGAAGGGTATCCCTCGGCACGCCAGGGCGTGGCGCATTCGCCGGTGGTCGTCCCCGTCTGGCGCGACATGGCGGCCGGCAGCGACTTTCTCGCGGGCCTGTTCGCCGAAGACGCGCCACCCTCGAGCCAGCCGCCGCACCACCTTCTGTTCAGCTTTCGCCAGTCCGGTTGGATTCCGAGCGCGACGAACGACGGCGTTGCGGCGTTGGCGAGCATGCTTCCGGTGGCGGTCCAGAGACAGGCCGCCTCGGTTTTCGGGGTCGACGCGGGCCACGTCGAGATCCTCGCGGACCAAACCGCTCAGGCACGCGTGGAATCGATCCTCCTGCAAAGCGAGGCGGGTTCAAGCCGCTGACCGGCGTGATCGAAACGGTATTCGCGAACCGCTTCGAAACGTCGTTGTCCCAATGCAGAATTGACTACAATTTCCACCATGATGAATCCAATCCGGGGAAGAACCCCATTCACGATCGTTTTCCTGGCCTGCGCCGGCTTGCTGGGCTACGCCTACTATGCGCAGTTCGGCCTCGGCCTCGAACCCTGCCCGCTGTGCATCCTGCAGCGCCTGGGCTTCATGGTCATGGGGGCCTTCGCCCTGGTCGGGGCGATTCACGGGCCGAAGTCCTGGGGACGCTGGGTCTACGGCATTCCTATCCTGGCCGGCGCCGGTTGGGGGATCACCACGGGCGCGCGCCACGTTTGGCTGCAGAACCTGCCGGCCGACCAGGTCCCGGACTGCGGTCCGGGCATGTATTTCATGCTCGAATACGATTTCCCGCTCATGGATATCCTGCGCGAGGCATTCACCGGTGCGGGTGAATGCGCGGAGGTGGACTGGAGCTTCCTGGGCCTGTCGATGCCGATGTGGACGCTGATCTGGTATGTTGGACTTTCGATATTCATCCTGTGGGCGCTGGTCGTCGGCAGGAACGGTTCCAGGAGCCGAGCAAGATGAGCGAGAAGTTCAGGACGATCACGCCGGCGAAGGGCTGGCGCTCCGATTCGTGGCAGCAGCACGAGGCGGGCCAGCAGGCGAGCTATCCCGACGAGATCGCATTCCGGCATACGCTGGGCCGGCTCGCGTCGATGCCGCCGCTGGTCACTTCCTGGGAGATCCTTTCGCTCAAGGAACAGATCGCCGAGGCGCAGGCCGGCAAGCGCTTCGTGTTGCAGGGCGGCGACTGCGCCGAACTGTTCGATGATTGCGAACCGACGATCATCGCCAACCGCCTCAAGGTGTTGCTGCAGATGTCGCTCGTCCTCCTGCACGGCATGGAAAAGCCGGTCGTGCGTATCGGTCGCTTCGCCGGGCAGTACGCCAAGCCGAGGTCGGACGACATGGAGACCCGCGATGGCGTGACCCTGCCGAGCTATCGCGGCGACCTGATCAACGCACCGGAATTCACCGAGGCCGCCCGCACGCCGGATCCGGAGCGACTGCTTCGTGGCCACGCGAGTTCGGCGATGACCATGAATTTCGTGCGTGCGCTGGTCGACGGTGGTTTTGCCGACCTGCATCACCCCGAGTACTGGAACCTTGGCTGGCTCGAGCATTCGCCGCTGGCCGCCGAGTTCGAGCGCATCGCCGACAGCATCGGCCACTCGGTGCGCTTCATCGAAACCATCACCGGCCAGCAGCCGGGCAGCCTCCGACGCGTGGACTTCTTCACCTCCCACGAGGCGCTGCACCTGCACTACGAGCAGGCGCTGACGCGCCGCGTGCCCCGGCAGTGGGGATGGTTCAACCTGTCGACCCATTTCCCCTGGATCGGCATGCGCACCGCCGAGCTGGAGGGTGCGCACGTCGAGATGTTCCGGGGCGTGCGCAACCCGATGGGCGTCAAGGTGGGGCCGGGCATGAGCGCGAGCTGGCTCAAGAGCCTGATCCATACGCTCAATCCCGACAACGAGCCGGGGCGCCTGGTGCTCATCCACCGGATGGGCGCCAGCCAGATCGCCGACAAGCTCCCGCCGCTGATCGAGGCCGCGCGCTCGACCGGTTCGCCGGTGCTGTGGATCTGCGACCCCATGCACGGCAACACCGAGAAGACCGAAAACGGCTACAAGACGCGGCGTTTCGCCAACGTCGTCTCCGAAGTCGAGCAGGCCTTCGATCTCCATGCGGCCTGCGGGTCCCGCCTGGGCGGCGTGCACCTGGAATTGACCGGCGAGAACGTGACCGAATGCATCGGCGGCGCACGCGAGCTCGGGGAGCGCGACCTCGGCCGCGCTTACAAGACCACGGTCGACCCCAGGCTCAACTACGAGCAGGCGCTCGAGCTGTCGATGCGCATCGTCGGAAAGCACCGAAGCCTGGCCTGACACGCCCGTCCGGCACGGGTCATTGACAAAAAAGCCCGGCACCGCCGGGCTTTTTTCTTGCGGCGCTTTCGGCCGCCGCGATCACTCCACGGTAATCGTGATCTTCTCCGACATCACCGCCGGGTCGTGCGGGACGTGGCGGAAGTCGCCCAGCATCAGCTGCAGCGTATGCTGACCCGGTTCCAGCTCGATGCTGACCTCGGTCTGGCCACCGCCGAAGTGAACCACGTTGTCGCTGGTCGGCAGCGGCCGGTCCATGGGCGGCATGTTCGATTCATCGACGTTGATCAGCAGGTGATGGTGACCGGTGTGTTCCTGGTTCACGCCCGCCGGGGCCACCCCCATGCCGTCCAGGCCGAAGCGGATGGTGACCGGGCTGCTTACCGCTTCGCCGTCGTTGGGCGAAATGAAGTACACCCGAGCGTCCGCCGGAGCGCTCGCTCTCTCGAGGCCCTGAGCGGGCGCAATGGCCGGCAGGAGCATCAGGACCGGTACTGCCAGCAGTTTGAGTGTTTGCATGACGACCTCCTCCAATCGAGTCAGAGTAGCGATTCCACGGCCTGTCTTTCTTCGCGCAGTTCCTGGTCGGTCGCGTCGAGACGCGCCCGGGAGAACTCGTTGATCTCGAGGCCCTGGACGATTTCCCAGCGGCCATTCTCACACGTGCAGGGGAAAGAAAAGATCACGCCCGGCTTGATGCCGTAACTGCCCTCGGAAGGAACGGCCATCGATACCCAGTCGTCGCCGTCGGTGCCCAGCATCCAATCGCGGATGTGGTCGATTGCGCTCGAGGCGGCCGAGGCGGCGCTCGAGGCGCCGCGCGCCTTGATGATGGCCGCGCCGCGCTGCTGGACGGTCGGAATGAAGTCGTTTTCGTACCAGTCGCGGTCGACCTGGTCGGTGGCCGTCTTGCCGTCGACGTTGACGTGGTGGAGGTCGGGATACTGGGTCGAGGAATGATTGCCCCAGATCGTCATCTTCTTGATGCGCGTGTGGTGCGACCCGGTCTTGCTCGCCAGTTGCGCCAGGGCCCGGTTGTGATCCAGCCGGGTCATCGCGGTAAAGTTCTCCGGCGGCAGATCCGGCGCGTTGGCCTGCGCGATCAGGGCGTTGGTGTTGGCCGGGTTGCCGACGACCAGCACCTTGACGTCGCGACTGGCCACGGCGTTGAGGCTCTTGCCCTGCGGGCCGAAGATCTTGCCGTTCTCCGCCAGCAGATCGGCGCGTTCCATGCCGTCGCCGCGCGGCTTGGCGCCGACCAGGAGGGCGACATCGGCGTCCTTGAAGCCTTCGTCGAGCTCGGTCGTCGTCACGATGCCGTGCAGCAGGGGCAGGGCGGCGTCCTCGAGTTCCATGGCCACGCCGCGCAGCGCGTCGATCGCCGGCGGAATCTCGATCAGCTGCAGGATCACGGGCTGGTTTGGGCCCAGCATGTCGCCGGCGGCGATTCGAAAACACAGCTGGTAACCGATCTGGCCGGCGGCACCGGTAATGGCCACTCGAACTGGCGGGTTGTTCATGGACGGCTCCTGGATTGTCGGGTGAAAACTCCGCATTTTAACGCAAGCCGGGCCCGCGGCTCCGGCCAGCACCCCGTTTCCGGTTTTCGAACCGGCCTCCGGCGACGGTATAGTGTCGGATTGCTGAATCAACTGGAGATCGTGATGCGTCTTGCTTTCTGCCTGGGATCGATGCTGCTGTTTTCCTGCCTTCGGGCCGAGCCGGTCGACGAGTTCTGGGCAGGCCTCCAGGCCCTGTGCGGCCAGGCTTTCGAGGGCAGGCTGGTAGAGGCACCCGCCGGAGAACGGGATTTCGCCGATCAACGACTGCTGATGCATGTGCGCGAATGCTCGGACGACCGGATCCGCATTCCCTTCATCGTCGGCGAGGACCGCTCGCGCACCTGGATACTGAAGCGTCACGGCGATCGCCTCCAGCTCGAGCACGATCACCGGCACGCCGACGGTTCGCCGGATGCCGTCACCCTGTACGGCGGAACCAGCACCAACGCGGGTCGGGCCGGGGAACAGTACTTCCCGGCCGACGAAGCGACCCGTCGCATGATCGAGGCTGCCTTTTCCAACGTCTGGACCATCCAGGTGGATGCCGGCAGGACGTTGACCTATGGTTTGAGGCGACTGGGCACGGAACGCGTCTTCCGGATCGATTTCGATCTGGCCATGCCGGTCGATCCCCCGCCGGCACCCTGGGGCTGGGAGGATGAATCATGAACGACGCGCTGGCTTCGGTCATCGACCTGCTCGACCTCGAGCGCCTGGAAGACAACCTTTTCCGGGGTCAGAGCCACGATATCGGCGCACCTCAGGTCTTCGGCGGTCAGATCCTGGGTCAGGCCCTCTCGGCCGCCCACTGCACGGTCGAGGCACGGGCGCCCCATTCGCTTCACGCCTATTTCCTGCGACCGGGCGATTTCAACCAGCCGGTGGTCTACCAGGTCGAGCGATCGCGCGACGGCGGCAGTTATTCGAACCGGCGCGTCGTGGCGGTCCAGCACGGCCGGCCCATTCTCAACCTGGCCGCTTCGTTTCACGCCGGGGAGTCCGGTTTCGATCACCAGTTCGACATGCCGGGGGTGCCGGGGCCCGAGGGGCTGTCGAAGAGTATCGACATCCAGGATTCGATCATCGACCGGGTCCCCGAGAAGATGCGTAGGCTGCTGGCCCACAGGCCGCCGCTGGAATTCCGTCCCGTCGAGCCGCCGAAGTTCATCGACCCGGAGTCGCGGCCGCCGCGCAAGCACGTCTGGATGCGCGCCTGGGACCGGCTGCCCGACGATCCCGAGCTGCATCGCAACCTGCTGACCTACGTGTCCGATTACGAGCTGTTGGGGACGGCGACCCTGCCGCACGAACTGGACTTCAGCACGCGGCCGGTACAGATGGCCAGCATCGACCACACGCTATGGTTCCATCGGCCGTTCCGGGTCGACGATTGGCTGCTTTACGCCTGCGATAGCCCGACCAGCCACGGCGGGCGGGGATTCACGCGCGGACAGTTCTTCAGCCGGTCCGGTGACCTGGTGGCATCGACGGCGCAGGAGGGCGTGATCCGGCCCTGGGATCCGAGCAAGGCGGGTTGATCACCAGCGGAAGTCCGTCGGGCGACTTGCCTCGCTCAGGGTGATTCGGTGCTTCCCGAGCTGCCCTCGAAGCGGTCCGAGAAGATGAAGTCTGCCAGGGCCTGCAGGACATCGGCCCAGAAGCCGCCGGTCAGGCGCCATTGTCCGCCGCTCAGCTCGCGAGCTTCGGTCGCTTCCCATTGGCCGATCGTGCCCTTCAGCGTCCAGTCGTCACCGGTACTTTCCATGGTGCCGCCCGACGCGATGGTCCACCGGGTGATTTCGTAGTCCTGGGCGATCGCCGGCGCGGCAAGTACCGCCAGCAGCAGGAGCAGGGCGAGCTTTTTCATGGCCTGACCTCCGAATTGCGCAGTCATGTTCGAACCTACACCTTCTATCGCGAAGCATCAAGCGAGCGGCTCATCCAGCGGCGCTTCAGGTCTGCTCGCCGTAGGGGAAATCCTCCGATTCGAGCGACTCGGTATAGTCCCCGACGCGCTCGTGGGCGATGTCGGTCCGGTAGAAACGTGCGATGTGGTAGACGGCGTCGCCTTCGTTGACGAGGGGAAGGTTGAGCCGGCCGATCACGATACCGCTGAACGGCGCGACGACTTCGCGTTCCTCCTCGCCGAAGGGGTCGGAGACGACGCCGAGTACGGTTTCATCGCGGGTGACCCGGTCGCCCAGCTGCACCCAGGCCCGGAAGAGGCCGCTCTGGGGTGCCCGAACCCAGCTGCTCGACCGCGCGACCACCGGCGTCGGCGGCGGCTTCTTGCGGGTCCGCGGCAGCATACCGAGCTCGCGCAGGACCCGGATGATTCCCTCGACGCCGCCGCGAATGGCCACCTCGTCGAAGCGCAGGGCCTCGCCGGCCTCGTAGAGCAGGGTGGGGATCTCGTGGTCCATGGCCGCCATGCGCAGCGAGCCGTCGCGCAGTGCCGAGTTCAGTATGACCGGCGTTCCGAATGCCTGCGCCAGGCGCAGGGTTTCCTCGTCGTCGAGGTTGGCCCGAATCTGCGGCAGGTTGCCCCGGTTGATCGCGCCGGTGTGCAGGTCGATGCCGTGCGTTGCCTGGCTGACGATTTCGGTCATGAAAAGTCGCGCCACGCGCGCCGCCAGGGAGCCGCGCTCGGAACCCGGGAAGCTGCGGTTGAGATCGCGGCGGTCGGGCAAGTACCGCGACAGGTTGATGAAACCGTGCAGGTTGACGATCGGCACCGCGATCAGCGTGCCCTTGAGGCGCTTGAGCTGGCGTACCTTGAGCAGTCGGCGGATGATCTCCACGCCGTTGAGTTCGTCTCCGTGGATGGCCGCGGAAATGAAGACGACCGGTCCGGCGCGGCGCCCGCACAGGACCTGCACCGGCATGGTCGTCGGCGAATGCGTGTAGAGCCGGCCCACTTCGAGGTCGATGCTGCGGCGCTCGCCCGGCTCGACGGTGACGCCGCCGATGGTGAGGGGGGTGTTCTTGCTCGTCATGGCGTCTATCCGGTGAAGTGCGTGGCGAATGCTGCGGTGAGAGCGAGCACTGATCCGGCGGCAAGTGGCAGGAGTACGCGAAACCCGAGGGGCCTGCCGCCGATGCTCAGGGCCATGCCGCCCTTGACCAGAGAGTTGGCTCCGGCCGCGATCACGATGCCCACGGTGGCGACCTGAAGCGAAATGTCCTGCTCGCTCATTCTGGCCAGCGACAGGGTGATGGCATCCACGTCCGCCAGGCCGGACGCCGCCGCCAGGGCCCAGAGCCCGGCGTCGCCGGCCCATTCGGAAAGCGCCTTGCCCAGCAACATGATCAGTGCCAGCAGGCCGCCGAAGAGCAGCGCCGATTTGAGCTCCATCGGGTTGCGTATCAGGGCTTCCTCGCCTTCGGCCGGCTTTCGCGACAGTCCGCTCATCAGGTAGAAGCCGACCGGTGCCAGCGTGGCGCCGAGCAGGAGCAGTGCCGGCAGCCACAGCGACTCGAACAGCGGGGCGTGAATCAGCGTGGCCACAGCCATCATGCGGGCGATCATCGCGCCGCAGGCCAGCAGGATCCCGGCCGCGAGCACCGGGGAAAGCACGGGTTCGCGTGCGCCGATCCGGGCAAAGGCCAGCGTCGTGGCGGTGGACGAGGCCATGCCGCCGAACAGGCCGCCGAAAATGATGCCGCGGCTCGCGCCGAACACGCGGATCGCGATGTAGCCGAAGAACGAGATGCCGGCGATGAGCACGACCATGAGCCAGATCACGTAGGGATTGAGCGCATCCCAGGGGCCGTAGCCGCGGTCGGGGAGCATGGGCAGAAGCACGACCGAAATCAGAAGGAGCTTCAGGCCCGCCGTCAGTTCCTCCCGCCGGAGCACGTCGAGCATGCCGTGGAGTCGTTCCTTGTAGCCGAGCAGCATGGCCATGACGATGGCCGCTGCAGACGCCAGGGCGATCTGGCCGACGCCGGCCAGGGCCGCGAACAGGAAGGTGGCCATCGCCGCCGTTTCGCTGGTGATGCCGAAGTCGTGGCCGGCGCGCGTGGTCACCACGTAGGCGGTCGCGCTGGCGATGGCCAGGCCGATGAAGACCAGGCCGATGAGCCAGTAGGCGCCATCCTGGCCGAGGTATCCGACGACGCCGCCGATGAGACCGATGAGCGCGTAGGTGCGCAGGCCCGCCACACGCTGGCCTTCCTCGATCTCGCGCCGTTTCCAGCCGCGTTCGACGCCGACCAGCAGGCCGATGGCCAGGGCCACCGCCAGGCGGGCGAACGGTTCGATTTCCGCACTCATGCTCACAACCCTATCGTCACACGATCGAAACCACAGCGTAGCGCGAACGCGCCCGGAATGAATGCCAGCCGAGGCC
>JAAAPE010000066.1 GCA_009908385.1 Gammaproteobacteria bacterium
GCCAGCGACCGCCAGGCCCTTGCGCTCCTTGCCGCCGAGCGGCGTCATCTGGCTGTCGTCGAGCACCGAGGGATCGGCGTTCGAGTCGTCGTACTTGCCGAGCTTGGGTTCGACGATGAAGATGGTGACCAGCGAGCCGATGGCGGTGATCATGAAAGTCGATACGATCATGAAATACCAGCTGGCCGTGGCGTAGACCTCGTAGCCGGGGTCGATCAACTGGGCGGCTTCCTCGGTGATTCCGGCCAGCAGCGGGTCGATGGTGCCGAGCAGCAGGTTGGCCGAGTAGCCGCCGGAAACGCCGGCGAAGGCCGCTGCCATACCGGCCAGGGGATGGCGTCCGAGCGCCAGGAAGATGGCGCCGCCGAGCGGAACCAGCACCACGTAGCCCATTTCGGAGGCGGTGTTGGAAAGAACGCCGGCAAACACCAGGGCCACGGTCACGACGTGCTTCGGCGCGCTGAGAACGATGCCGCGCACCATCGCGGAGATCAGGCCGGATCTCTCGGCCACGCCCACGCCGAGCATGGCCACCAGCACAACTCCCAGGGGCGCGAAATTGACGAAATTGGACACGAGGTTGCCGAGGATCATGCGCAAGCCCTCGGCATTGAGCAGGCTGACTGCTTCGATGGTGGCACCTGCTTCAGCGCTGGGCCGCGGATCCTCGACGCTGAGGCCCAGCCAGCCGAAGAATCCCGACAGGAAGACCATGGCGGTCGCCAGCAGGGCGAACAGGGTGACCGGATGCGGCAGCAGGTTGCCCAGCCACTCGACGATGTCCAGGAAGCGGGTGAACCAGTTGCGATTGGCGGACGGGGCCGCCGAGTTGTCGTAGTTGCTCACGGATGATGTCCCTGCGTTTGATCCGGAATGCCGCCGCGGCAGCGACCCGGCATGATAGCGCAAGGTTGCTACGGGTGCAGTCGATGGATTGGGCGAGCGCGGAGGGGTCCGGCCGCACCCGCCGCACTCCCACTGGCCGGCTCAGAGGCCCAGCGCGAACAGCGCCAGGCAGAGAATCAGGCCGGCGACCGGGATCAGGACGGTCAGCGCGCCCATGGCCGGGTAGGCGGCCGAGTGGGTCTCGTTGCAGATCGCACGGATGGTGGTGACCACGTAGCCGTTGTGCGGCAGCGAGTCGAGCGCGCCCGACGAGATCGACACCACGCGGTGGAGCTGGTCCGGGTCGACGCCGGCGTCGACGTAGTGCGGGCCCAGGATGGGCAGGGCGATGGCCTGTCCGCCGGAGGCGGAGCCGGTCATCGCCGCGATCGCCGATACGGCGATGGCGGCGCTCACCAGGCCGTCGCCCGGCAGTCCGGTGACCCAGGTCACGGCCGCGTCGAAGGCCGGCGAGACCTTGGCGACGGTGCCGAAGCCGACCACCGCGGCCGTATTGCCGATCGCCACCAGCGCACCCACGCCGCCTTCGGTCAGGGCTTCGCCCGGTCGGTGCAGGTGGCGCAGGTTGATGGCGGCCGCGCCGAGACAGCCGGCCAGCAGCGCGACGATCAGGGCGGAAATGCCCAGGGCGTCGTGCAGGGTAAAGGAAAATCCGAGCACCAGCATCAGGGGCACCAGGGCCAGGATCGGGTTCGGCAGGTCGGCGCGGCCGCTGACCGGGTCGGCCTCGCGCTCTTCGAAGGCCTCGCCGCGCGTGACGGCGCGCTTGAGCATCCACTGCAGCCAGAAATAGCCGGTCGTCGCCATGAAGACCGCGACCACCAGGCTGGCCTGCCAGGCGGCCAGGGGGCTGGTGCCGAGGTGCTCGATCGGAATCCAGTTCTGGATTTCGGGCGAGCCGGCCGAGGTCATCGTGAAGGTCACCGAGCCGAAGGCCAGCGTGGCCGGAATGAAGCGTCGCGGCAGGTCGGCGTCGCGAAACAGCGCGAGCGCCATGGGGTAGACCGAAAAGGCGACCACGAACAGGCTGACGCCGCCGTAGGTCAGCACCGCGCAGGCGAGCACCACCGCCAGCGCCGCATGGTGGGTGCCCAGGCGCCGCACGATCCAGTGGGCCACCGACTCTGCGCCGCCGGAGGATTCCATGAGCTTGCCGAACAGCGACCCCAGCAGGAAGACGAAGAACCACGAGGCGATGAAGCCGGTGAAGCCGTTCATGTACTGGGTCACCAGGTTGGCCTGTCCCGCTTCTGCCAGCGGCGGCAGCAGGGCGATGTCGCTGGTGAGCGCGACGATCAGCGCGCACAGGGGCGTGGCGACGAACAGGCTCATTCCCCGCATGACGAGCACGATCAACAGGGCCAGGCCGCCGAGCAGGCCGATCAGGCTGAGCATGATGGAGGCTTCCGCTTGAATTCGCGGCCATGTTGGCAAGCCGCCGATCCGCGCGGAACTGTACCAAGGTACAAGTTACACGCCAGCGCCGCTTGTCTAGTCTGCGAAGCGTGTCAGTCGCTCGAGTCCCGAGCCGACGTGCAGAAAACGCAAAAGCGAGCAAGCAATCGTCTATCGAAGGGAGTTGAAATGAAATCGCTGAAGCTGTCCAAATTGAGCCTGGCGATCGTGTTGGGCCTGGCCATGACCACCGGGGTCTCGGCCCAGGACGATCAATCCGAAGACAACGATAACGAAGGCGAGGCGACCGAGGAATCCGCCGACCTGGGCAATATCGAAGTGACCGCGCGGCGCCGCACGGAGAGCCTGCGCGACGTTCCGATCTCGGTCACCGCCATCACTGGCGAAGGACTGCAGGACCAGGGCGCCCAGGACATCACCTATCTCAACCAGGTCGTTCCCAACACGACCCTGGAAGTCTCGCGCGGGACCAGCAACACCCTGACTGCGTTCATCCGCGGCATCGGTCAACAGGATCCGGTGGCCGGGTTCGAGGCCGGCGTGGGCATCTACATCGACGACGTCTATCTCAACCGACCGCAGGCGGCGGTGCTCGACATCTACGACGTCCAGCGCGTGGAGGTGCTGCGCGGACCGCAGGGGACGCTATACGGGCGCAACACCATCGGCGGCGCGGTCAAGTACGTGACCAGGCGCCTGGGCCGCCAGCCATCGGCGAGCGTTCGTGCCAGCGTCGGCAGTTATTCCCAGGCCGACCTGGTGGTCAAGGGCGAGACGCCGATCGGCGAGACTCTGGCGGTCGGTGGTGCGGTAGCCACCTTCAACCGCGACGGTTTCGGGGACAACCTCACACTCGGCACCGAAAACTACAACAAGGAAGTGATGGCCGCCCGGGCCAGCCTCGAGTGGACGCCTTCCTACGACCTGTTCGTGCGCCTGGCCGGCGACTACTACAAGGACGACTCCAACCCGGTCGGCGGTCACCGACTGATTCCGGGCCTGTTCTCCGGAGCGCCCGTACTCGACGATGTCTACGACACGCGCGGCGGCATTACGGGCGAGAACGAAACCGAGCAGCAGGGCCTGAGCCTGCTGGTCGAATACGACATCAACCCCTCCTGGCTGTTCAAGAGCATCACCGCCTGGCGAGCCGACGACACGATCAACCAGATCGACTTCGAGGCGCTGCCGCCGGTGGATCTCGACGTGGCCACGATCTACGAAAACGAGCAGTTCAGCCAGGAGTTCCAGCTCAACTACTCCGGCCAGAACGTGACCGGCGTGGCCGGTCTCTACTATCTGGACGCCAATGCCTTCGGGCCGTTCGACGTGCGCCTCTACCAGACCGGCGAGCTGATCGGTGCGCCGCAGCTCAACGCGTTCACCCTGGGTGACGTCGACACCGAAACCTGGTCGGCCTTCGCCGACGTCAGCTTCGACCTGGCCGGCATGTTCGATCTCGAGACCGGCCTGGAGCTTTCTCTCGGCGGGCGCTACACCAGCGACAAGCGTTCCTCGCGCGTGCTTCGCCAGACCATGCTCGGCGCCTCGTCGTTCTTCGGCGGCGATCCGGTCATTCTCGAGACCACCTCCGACTTCGACGGTTCGGACACCTTCAACGAGTTCACGCCACGCGCCAGCCTGGCCTGGCAGCCCAGTGACCAGCACAATCTGTACGTGAGCTGGAGCCAGGGCTTCAAGGGCGGCAGCTTCGACCCACGCGGCCTGACCACCGCGGCCCCGGACTTCGACGGTGACGGCGTGGTCAGCGAGGACGAGGTGTTCGAGTTCATGCGCTTCGAGCCCGAAACCGTCGATACCTACGAAATCGGCGCCAAGTCGTCCTTCGCCGACGGCCGCGTGAACACCAGCCTGGCCTTCTTCTACAGCGACTACACCAACATCCAGGTGCCCGGCTCGATCGGCGTCGACAACAACGGGGACGGCATCGCCGACACTTTCGCCGGCGTCACGACCAATGCGGGCGCCGCCACGGTCAAGGGCGTCGAGCTGGAAATGAACGCGCTGCTGGGTCGCAACATGGCCGCCCAGGGCGATGCCCTGACGACCATGCTGACTTTGGGGTACATCGACGCCGAGTACGACGAATTCATTACGTCGGTCACGAACCCTGCCACGGGCGAGACCGCGCTCGAGGACGTGTCCGATCAGCGCGTGTTCCAGAACACGCCCGACTGGACCGGTCACTGGAACCTGCGCTACGACACGCCGATGGACCTGTTCGGCAACGACGGCATGTTCTCGATCATCGGTGCGTGGTCCTACCGCGGGGAGACCAACCAGTTCGAGATTCCCTCGCAGTTCCTCGACCAGGAGGCCTACTCGCTCTACGACCTGCACCTGGTGTGGAAGCGCAGCGACGGGCGCTACGAAATCGGGTTGCACGGGCGCAATCTCGGCGACGAGCAATACAAGACGTCGGGCTACGTGTTCGCCACGCCGGACGGCAGCGCGTCCACGCTGGGCCTCGAAGGCGTGATGAACGCGTTCTACGGTGCGCCGCGAACGGTCACGCTGACCGGCACGATCAACTTCTAGTTGCCTGCCGATCGAACTCTCCCGTCGGGGCCGGGCCGCATCACGCGGTAGCCGGCCCCATTTTTTTGGAGCCTCGATCATCGCGTTTTCCAGGGCTTCTCAGTTTCTCGGCCTGTCGAACTTTCAAACTCGAAATCTCAAGCACCCAGTACCAAGCAAATTCGAATGATCGAAATTCGAATGACCGAAACGGGTCAGGTGCCGAAAGCCGGACAGCGGCTCTGAGTGTCACCTGATTAGCGGCATGGCCCACTACCCCTTAAACTCTGACGCCATGAACGAACGCCTGCTGCTACGGAACCCGCCGTGGCGACGCTGACGCTGATCGGCGCCGGCCTGGCTTGGCTGGGCCTGCTGTTTGCCGTCGCCGTCATCGGCGAGCGTTCGCCCGACCGCTGGCGCGCGGCCTGGCCCGTGGTGTACTCACTTTCGCTGGCGGTCTACTGCACGGCCTGGACCTTTTATGGAACGACCACGCAGGCGGCCCGGTCCGGCTGGCCGGTGCCGCCCACCTTCATCGGCACCATCCTGTTGTTCGTGTTCTGCTTTCCCTTCCTGCGGCGCCTGGTGGCGCTGAGCAAGGCCACCAACGCTACCAGCATCGCGGATTTCATCGCCAGCCGCTTCGGCAAGTCATCGGTGCTCGCGGCCGCCGTCACCGGCGTGGCCGTGCTCGGCATCGTGCCCTACATCGCGCTGCAGCTGCAGGCGGTGGCAATGAGCTTCGAAGCCATCCACGGCCGGGTCGCCGACGGGTCGTCGGCGGCCTGGCAGGATGCCGCGCTGTACGCGGCCCTGGTCATGGCGGTCTTCGCCATGCTCTTCGGCACCCGGCGGGCGGCCGCCACGGAGCACAACCGGGGCCTGGTGCTGGCCATGGGGTTCGAGTCCCTGCTCAAGCTGACCGCCATGCTGGCCCTGGGCGGCTTCGTCGTATTCGGGCTGTTTTCGGGGCCGGGCGACTTTTCCGCGCGTGCGCCTTCACCGCCCTTCTCGGGCCTGGACTCCTTCCTGACCCTGGTGCTGCTCGGCGCGCTGGCCATGTTCACGCTGCCCCACCAGTTTCACATCGGCGTGGTCGAGTGCCGGCAGGAGCGCCACCTGCGCGTCGCGCGCTGGTTGTTCCCGCTGTTCCTGGTGCTCATCAGCCTGCCGATCCTGCCGCTGGCCCGGGCCGGCAACGCCCTGCTGGAAGGGCAGGTGGCACCGGACCTCTACGTGCTCATGCTGCCGCTGGGCGAGCAGCAGCAGGGGCTGGCCCTGTTCGCCTTCCTGGGCGGGCTGAGCGCCGCGACCTCGATGGTGATTCTCGCCAGCCTGACGCTGTCGATCATGATCGGCAACCACTGGCTGACGCCGGCACTGCTCAACCGGCACTGGGGGCGGGTGAGCGAACTGGGTATCCCGGTGCGGCAACAGCGACGGCTCGGGATCGTCGTCGTGCTGCTGCTGTCCTACGTCTACAGCCGCTCGATCGGCATGGCCGACGCCCTCGCCGACATCGGCGCCCTGTCCTTTTCGGGCCTGGCCCAGCTCGGCCCGGCCGTGGTGCTGGCCGTCTACCGGCCCGGGCGCTCGGCGCGCGCCGTGCTGGCCGGGATTCTCTGCGGCGTCGCGGTCTGGGCCTACGTCTTGTTTCTGCCGCTGCTCCTGGCCGGCCTGGGAGCCACCTCCGACTGGATGAGCACCGGCCCGCTGGGCCTGACCTGGCTGGCTCCCGAGAATCTCTTCGGCATGAACGAGTTCGCGCCGCAGACGCGGGCCGTGGTCTCGAGCCTGGCGGTCAACCTGCTCGTCACCCTGGTCGGCATCCGGATCGACGCCGCGCCCGGCCGCGAATCCAGTCTCGACGATCCGCTCCGGCCCGACATGCTCTACCGGCTGGCCGAACGCTTCCTGCCGGAAACGCGCATCGAACGGCTCTTCGCCGACCGGCAGGACGCCCGCGCCCTGGCGGCCCGGCTCGAGCACGAACTGGCTGCCGTGGTCGGGTCGGCCTCGGCGCGCCTGCTGCTCGACGCCGCGCGCCGCCGCACCCCCGCGCCGCTCGACACGGTGGCCGACCTGGTCGGCCAGGCCGCCGAACAGGCTCGCTTCAGCCGCGAGGTGCTCTCCGGGGCCCTGGAAAACATGAGCCAGGGAGTCTGCGTGGTCGACCGCGAAATGCGGCTGGTCGCCTGGAACAGCGCCTACCTGGCGTTGTTCGACTACCCGGAGTCGATGATTCGCGTCGGTCGCCCGGTGGCCGACCTGCTGCGCCACAACGCCGAGTCCGGGCTGATGGGCGGTGGCGATATCGAACGCAAGATCCAGCGTCGACTCGCGCACAAGCGCTCCGGCAGCCGGCACCGCATCGAGCGTCCCTGGCCCGACGGCCGCATCATCGAGATTCGCGGCAATCCGATGCCCGGCGGGGGGTTCGTCGCCACGTTCACCGACGTGACCGCGTTTCGCCATGCCGAGGAAGAACTCAGGCGCATCAACGAAACGCTGGAGCAGCGAGTGGGCGATCGTACGCGAGAACTCGAAAAGGCCAAGATCCAGGCCGAGCGGGCCAGCGAGGCCAAGACGCGCTTCCTCGCCGCGGTCAGCCACGACCTGGTGCAGCCGCTCAACGCTGCCCAGCTATTGACCCATGCCCTTTCCGGTCGCCTCCACGACGAGGACAACCGGCGTTCCCTGTCCCAGATTTCAGGCGCGCTGGGCGCGACCGAAGACCTGCTCGAGGGTCTGCTCGATATCTCCAGACTGGATGCCGGCGGCATGGAGCCTCGCCTGAGCCGCTTCCCGCTCGATGAAATGTTCAGCCAGCTCGAGGGGGAATTCTCGCTCCTGGCCGAGGAGCGTGACCTCGTGCTGAGCGGCCGCCGGACCGGCATCTGGGTCGAAACCGATCCGCAGCTGCTGCGGCGCATCCTGCAGAATTTTCTCTCCAACGCGGTGCGCTACACCCGGCGGGGCGGCGTCCTGATCGGCTGCCGCCGGCGCGGCGAGAAGGTTCTCATCGGCGTCTGGGACACCGGCCCAGGGATCACGCCCGACGAGCAGTCGGTCATCTTCGAGGAATTCCGCCGCCTCGGCGATCGCCAGCACGCGCCGGGTCTCGGCCTGGGCCTGGCGATCGCCGAGCGCATGTCGCGACTGCTCGGCCACCGGCTTGTGCTCGCCAGCCGACCCGGCCGCGGCACGCTCTTCGGCGTGGAGGTGCCCCGCGTGCCTGCGCAGCGGCCGGCCGCGCGCAGCCGGCGCGACGGCGCCTCACCGGGTTCGGGCCGGGTCCTGATCGTCGATAACGAAGCGTCCATGCTCGGCTCGCTGGACACGCTGGTGTCGGGCTGGGGGTTCGAGGTCCAGGTCGCCGGCGAGGCCGGGCAGGCGCTGGGCGCTGCCCGCCAGTTCGATCCCCAGCTGCTGATCGTCGACTACCACCTCGATGCCGGCCGCACCGGGCTCGAGCTGCTCGATCAACTGCGCGAGGCGGGCTGCCGCAGTCCCGCCATCCTGATCAGCGCCGATCACGCCGCCGAAGTGCGGCAGGCCGCGAGACGGGCCGGCTGCGAATTCCTGCACAAGCCGCTGCGGCCGCTGGCACTGCGCTCGCTGATCACGCGGATGATGCCTCGCCGCCGGCGCGACTGAGGCCCTCAAGGACGGGCGAAACGGGCGACCGGCGCGCTGGCCAGGACTTCGGCATAGCGCTTGTGCACGCGCCCGATGCGAACGCGCTCGAGAAAGCCCGAGTAGGCCAGGTAGCTGACCAGGAAACGTCGGTCGGCGGCCCACGGCGGCAGGAATTTCGGCGCCCGGAGCAGGCCCATGTCGGCCAGTTCGCACAGCACCGGGATGTCGTTGAGCGACAGCTTGCCGCAGAACAGCAGCTGCAGGATGTCGGCGCGGCCGGCGGCGACCACCGCACGCAGGAAATCATGCACCCGCAGCAGGCCGTCGAGATAGACCACGTCCTTGGTGAACGGCGCACCCCCTTCGAGCACGCCGCCGCGAAAGACGCGCCGGGCCTGCTCGAAGGCGACCCGCTCGAGCTGCTCGTCGGTGGCCTGTTCGCTGCGCCGGCCGGCCAGGTCGGCGCCGCGTTCGAGGAAATAGCGGTAGACCTCGATGAAGTCGGCGCCGTCAATCGCCATCTGGATAGCGAGCACGCGATCGGCCAGGCGGCTGAGGCGGTCGAGATCCATGCAA
>JAAAPE010000078.1 GCA_009908385.1 Gammaproteobacteria bacterium
GGAACTGCAGATTACCATCGCGCCGCAGGGCGACAATTCGTCGACCATCAACTTCGGTGAAATCACCTTCACCGAGGGTGGCGGGCTCTCTCCCGACCTGCACTGGACGCTCGCCGTCAGTGGCGTGGAAGAAGCGCCGCCGGTAGCCGAGGTCGATCCGGCCGCGCTCGATTTCCTGGTCGGCGAGAATGGCTCGACCAGCGGCAGCTTCCAGATCGACAACAGCGGCGAGGCTGATCTCACCTACGTGATCGAGGAGGGCGTTCGGCCGACGGTCGTGCTCGACGGCAAGGTGCTTTCCGAGCCGATCCTGAGCGGCGGGCCGTCCGGCAACATCGAATTGCGCCTCGACGAGGGCCTGAGCTCGACAACCCTGGTCGGCGTCGGCCCCCAGCAGTTCCTGTGGTTCAACCGTTTCACGCCGGACGCCGTGCAGCTGCCGTTCGATCTCGAGCAGGTCGATGTCGCTTTCTTGCAGGCGCTCAATCCGGCCGAAGGCGCCCAGGTGGGCGATGCATTCGACGTCTACGTCTGGGGCCTGCCCGAGGGCGAAACGCTGGACAACGCCAACCTGCTCGCGTCCAGCACCGGCCAGACGGTTGCCGCGCTCGGAAGCTTCCAGACCGTCACCCTGGGTTCGCCCGTGCCGATCGACGGCGCGACGGGTGACGTGCTGATCGGTGTGGTCAACCGCGCCGTTCGCGACCCGCACTTCCCGGCCGCCGGCGACTCCGGACCGTCCCAGGCACGTTCCTGGGCGGCTTTCAACTTCCCGGGCGGCGCGGCCCAGGATCCGCCGGACCTGTCCACGCCGGCTGCGATCGGACTCATCGAGAGCTTCGGCGTTCCCGGGCGTAACTGGCTGATCCGCGGAATCGGCACCGGCGGCAGCGGCTGTCTGACCCCGGGTGACGTGCCCTGGCTGAACGTTGCGCCGACCAATGGTGTGATCGCCGGTGGCGCGAACGCGATCATCGATGTCGAGATCGACGCCACGGGCCTGGCCCTGGGCGAGCACGTTGCCGACATCTGCATCCAGACCAACGATCCGCTGAACCCGACGCTGGTGGTGCCCGTGTCCATCGAAGTCGTTGGCGCGGCCGACCTGCCGGTGATCGACGTTTCGGCTGCGTCCGTTGACCTGACGGCCGAGCTCGGCAATACCGATTCGGTCGACTTCGACATCGCCAACACGGGTACCGGGCTGGACCTGGAATGGACGGTCGATACCGCCGAGCCAATGGGCCGGGCGCACGATCCGGCGCTGGACGAGACCTTCGATCTGGGCGGCTTCGTGCTGGATTCGGCCGCCAACGGCGGCTCGCCGGAGGTCTTCACGGTCCCCGGCGAAGTGGTCAGCAACGGCGGTGTCGTCGGCTTCAGCTTCGAGGGCACGGTCTCGGGTATCACGGGCGCCGGCTCCTGGGCCTCCGACATGTGCATGATCGTCGAGGCACCGGATGGCACGACCTACGGTCTCGGCGGCTTTACCGGCACGTTGACGGGCTGCAACGTCAACGCCTGGGACTTCGACGGCAGCGGTTCCACCGACGACGGCACCTATTCCAGCGTGCACGACGATCTCTGGGCCGAACCCGGCCTCGAGGACGCGGGCGACTGGACGATCACCTTCGTCAACGACTGGAACAGCGCTTCGGCGGCGACCATGACCTGGACCGACGTGAGCGTGACCCTGCACAAGGTGGACCCGCCGGATGTCTGCGACTCGCCCACGGCGATCAGCTGGCTGTCGGTCAGCCCGGTTTCGGGCAGCACCGCCGCTGGAAACGCGTCAGCGGTTTCGGTCGAAGCCGACTCCACCGGCCTCCTCGCCGGCACGTACGAAGCGACCCTGTGTATCGACAGCAACGACCCGGCAACGCCGCGCGTTCGTCTGCCGGTGAGCTTCGAAGTCACCCAGTCTCCGACCACGGCGACCATCTCGGGTGAAGTGCTCAGCACCGGGTACTGCCAGGCCAGCCTGGATCCGGCGGCCGGCGGCAGCGTGACGGTCGAGGGCTCCCTCGGCGCCATGGTCACCGTGCCGGTCGACGGCAGCGGGTTCTACAGCGTGCTGATGGACGAGGCCGAGAGCCCGGTCACGGTGTCGGCCTCGGCCCCGGATCACATCGGTGAGCAGCAGACGGGCGTGGTCATCGTCGGCCAGACCGTGAGCGAAGTCGATTTCGAACTGGATCTCGACTCGGCCTGTGCCACGGTCGATCCCGTTCAACTCGACGCGCAACTGGGCCCGGATGCCTCCACCACGCTGCCGATGACAGTCGGCAACGCCGACGGCGCTGCCGCGCTCGACTGGAGCGTGTTTACGGCCGAGGCCACCGACAGTCGGGCGCACTTCCCGGCGGTCGCGTACCAGGCCGGCAGCGTGGATGCCGCGGGCGCGAGCTGGCTGGCCGATCCGGAAGCGGCGGTCTCGACCGGCGCGGCGATCGCGGGCACCCTGCCGCAGGGCGCGGCGGTGCCGGCCTTCTCGACCACCGGCTTCACCGCCGACGGTTACGTGTCGCTCGACGCGCTCGTACCGGGCAGTCTCAACCTGATCAACGCCTCGCAGCCGACCAACGTCTACGCGGCCGCCTTCAGGAACAACGACTTCTCGGTCCAGTACCTGCTGGCCTCGGACGGCGGCACCCTGGCGGCCGATACCTTCGGCACGATCGATACCGCCACCGGTACGTTCACCGCCTCGGGTACGGTCACCGGTGCACCGGCGGGTAGCTGGACGAGCATGGGCTGGGATCACACCACCGACACGCTGTATGCCATGAAGGTGGTCGCCGGCGGGGATAATCGACTCTACACGATCGATCCGAATACGCTGGTCGCAACCGAAGTCGCAGTTCTCAGCGGCGGCGGGCTGGACCCCGGTGCGATCGTGATCGCCATCGCCCTCTCGCCGGACGGCCTGATGTACGGCCTCGATCTCATCGCCGACGTGCTGGTGGCGATCGACAAGGACACCGGCGAAACGTCGGTGATCGGTCCGACCGGCATCGCGGCCAACTTCGCGCAGGACATGGACTTCGATCCGCTCACCGGCACGCTCTACTGGGCCGGCTACCTGGGAAGCGGCGACAGCCAGATGTTCACGGTCGATACGTCGACCGGCGCGGCGACGGCGATCGGCGACATCCAGGGTGGCAACGAGCTGCTGGCCTTCACCATCGCCCTGCCGCGGGCGCTGAACTGCCAGGAGTCGGCGACGATTCCGTGGCTGAGCGTCGATTCGACCAGCGGCACGGCACCGGCCGGCGGAAGCAGCGAGATCCAGGTCACCATGGACAGCACGGGCCTGGGTAACGGCAGCTACTCGGCGGACCTCTGCATCGAGACCAACGATGCCGAGACGCCGCTGATGGTGGTGCCGGTGACCCTCGACGTGGTCGTGGACCAGATCTTCGGCGACCGCTTCGAGAACTGACGGGCGCAAGCCCGGCGAACGAAAAAGGCCCGGTCGGACGCCGACCGGGCCTTTTCTTTTTGGCGCGGGCCGCCGGTGAGGGCGGCTGATGCCGGGGGCGCGTCAGACGCGCTCGAAGATTCCCGCGGCGCCCATTCCCGTTCCGATGCACATGGTGACCATGCCGTAACGCTGCTCGCGGCGCTGCAGGCCATGAATCAGCTTGGCGGCCAGGATGGCGCCGGTCGCGCCCAGCGGATGACCCAGGGCGATGGCGCCGCCGAGCGGGTTGACCTTATCGGGGTCGAGTTCCGTGTTGCGGATCACGGCCAGGGCCTGGGCGGCGAAGGCCTCGTTGAGCTCGATCCAGTCGAGGTCGTCCTTGTCGATGCCGGTCTGCTTGAGCACCTTGGGAATGGCCTCGATCGGACCGATGCCCATGATCTCGGGCGGAACACCGGCCACCGAGAAGCCGCGGAATACGGCCAGCGGCTTGAGGTTCAGTTCCTTGACCACGCGCTCGGAGACCAGCACCAGCGCGCCGGCGCCGTCGGACATCTGCGAGCTCGTGCCGGCGGTGACGCTGCCCTTGGCGTCGAAAACGGTACGCAGATTGCCGAGCGCTTCCGGCGTGGTGTCGCGGCGCGGACCTTCGTCGGTGTCGACGATCGTCTCCGTCTCGCGAACCGTGCCGTCGGGGCCGGGCACGCGGTTTGTGACCGTCACCGGGCGGATCTCGGTGAACTCGCCGCCGTCGATGGCCGCGATCGCCTTCTGGTGCGAGCGGTAGCCGAACTCGTCCTGGTCCTCGCGCGAGACGGCCCACTTGCGGGCGACCTTTTCGGCGGTGATTCCCATGCCGTAGGCGATCGCGACGTTGTCGTCTTCGAACACCTTCGGATTCATCGCTACCTTGTGGCCCATCATCGGCACCATGGTCATGGTCTCGGTGCCGCCGGCGATCATCACGTCGGCTTCGCCGAGACGGATCCGGTCGGCGGCCATCGCGATGGTCTGCAGGCCCGAGGAACAGAAGCGGTTGACGGTCACGCCCGGCACGGAGTCCGGCAGCCCGGCGAGCAGGGCGCCGATGCGGGCGACGTTCATGCCCTGTTCGGCTTCGGGCATGGCGCAGCCGACGATGACGTCTTCGACTCGGGCCGGGTCGAGCCCGGGCACCTCGGCCAGGGATTCGCGGATGACATGCGCCAGCATGTCGTCGGGACGGTAATTGCGGAAGGCGCCCTTGAACGCACGGGCCACGGGCGTCCGCACGGCTGAAACTACGTATGCATCACTCATTTAGGAGTCCTCGGATGTCTTGAATTCGGTTCGTGATTGCCTGGCTTGCGTAGAGCAATCTGGAATAGGTTTCAGGTTTCAGGTTTCAGGTTTCAGGACGGCTTCGATTAGAAGAGCAGTCGGCACCAGCGAGTCGGGAAGCGTCCAGGACACGAGGCACCTGCTTCGTCTCCGGAGGCTTCCCTGAAACCTGAGCCCAGAAACCTGAAGCCTTTCATCAGTTTCTGAGCGGCTTGCCGGTCTTGAGCATGTGGGCGATCCGTTCCTGGGTCTTGTCCATGGCGCACAGCTCGAGGAAGTGTTCTCGCTCGAGGCGGTGGATCCAGGCCTCGTCGACCTTCGAACCCCGGTCGATCTCGCCGCCGCAGAGCACGGTGGCGATTCGGCGGCCGATCTCGTTGTCGTGCTCGGAAATGAAGCGACCCTCGAGCATGTTGACCAGCAGCATCCGCAGGGTGGCCACGCCCACGTCGCCGGCCGCGGGAAACTGGCGTTGTGCCATCGGCGGCCTGTAGCCGGCGGCGGCCATGGCGCGAATCTCGTGATGGGCTGCGTGCAGCAGTTCGTGCTCGTGCAGCACGATGCGGTCGTGCGCGCGCAGGTAGCCCATCTCGCGGGCTTCCATCGCCGAACCGGCGACCTGGCCCATGGCGACCTGCTTGTAACGCCTTTCGAGCAGGGGGTAGGTGTCCCCGGCCCGCGTGTCCTCGACGATCTGCATGGCCAGCGTGGCCAGGCCGCCGCCGGCGGGCAGCAGGCCCACGCCGGCCTCGACCAGGCCCATGTAGCTTTCGAGGTGCGCCACGCGCGCGGCGGCGTGCATGGCCAGCTCGAGACCGCCGCCCAGCGCCAGGCCGCGGACCGCGGCAACCGACGGTACGGCGGCATAACGCAAGCGGAGGTTGACGGCCTGGAAGCCGGTGACCAGCTCACGCACGCTGTCGTAATCGCCCTTCTGGATCGCCTCGGCGGCGGCCTTGAGGTTCGCGCCGGCCGAGAAGGGGCCGTCGGGCTGCCAGATCACCAGGCCCTCGAAACCCGACTCGGCCCGCTCGATCGCTTCGTTGAGGCCGTCGACCACGCCGTTGTCGATGGCCGCCATCTTGCTCTTGAGGCTGGCGATCAGGACATCGTCGTGCAGGGTCCACAGACGGATCGAGTCCGATTCGTGCACCGTGTCGCCCGATTCGGTCTTCTCGCCCAGCAGGCGCACCGGCTGGTACTGGCGCTGGAACACCGGCAGGTCGGGGCGGGGCAGGTAGCGTGCCTCGTCCGCTGCCCAGGAGCCCTCGGGGCTGTGCACCGCCTCGATCTCGCCCACCCAGTCGGGCAGGCCGGCCTCGACGCCGGTCCGTCCTTCGCGGATGTCGCGTCCGACGAGCTCGGCCATGGCCTGCCAGCCGGCGGACTGCCAGATTTCGAACGGCCCGACTTTCCAGCCGTAGCCCCAGCGAATCGCGAGGTCGACTTCGCGCGCGCTGTCGGCGATTTCGGCGAGGTGATAGGCGCAGTAATGGAACAGGTCGCGGTGAATCGACCAGAGGAATTCCGTGTACTCGTTGTCGCACCTGGCCAGCTCGGTCAGTTTCTCGCCCGGATCCTTGACGGCGAGTGTCTTCTTCACGTCCTCGGGCAGGCTGTAGTCGGTGTCGCGGTAGTCGCCCGAGGCCGGGTCGAGCACGCGAATCGTCTTGCCGTCCTTGCGGAAGACGCCCGCGCCGGCCTTCTGGCCCACCGAGCCGGCTTCGATCAGCTGCTTGAGCCACGCCGGTTGTTCGAACCAGGCGTGCCAGGGATCGTCCTCGAGCTGGTCCTTCATCGTGTTGATGACGTTGCCCATGGTGTCGAGGCCGACCACGTCGGCCAGGCGGAAGGTAGCGCTCTTGGGCCGGCCGATGGCCGGGCCGGTGAGGGCATCGACCGTATCGAAGCCCAGGCCGAGTCGATCGGCGTGGTGCATGGTCGAGAGCATGGTGAACATGCCCACTCGGTTGGCGATGAAGTTGGCAGTATCCCGCGTGCGGACGACGCCCTTGCCGAGGTTACGAGTCAGGAAGTCCTCGAGCAGGTCGAGCACCTTGTCGTCGGTGCCCGAGTGCGGGATCAGTTCGACCAGGTGCATGTAGCGCGGTGGGTTGAAGAAGTGCACGCCGCAGAAGCGCCCGCGCAGCGCGTCCGGGAGTTCGCGCGACAGATCGGTGATCGACAGGCCGGACGTATTCGACGCGAAAATCGCGCCGTCGCGGATATGCGGCGCGAGCTTGCCGTAGAGGTCGCGCTTGATGTCCATCCGTTCGGCCACCGCCTCGATGATGAAATCGCATTCCGAGAGCTTGTCGAGGTCGTCGGCGAAGTTCAGCGGTCGGATGAACTCGGCCAGGTCCTTGCTCGCCAGCGGGGCCGGCTTGAGTTTGAGCAATCGCTGACGACCCTGTTCGGCCAGCTTGTTGCGCGGGCCGTCGTCGCTCGGCAGGTCGTAGAGGTCGACCGGAATGCCGGCGGCCGTCAGATGGGCGGCGATCTGCGCGCCCATGACCCCGGCACCGAGTACCGCGGCGCGTCGTACCTGAAGCTTGTGATCCGTCATGTTGTTTCCTTCTGATCCGAACTGGAGTTTCAATCAAGAACGTGAAACCACGGAAGCCACGGAAATGCTGCTCGAAGCGAGCGTGCCGAGTATTCCGTGCTTTCCGTGGTTCCCTTGGTTCCCCGGTTTTCAGCTGGCCTTGGCCATCGGTGGCTTCATCGCCTGCTGACCGCCGATTTCCCCGGGCGTGAATTCGTCGACGGCGATGACCTTCGCGGTCAGTTCCTGCGCCCGCTTGAGGTCGGTGCCCTGTTCCTCGGTGATGACGCCGCTGGCTACCGCCTTGCTCACCACCTCGTCGACGTTCACCGGGCTGGGTACGACCTTGAGCGCATTGCGCACCGCCATTTCCGCCGGCGCTGCCTTGAGCACCGCCTCGAAGGCCTTCAGGACCAGGCCGGTGCCGTCGTCCTGGCTGGAGATGTAGGCGCCGGCGATCAGGCGCTCGCGGCTTTCGGACTGTTCCTGCAGCAATCCGGAGATCGCCAGGCAGGTCCGGTCGTCGGCCGAACGCTGGCGGCGGCCCCAAGGGAACAGCAGCACGCGCAGCAGGCCGCCCGGGCCCCCGACCGGGAAGTTGTGGAGCACGGCGTAGAGCGCTTCCTCGACCTGCTTCAGGCTGTCGGCGACCGCCCAGCGCACCAGGGGCAGGTCCTCCGCGGGCCGTCCGTCGTCCTCGAAACGCCTCAGGCTGGCCGAGGCCATGTAAAGGTGGGCCAGCGCGTCGGCCAGCCGACCGGAGAGCATTTCCTTGAACTTGAACTTGCCGCCGAGAATCAGCAGGCACAGATCCGCGACCAGGGTGAAGGCCGCACTCAAGCGGTTGACGCTGCGGTAGAGATTGGCCGTGGGGCCCGAGACGGGCGAGCGGCTCAGCAGCCCGCCGGTCAGTCCGAGCAGGGGGGCGCGGACGAAATTGGAGATGACGAAACCGATGTGCCCGAACAGGGCGCGGTCGAAGGCCGCGGCGTCGTCATCCGCGGCCGATTCCATTTCCTTCAGCAGCCAGGGGTGGCAGCGAATCGCGCCCTGCCCGAACACGATCATGGATCGGGTGAGGATGTTCGCGCCCTCGACCGTGATCGCCACGGGGATCGACTGCCACGGGATCGACAGGTAGTTGTTGGGGCCTTCGACGACGGCCTTGCCGCCGTGCACGTCCATGGCATCGTTGAGCACCCGGCGATTGGCCTCGGTCAGGTAGGCCTTTAGGATCGCCGAGAGCACAACGGGCTTTTCGCCGTGGTCGAGCGCGCTGAGCGTGAGCTTGTGCGCGGCTTCCATGCGGTAGGTCTCGCCGCCGATCCGCGCCAGCGGTTCGGCGATCCCCTCGAACTGGCCGATGGGCTGCTTGAACTGGTAGCGGACGCGTGCATAGGCGCCGGTGGTCATGCTCGTCAGCTTGCCGTTGGCCACGCTCTGGGCCGGCAGCGAGATGGCGCGGCCTGCCGCCAGGCAGTGCATCAGCATGCGCCAGCCCTGGCCGACTCGCTCGCGGCCGCCGATCACCCAGTCCAGCGGGATGAAGACATCCTGGCCGCGGGTCGGGCCGTTGAGGAAGATGCTGCCGCCGGGCCGGTGCCGATCGCCGATCTCGACCCCCGGAGTTTCGGTCGGAATGAGCGCGCAGGTGATCCCCAGGTTCTTCTTGTCGCCGAGCAGTCCGTCCGGGTCCTTGGCCTTGAAGGCCAGGCCCAGCACGGAGGCCACCGGTGCCAGGGTGATGTAGCGCTTGTCCCAGCTCACGCGCAGGCCGAGCACTTCGCGGCCGTTGAACTCCTGCTTGCACACGATGCCTTCGTCGGGCATGGCGGCGGCGTCCGAGCCGGCCAGCGGGGAGGTCAGCGCGAAGCAGGGGATGTCCTCGCCCCTGGCCAGGCGCGGCAGGTAGTGGTTCTTCTGCTCGTCGGTGCCGAAGTGCATGAGCAGTTCGCCCGGGCCGAGGGAATTCGGAACCATGACCGACACGGCGGCCGAAAGGCTGCGCGACGCGATCTTGGTCACGACGGCGGCGTTGCCCTGGGCGGAGAAGCCGAGCCCGCCGTATTCCTTCGGAATGATCATGCTCAGGAAGCGCTTGTCCCGGATGAACTGCCACGCCTCCGGCGGCAGGTCCATCAGCTCGTTGTTGATCTGCCACTCGTCGAGCATCCCGCACAGCTCCTCGACCGGTCCGTCGAGGAAGGCCTGCTCTTCGGCCGACAGGGCGGGCTTGTCGATGCCGAACAGCTTCTTCCAGCGCGGTCGGCCCGAGAACAGCTCGGCATCCCACCACACGGTACCGGCGTCGAGCGCCTCGCGTTCGGTGTCCGAGATCGGCGGCAGGACCGACTTGAACCAGCCGAACAGGCGGTCAGAAATCAGGACCCGGCGGAGCGGCCGGATGGCGACCACCGTCAGTGCCGCGGCGGTGATGGCGTAGAGGGTCACGACCGGCCAGCCCGCCGACTGCCAGATCGTCCCCGCCAGTGCGGCCAGGGCGAGCAGGGCGGACAGCCAGGAGGGTGTGCGGAACCAGGCAAGCGCGAGCAGGCCCACGGCAAGAGCGATGATCAACAACCAGGTCATGATGTTGCCTCCAGAGTGCGTCGGGCACTTTCAGGGATTCGGTTTTCGAGACTGCCGCGAAGGCCCGCGGCAGCGAACTGCACCAGTTCGGCAGCGATGATGCGGGTGTCTTTCAGGGCGGACTCGGCCATGGTCAGCGTCAACGCGCCGACAATGAAATCGAGTTGGTGCCGCAAGCGGCCCGGATCAGCGTCGGGCAACGCGTTCGAAACCGCGTCCGCGAAGCGCCGCATCACGTGCGCATATTCCTGCCGCATCGCGGCATGAAGCGCCGCGTCGCGGTCGGCGAAGGCGCGCAGCAGAAGCTGCATGAAGCGCTGGCCTTCCGCGTCGCCGCCGCGAGTGAACTCGAGCGCCGGTTCAACGAACGCTTCGAGCACGGCTTCCAGGTCTGGCCGGGAAGTCTGCCGTTCGGTGGCGTCGAGCCGTTCGAGCCGGGCGGCGTTGAGCGCGTCGAGTCGGCGCCGGAAAATCGCGCGAATCAATTCCTGTTTGGACCCGAAGTAGTAATTGACCGAAGCCAGGTTGGCGTCGGCGGACTGCGTGATCTGTCGCAATGTCGTCAGGTGGAAGCCCTGTTCGGCGAACAGGCGCTCGGCGGCGTCGAGAATGCGGTCACGGGTCGAAACGGACAATTGAAACGCTCGATTCAAACAACCGTTTCAATGCTACTGCGGACGAGCGCTCGCTGCAAGGGGGACTTCGTAGGCTTCAGGGTTCAGGGTTTAGTGCGGGCGTCCGGGAGCGAGGTGGCGCAGCTTCGCTGCGGAAGCCCTCATGTAGCCGATGGATGGGTGGTCCCGGCCGCAGCGCCGCGACCTTTCCTTGGAAGGTGCCACGTGCGGAAAGGCCCCGGATCAGGTCCGGGGCTACAAGCCTTGCGGGGACGGCCAAGCCATCGCGGCGCAGCCGCCCGCCCATACTCCCAGGTGCCGTCCTGAACCCTGAAACCTTGTATGTTCGAGATCGTGGATTTTGAGAGGATAAAGTTGCCGGGGGCGGAGGGACTTAGAAACCCTTTCTGGCTTTCGCACAGACCGGTTCAGATTTGTCCCGCCCCCACCTCAAGCACCGATGAGGAATCTAGCAGCGATAGACTGCCGATTGATCGCAAGGTTGTGCTCGAGGGGCTCCCCGGCATCCAACTTCCATTGGAGCAATGATTATGGCACACAGCGTTTCTTTGATCAGCCTTGGCGCCGACGTCGACAGCCGCTTCATTCAGATCAATGGCCACGGTGAGCCCACCGTCCACAAGATCGAGAACTCCCCGCGCGCCATTCGCGCGTGGCTAAAGTCCGTCGCCGCCTCGGCCCGGCTCGCCGTCGAGGCGACCGGCGCCTATCACCTCGAATTGGTCGATCAGGCGCACAAGGCGGGTCTGACGGTCTACGTCGTCAATCCCCGCGCCATCCGCCAGTATCGGGAAAGCGTCGGCCAGCGGGCCAAAAATGACCGCTGCGATGCGAAGCTGATTGCACGTTATATCGACCGCGAGCATGATGAAGTGCGCCCCTACACCCCGCTGAGCGCCCGACAGCGCAGGGTCTGGCAGCTGCTCAAGCGTCGCGCCACCCTGGTCAAGGCACGCCAGCAGGTCCAGCAGAGCCTGGCCGGCATCACCGGGCTGGGTGCACCGCTGCGACAAACGATCGCCAAACTCAATCGGCTGATCACCCTGATCGAAATGCAGATCGAAACCCTGCTCAAGGAGCTGGGCCTGTGGGAGCTGGTGGAATGCTGCCAGTCCGTCCAGGGCATCGGGCGAGTCACCGCCATGGGTTTGGTCATCGCCTTCGATCGCGGTGACTTCAAAAGTGCCGATGCCTTCGTGGCCTATCTGGGCATGGATGTCAGGGTCCGGGACTCCGGCAAGTTCGTCGGCCAGCGCAAACTGACCAAAAAGGGCGATGGCGAGTATCGGCGGCTGATCTACAATGCCGCGGTCACCGCCGGCCGTTACGACTTCAAACCCCTCCTGCAGCGTTTCAAAGACCGCGGCATGAAAAACACCCAGGCCTACGTCGCACTGGCGCGAAAGCTGATCCGGATCGCCTTCGCGCTGATGAAAAACCGCGACAGGTTCGACCCAAACCAGCTCAGAATCGCTTGACCCTCAACATAGAATCTGAACCCTGAACCCTGCGCGCCAGCGTCACGCCTCACATTCGTCCGGGTCGACATCGCGGGTGGCGCGGACCCGGCCGGGATTGGAGACGATGACGGCGCGGGCGGCGTCCGGGTTGCCGGGGGTGCACAGCCGGATGGTGAGGTTGGTGCCGTAGGCCATGCCGGAGCCCGTGAAGCGAACGCGGTAGCGCCCGCCGGAGGACATCAGCAGGCCTTCGCTGCCCTGGACCACTCTCAGGACGGCTCCGGGATGCGCGGGCTGGCCGCTCTTTTCGGGGTCGAGGTAGACGATCCAGCCGTCCTCCCAGCGATTGCCGCCGGTGCAGCCGAGCCCATCGCTGCTGGGGCAGGCGGCGACGAAGTCGTTGCGCTTGATGGCTTCGCTGCGGGCGAACTGGAGGTGGGTGACCAGGTGGTTGGACACCGCGGTGAGTCTCTGCTGCTCGAAAAAACGTCCCAGGGCGGGAACGGCTGTGGTGAGGATGACCGCCAGGAGTGCAATGGCGATCATCATCTCGATGACGGTGAAGCCGGAATGACCGTATCGGCGCATGGGGACCTCCTCGGAGCGTTGCGGTCGACTGGGGACAGCATCGCCCCGCTTGGCGGTGCGCCGCATCGGCAGCTCCCCTGCGAAATCTGTAGGAAAAACGCCTGCCGGATTGTCCGAAGATGCCGGCCGAGCCGGTTCAGTCCTGTTCGTCGAGCCGGTTTTCGAGCGCCGACAGCCGGTCCTCGAGCGCTTCGATGCGGGTCAGCAGGTCGTCGCGCGACGCGGCGGCCGGTTCATCGCGGCTGGCCGATGCGGACCCGCGGTCATCGTCCGCCGGACTTGATTCGATCGGGCCGCAGAGCAGGTGCATGTAGCGATCTTCTCGCTGGCCGGAGCGGCGCGGCAGGCGGACTACCATGGCCGGGTCCTTCTGCGACAGGCGTTCGAGGGTCCAGGCGACGTCGTCGGCGTCGTCGAAGCGGTGCAGGCGCTCGCTGCGCGTCAGCAGTTCGTTGACCGTCTGCGGGCCGCGCAGCATCAGCAGGGTCAGCACGGCCAGCTGGCCCTCGGTCAGCGCCAGGCCTTTTTCCGCCGCGTGCCGGTAGCGCTCGGCGCGCGAGGAGAACTGATGCCTCACCAGGCCCTTGCGCTCGAGTTCCCGCAGGGCCTGTCCGACACGACCGACTTCGAGTTTCATCACCGGGTCGCGGCTGCTTTTCTGGTTGCAGGCCGTCGTCGTGGCATTGAGGGTCAAGGGGTAGGCGTCGGGGGTGGTCGACTCTTTCTCCACCAGGCAGCCGAGCACGCGCGCTTCAACCTCGCTCAGCCGAACGCCGGCGGATTCTTCGGCCGACTCGCTCGGCCCGTCGTCGTGGCCTCGGTTGCTTTCTTCGATGCTCAAAGCGCATCCCCGATGCGCTCGACCGCGGTCTCGAGCGTGGGCAGTCCGCACGCGAAGCTCAGGCGCAGGTGTCCGGCCGTGCCGAAAGCCGTGCCCGGCACGGAGGCCACGAGCGCTTTCTCGAGCAGGTGCTCGGCCAGCTCGATGTCGTCGCCCAGGCCCAGCTTCTCGATCGCACCGCTGAAATCGGCAAAGGCGTAGAAGGCGCCCTCGCCCGGCTCGCAGCTGACCCCGGGCAGTTCGTTGAGGGCCGGGATGAGCCAGTCGTGGCGCTCCTTGAAGGCCTTGCACATCTCGCCGACACAGCCCTGGTCGCCGTTGAGAGCGGCCACCGCCGCGGCCTGGCTCACCGAGCTGGGGTTGGACGTGCTCTGCCCCTGGATCTTCTTCATTTCCTTGATGATCTCGGCCGGTCCGGCGGTGTAGCCGATGCGCCAGCCGGTCATGGCGTAGGCCTTGGACACGCCGTTGACGACCAGGGTGCGGTCCTGCAGGGCCGGCACCACCTGGGCGAGCGTGGAGAAGGGCTCGTCGGCCCACCAGATGTGCTCGTAGATGTCGTCGGTGCAGATGATGATCTTCGGGTGGTCGAGCAGGACTTCGCCAATCGCGGCCAGCTGCTCGCGGGTGTAGGCGCGGCCGCTGGGGTTGCTGGGTGAATTGAGCACCATCAGCCGGGTCTGGTCGGTGATCGAGGCTTCTAGCTGTGACGGTGTGACCAGGTAGTCGTTCTTGGCGCTGGTGTTGAGAATCACCGGCGCGCCGCCGGCAAGCCGCGCCATGTCGGGGTAGGACACCCAGTAGGGCGCGGGGATCAGGACCTCGTCGCCTTCCCCGATCAGGGCCTGCATCAGGTTGTAGAGGCTTTGCTTGGCGCCGGTGGAGGCGAGAATCTGGTTGGGTTCGTAGCTGAGTTCGTTGTCGCGCTGGAACTTCGAGATCACGGCCTGCTTGAGTTCCGGCGTGCCGTCGACCGGCGTGTAGCGGGTCTGGCCGGCCTCGATGGCCTCGGCCGCCGCCTTCCGGATGTGGGCGGGCGTGTCGAAATCGGGTTCGCCCATGCTCAGCGAGATCACGTCCTTGCCGGCGGCCTTGAGTTCGCCGGCCTTGGCCGCCATCGCGATCGTGGCGGAGGGCTTGACCTGGCTGACGCGCGATGCAAATCGGAATGTCACGATAGAACTCCCTACTGGATTCGTGTGGTGCAGCCGATCACGGCCGCGAACGAGTAAGCCATTATAATCCCGTTGCCATGCCGACGAGCGAATCCAGTTCATGAACAAGCGTTTCCGCATGGCGTCGAGCTACGAGCCGGCCGGCGACCAGCCGACCGCGATCGACGCCCTGGTCAGGGGGCTCGGCGCGGGCGAGTCGCACCAGACCCTGCTCGGGGTGACCGGCTCGGGCAAGACCTTCACCATGGCCAACGTCATCGAGCGCGTGCAGCGTCCGGCGCTGGTGATGGCGCCGAACAAGACCCTGGCGGCCCAGCTCTACGGCGAGTTCAAGGCCTTCTTCCCCGACAATGCCGTCGAGTATTTCGTCAGCTACTACGACTACTACCAGCCCGAGGCCTACGTCCCCTCGTCGGACACCTTCATCGAGAAGGACGCCTCGATCAACGAGCACATCGAGCAGATGCGGCTTTCCGCGACCAAGGCGCTGCTCGAGCGGCCCGACTCCCTGATCGTCGCTACGGTGTCGTCGATCTACGGCCTCGGTGATCCCAGCTCATTCCTGAAGATGACCCTGCCGCTGAAAGTCGGCGAGCCGATGAGCCAGCGCGAAATCCTGCGCCGGCTGGCGGAAATGCAGTACTCGCGCAACGATTTCGAGCTCAGGCGCGGCACCTACCGGGTGCGCGGCGAGGTCATCGACATGTTCCCCGGCGATTCGGAGATGGAAGCCGTCCGCGTCGAGCTGTTCGACGACGAGATCGAGCGCATCAGCTTCTTCGATCCGCTCACCGGCGAGGTCCACGAGAAGACCGACGCGCTGACCATCTTCCCCAAGACGCATTACGTCACGCCGCGCCAGGTCGTGCTCGACGCCGTCGAGGCGATCAAGGCCGAGTTGAAGGAGCGCCTCGAGCAGCTCGAGCAGGCCGGCAAGCTGCTCGAGGCTCAACGTCTCAAGCAGCGCACCGAGTTCGACATCGAGATGATGCTCGAACTGGGCTATTGCCAGGGTATCGAGAACTACTCGCGCCACCTGACCGGGCGCCAGCCCGGCGATCCGCCGCCGACCCTGTTCGACTATCTGCCCAAGGACTCGATCCTGATCGTCGACGAATCGCACGTCACCATCCCGCAGATCGGCGGCATGTACCGCGGCGACCGAGCCCGCAAGGAGACCCTGGTGGAATACGGTTTCCGACTGCCTTCGGCGATGGACAACCGGCCGCTGACCTTCGAGGAATTCGAGGCCCGTGCGCCGCAGATGGCGCTGGTTTCGGCCACCCCCAGGCAGTGGGAATTCGACCACTCGAAGACCGTCGCGGAGCAGGTCGTGCGGCCGACCGGCCTGGTCGATCCGGAAGTCGAAGTCCGCCCCGTGGGGAGCCAGGTCGACGACCTCCTGTCGGAGATTCGCGATCGGGTCGGGCAGGGCGACCGGGTGCTGGTCACCACCCTGACCAAGCGCATGGCCGAAAACCTCACCGAATACCTGGCCGAGCACGACGTGCGCGTGCGCTACCTGCACTCGGACATCGACACCGTCGAGCGCGTCGAGATCATCCGGGATCTGCGCCTGGGGGCCTTCGACGTGCTGGTCGGCATCAACCTGCTGCGCGAGGGCCTGGACATGCCCGAGGTGTCGCTGGTCGCCATCCTCGACGCCGACAAGGAAGGCTTCCTGCGTTCGGAAGGTTCGCTGATCCAGACCATCGGCCGGGCGGCCCGCAACGAGCGCGGCAAGGCCATTCTCTACGCCGATCGCGTCACCGACTCGATGAAGCGCGCGATCGAGGAAACCGAACGACGCCGCGCGAAGCAGATCGCGCACAACGAGGAACACGGCATCACGCCGCAGACGATTCGCAAGCACATCGCCGACATCATGGCCGACGCGCAGCAGATGCCGGGCAAGAAGAAGCCGGCACGCAAGGTCGCCGAGGAGCGCGAGTCCGACTACGTCGTCGAGCCCGTCTCGGCCCAGGATGCGGCGAAGGAAATCGCGAAGCTGGAGAAGGAAATGTTCAAGGCCGCCGAGGACCTGGAGTTCGAGAAGGCGGCCGAAATCCGCGACCGCATCCACCGGATCCGCGAGCAGGGCTTCAAGGTCGCGACCTGACGCCACCGGCGCGGCGGCGGGTTCGGACGGTTCAGCGCCGCTTGGCGTTCTGCCCTTGAATCTGTGGGGATTGGCATGCAGTGCTTTCGGTAACTGGATCGAATTACAGAAGGCAAGCATGGCCGTCAGCGACAAGCACGTCGCCATCCTCGCCGACGACGACTATCAGGAGCTCGAACTCCACTATCCGCGGCTGCGGCTGATCGAGGCCGGCGCTCGCGCAGTCGCTCTCCGGCGGCTTCCTAGCGGCTGCGGCAGCGGTAGATGACATACCGCCGCTGGCCGTCCTCGATCGGGCCGTCGGCGACGATCGTATCGCCGTTGAGCTCCCAGGCGCTGTTGCGAGCCAGGTCGGCCAGTTCGGCCTCGATCCTGCCCGGGCTGCGCTCCACGCCGGCGACGCGGTCGCGCACGGACGTCGTGGTCGTGCCCAGGCGCTCGCAGTTGGTGACCATCGAAGGCTGAACCAGGCGGACGCCCTCGGCGCCTCGCTCGAGCTTGACCCAGGTACAGCCGGCCGTCAGAACGACGGCCGAGGCGATGCAGGTCATCAGTGTCTTCATCGGAACCTCGCGGAAAGCCGGATTTACTTGAGCGCTTCAAGATAGGCGCGGCGCCTGGTGGCGTCAATGCACGTCGCGACGCCCGGATTCCGCTCGGTGCGGGCCCGGTGGCCGGGCCCGCACCCCGGGCGTTTCGTCCGGCTCAGAAGCGGATGTCCATGCCGACCATGCCGGTGCGCGGACGGTTGGGGCGGGCGCCGTCGGGCAGGCGGGAGATGATCACCTGCTCGTCGAGCAGGTTGTCGACCTTGACGAAGGCGGTTACGTCGTCGGTGATCGCGTAGCGGGAAATCCAGTCGACGACGAACAGCGACTCGGTGCGGTCGAAGGGATCGTCGACCCGGTTGCAGCCGACCTGCACGCAGGTTTCGTCCATGTACTTGGCGACGAAATGGTTGTCCCAGCCGCTGGCATGTTCCAGGCCGAGCCGCAGGCTGAAGATGTTCTCCGGGATGTCGGCCAGTTCGTCCCCGTCGAAGACTCCGGTGACCGGGTTGTCTTCGCTGATGGTGGCGTCGCTGTAGGTGTAGTTGAGACTCAGCGGGATGGTGAGCCCGCCGGCGCGCCATTCGTTGCCGAGCTGGAATTCGAAGCCCTTGACGACGGCTTCGCCGGTGACGAAAGTGCCCGAGGTGGCGCCGTTGCTGCAAGGACTGGCGTTCGAGCAGACCTCGGCCTGGTTTTCGAAATCGCTCAGGAATCCGACCAGCTCGACGAACAGCTCATCGTTGAAATGGCGCAGGCCGAGTTCGTAATTGACGCTGGTTTCCGGTTCGTCCTGCTCGGTCGCACCGCCGCCGAGCGGTGCGAAGCCGCGGTGGACGCCGGCGAGGAGCTGGAAGCGGTCGGCGAAGTCCCAGGTCATCGAAGCGCCGGGCAGCCATTCGCTCGCCGAGCTGCTGCGGCGCGAAGGATCGTCCGTGCGTTCGGGGGTCGAGAACTGCCGCCGGAAGGTCTCTGCGTCCTCGTAACGCAGGGCGAGGCCGAGCTTCACATCCGGCGTGATCTGCCACTGGTCCACGGCCCAGAACGCGAGCGCATCCGCGCCCTCGAGACGGTTGTCGCTGCCGGTCGGCGCGATCACGTCGCGGAAGACCAGGCTGCCGTCGACCTGGTCGTATACCTCGACCGGCTGGAAGCGATCCATCCGATCGCTGTGGTCGCGCACGCCGAGCTGCATGCGGTGATCGCCAAAGCTCGCGTCGAGGGCGAGCTCCAGGCCGTAGGACTCGTACTCGCGGTTGTTGTGCTTGTAGCCCAGGTCTGCACGGTCGAGTTCGCCGCGCAGCACGGCCAGGGCCTCCGCGTCGCCGGCATTCGCGGCGTCGATCAGGGAGCCGAAGCTGCCCTTGAACCAGTCGCGGGCGAATTCGTTGTGGTAGGCGAGTGCCGAAAGCGCGATGCGGTCGGTCAGGTCGAAATCCCAGGCCAGGGAGAAGCCCTGGTGGTCATTGGTCATCTGGTCGATCTCCGACAGTCCGTAGCGGCGATTGGGATCACGTTCGAAATCCACGTCGGCCAGGCCGGCGTAGGTCTCGTTCGAGGTTTCCTCGGAGTACTGGGCCTTGGCCAGCAGGCTTTGCCTGTCGCCCGCCCATCCCAGCTTGAGGATGTAGCTCTGGATGTCGAACCCGGTGTCGCGGTTGCTGCGGTCGATGTCCTTGAAGCCGTCGCTGCTGCGGTAGACGGTATCGACCAGCCAGCCGAAGCCGCCTTCGCGCCCGCCGACCCAGGCGTGCGTGTTGTGCCGGCTGTCTTCGCCCAGCATGGTCAGAACGCGGCCGCTGGTCCCGGCAGGGATCGGGGTCGTGACCAGGTTGATCACGCCGCCGGTCGTCTGCGGGCCGTAACGCAGCAGCGGGGCCCCCTTGAGCACTTCCACCGCGTGCATCTGGAAGGCCTGCGGAAAGTAGTAGGCCGCCGGATTGGAATAGGGGGCCGGTGCGATCAACACGCCGTCTTCGAGCAGGGTGACCTTGCTGGACCGGCCGCCGGCGGCGGCGCGGATACCGATGTTCGGGCGCAGGCCTTCGCCGTCTTCCTCGCGGATGTAGACGCCGGGCACCGTCTTTAGCAACTGATTGATGTCGGTTCGGGCTTCGACTTCCATCTGCTCGGGATCGATCACGGCACTCGTGCCCGCGAGGCGCCTGGCGTCTTCGCTGCTGCCGATGATCCGCAGGCGGTCGAGCAGGGTTCGCAGGACCTTCTCGGTTTCCTGCCCGCTTTCCGGCTGCCGTTCCTCGGCTTCGGACGGGTTCGTGGGAGTCTGGGCCGCGAGGGTCGAGGTCATGGACAGCGCCAGCGCGCTGAGCAGCAGTTTTCTGAACACGGGCAATCGTTCCTTGTGCGTCGTGATGACGGGCGAATCGTGAGGCGCGCATTCTAAACGCGAATCATTTGCATGTGCAAGTGCAGATTGGAACGGTTTCGGTTTCGGCGCGGTTTTGTCCGCAGGAGGAGAGGGGCCGCCTGAGGGCAGGACGGGCCGACCCCGATTGGCCGGGGCCGGGTCAGGTTCGGGGAGGTTCTTGCTTTCGGCGCTGACCGCGCTGCCAGATCATCCAGATCGAGAGCGCCGCCACGGCAAGGTAGAGCGCCCAGTCGTGCCCGGCCCCGAAGCGCTGGCTGGCGATCATGACCAGCACGCAGCCGAGTCCGCTGAGGATCGACACGACGAGGGGATGGCCCTCGAGGCTTCGTGCGGCGCGGAGTTGGTCGAGCACGAAGACCAGGGGAGCACCTGACGCCAGGGCGGCGCCGGCGACGAACAGCCACGGCGCACCCTGCCAGAGGAGCACGCATGCCCCGGCCAGCAGAGCGGCCAGGGCAGCGGCGGCGAGACCGGTCGGAATCAAGTGTCGGTGGCGCGGCGCCGGAACCAGATGGAGCCGGCCAGCAGGGCCAGCGCGATACCGATGCCGATCCACATGCCCGGGCGCAGCAGGAATTCGAGGCTGTTGGAGAAGCTCATGAACAGCTCTTCGCTGAACTGTACGTCGGAAAGATCCACGTTGTTGCCGTTGCTTTCCACTTGCCATCCCACGTTGCTGGGCAGGATGCCGCTGCCGAGCCGCTTGAGGATGATCATCCCCACGTTGAGCTGCGGCATGCTGAAGCTCGAAAGCAGGCTCCATGCATGCTGCAGCAGGGCGATCACGGCCGGGACGGCGACGGCGACCAGGATGGGTACGCGCGGTGCCCAGGACGAGCAGAACACCAGCCAGGCGTAGATGGGCAGCAGCCACAGACCCTGGATGATCAGGCCGAGTGCCATCACCAGCCAGAGCTTGGGCAGGCTGGCGGGCAGCCAGAACTCGGTGAGGGGGTTGATGCCGGCCATCAGCCCGTAGACGGAGGCGATCAGAAGCACGACCACCTGCGTCACGATGACCGCCGCCAGGTAGAGGGCCGGGGCGAGCAGGCAGGCGGTCAGCACCTTCGAGGCCACGGTCATCGTGTCGGAGACCGGCAGCGACTTCCAGAACAGGATGGAGCGATCCTTGCGCTCGTCGTAAAGACAGCTGGAGAGATAGAACAGCAGCACCAGGATCAGGATCTGGAAAAAGAGGGTCGAGACCGAGAACAACGCACCGGTGACGAACAGCCGCTTCTGATCCGCAGGCACGTCGGCGAACTGCCGGATCGCGTCTAGGGTGAAGGCCATCTCGTTGTCGAAGCGTGACCCGAGGATCATTCCGAAAACGATGAAGAACAGGGTCAGACCGAGTATGACGATCGGCGTCCACTTGAAGGCGCCCGGGCTTTCCCAGAGCTCCCGGCGCATCAGGGTCCACAAAGTCTGAATCGCTCGCGAATTCATGCCGCTTCCTCCGTGTCGGCGTGATTCTCGTATTCCTCGCCCATGAGGGCGACGAAGAGATCGGCCACGCTGGGCCGGTGCAGCTCGCCGATTTCCTTGAGCCGGCCGATGTCGCCGCCGTCGAACAGGAAGATGTGGCGGCCGAAGAGAATCCGTTCGTGGATCGGGTTCATCGCACGGGCCTCCTCGACGTGGTCCGGCTTGACCATGACTTCGCGGTAGCGCTCGTGGACGGCGTCCATCGTCGCGTTCAGCACCAGCTTGCCGTCCTTGATGAACAGCAGGTCGGTCAGGATATGCTCGACCTCCTCGACCTGGTGGGTGGTGATCAGGATCGTGCGATCCTCGTCGAAATACTCGTTGAGCAGGTTGGAATAGAAGCGCTTGCGGAACAGGATGTCGAGGCCCAGGGTCGGTTCGTCGAGCACCAGCAGCTTGGCGTCGATGGCCATCACCAGCGCCAGGTGAAGCTGTACCACCATGCCCTTGGAGAGAGCCTTGACCTTGGTGTTCGGCTTGACCTTGGTGTTCTTGAGGTAATGCATGCAGCGTTCGCGCGAGAAGCGCGGATGCAGCCGCTCGGTCAGCTCGATGACTTGCCAGACCCTTGCCCAGCGCGGCAGCACGGCCACGTCGGCGATGAAACAGACATCCTCCATCAATTCGTCGCGGTCCTTGTTGGGTTTTTGCCCGAGCACTTCGAGTTCGCCGTCGAAGCCGGTCAGGCCCAGGATCGCCTTCAGCGCCGTGGTCTTGCCCGCCCCGTTGGGGCCGATCAGGCCGACGATGCGTCCGGAGGGAACCTCCAGATCGATGCCGTCGACAGCCCGGTTGCTGCCATAGTAGCGTTTCAGGTTCCGGGCACGAATGGTCAGACTCATGGCTTGCTCTCCTTTTCGTCGCGTGCGGCCAGCAACTCATCGATCGATAGACCGAGTTTCTCGATGCGCTGGACCAGTCGCGGCCATTCCTCGTTGAGAAAATGCTTGCGCTCGCTCTCCAGGAGCTTGCTGCGTGCGCCTTCGCGCACGAACATGCCGACGCCCCGGCGCTTTTCAACCAGCTCGTCGTCGACAAGCGACTGGTAGGCCTTCGAGACCGTCAGCGGGTTGATCTGGAAATCGACGGCCACCTGCCGCACCGAAGGCAGGGGCTGTCCTTCCGCCAGCGTGCCGTCAAGGATAGCGGCGACGGTCTTCTCGCGCAGTTGCCAGTAGATCGGCTGGTTGTCGTCCCAGCGTGCCTCCATCGTCAGTGGGCCAGTCCCGTAAACCAGGGCAACAGCTTCAAGCTGGATTTGCCCGACTTGCCGCTGCCGGCCGAGGTGCGTTCGCTCGGTTTGACGGCCGCGGCCGGGTTGTCGAGACTGTCGACCTGGTGGGCGGCAGTCTGGTTTTCCTGCACGCTTTCCTCCAGCGCCGTGCGATCGACGGTGAATGACAGCACGAGGCAGACGGCTGCAGCCGCCAACGCCAGCCGGTGCGGGATGGCGAGGGTTCGATGTCGGGTAATCGGCAACATGGTCAGCTCCTTTTGCTGTCGTGTTGGTGTACTAGTCTAGTAAAACACCACGACAGAGTCAAGTCCCTTGTCCTGTCCGGTCGCGGCCGCGGGCGTACAGCTGCTCGGGGCGATCTGGTAGACTTTCCTTCCTGGAACCAGCACCCTTCACGGGTGTCACAGGCAAGACTCGAAGAAATCCCCATTTCCGAAGGAGTTTCACCCCATGAAATTTGCCCGAATTCTGGCCGGCTCGGTGCTGGCCGCAAGCGTTTCGACCGCGGCCATCGCCCAGGACGACAGCCTCGATACGCCCGAAGAGCGCCTCAGCTACACCATCGGCATGGACATCGGCAGCTCGCTGTCCGAACAGGGCATGGAGCTCGATCTCGACCTGCTGGTCGAGGCGCTGCGTGCCAGCTACAACGGTGAGGAAACGCGCCTGACCCAGGAAGAAGCTCTGGCCGAACGCGATGCATTCATGCAGCGTCGCCAGCAGCAGATGGAGGCCCAGCGCGAGGAAGAGGCTGGCGCCAACCTCGAGGCCGGTCAGGCTTTTCTCGCGCAGAACCGCGAGCGCGATGACGTCATGGAGACCGAATCCGGCCTGCAGTACCGCGTGGTCGAGGAAGGGGATGGTGCCAGCCCGTCTGCCGAAGACCGGGTGACCGTGCACTACAAGGGCACGCTGATCGACGGCACGGAGTTCGACAGCTCCTATGCCCGCGGCGAGCCGGCGACCTTCGCGCTCAACCAGGTCATTCCGGGCTGGACAGAAGGCGTGCAGCTGATGTCCGAAGGCGCCAAGTACGAGTTCTTCATTCCCTCTGAGCTTGCCTACGGCGAGCAGGGTCGCCCCGGGCCGATCGGCCCGAACGCCACCCTGATCTTCGAAGTCGAGCTGCTCGAGGTGGCCGACAGCGAGTCCCAGGAATAATCAGCGACGACAACAATCGCCATGGGGACTTTGCAGGACGCCCTGCTCAAGTCGGGGCTGGCTGACGAAAAGCAGCTGGAAAAGAGCCGGCGTCGGGGCAAGCCCGGCGCCGGTGATTCCGGGCCGAAGAAGGCCCGCGCCCAGGGTCCGGCCGGCAAGAAGAAGCGGACCGCTCGCAAGAAGAAGGGCGCCGACTCGGACCTGGCCCGTGCCTACGCGGCCCGCCGCAAGGAAGAAGCGCGCGAGAAGGAGGCCGAGAAGCAGCGCCGCGTCGCCGAGCAGGAAGAGCGCCGCCGGCGCAACCTGCAGCTCGACGAGATCATCAAGGGCAGCACCCTCAACCGCAAGGAAGCCGACATACCGCGCTATTTCGAGCACATGGGGCGCATCCGCCGCGTCCTGTGCACGCCCGAGCAGCGAGAGCAGCTCAACCAGGGCGAGATCGGCGTGGTCAACCTGCGAGGCTCCTACCTGCTGGTGTCTCTGGAGACCCTCGAGAAGTACCGCGAGGTCGCCCCGGACCTGGTCCCCGGCCTGGAAGGACGCGAGGAGCCCGAGGACGACGGCAGCCACTATCCGCCGGTACCCGACGATCTGGTCTGGTAAACACAGGGTTCAGGTTTCAGGGTTCAGGTTTCAGGTTTCAGGGTTCAGGGCAGCGGCCAGGAGTGCTGGGCGGCTACGCCGCGATTGGATGCCGCCAACGGAAAGCCTGGGTTCCCCTTGCCAGACTGGCGCCGGCGTGCCGCGGCGCAGCCGCCCCGCAATGGCTCCGGCTGCCGCCCTGAAACCTGAAACCTGAAACCTGTGTTCAATAATCCAGATTCGGCCGCAGGAACTTCTCCGCCTCGGCCAGGGCAATGCCCTTGCGTCCGGCGTAGTCCTCGACCTGGTCCTTGCCCAGCTTGCCGACCACGAAGTACTTGCTCTCGGGATGGCCGAAGTAGTAGCCGCTGACCGCGGCCATCGGACGCATCGCGAAACTGTCGGTGAGCTCGATGCCGATGCGGTCGGTGACTTCCAGCAGTTCGAACAGCTTGGCCTTCTCGCTGTGGTCGGGGCAGGCCGGGTAGCCCGGCGCCGGACGGATGCCGCGGTATTTCTCGCGGATCAGGCCCCGGTTGTCGAGCGACTCGTTCGCCGCGTAGCCCCATAGTTCGCGCCGGACTTTCTCGTGCAGGGCCTCCGCCAGCGCTTCGGCGAGGCGGTCGGCCAGCGACTGCAGCAGGATCCGGCTGTAGTCGTCGGTTTCCGGGAACTGCGCCAGCGCATCTTCCAGGCCGATGCCCGTGGTCACGGCGAACAGGCCGGCCCAGTCCTCGATGCCGCTGCCGGCGTCGGCCACGAAGTCCGACAGGCACAGGTTCTCCGACGGCTTTTCGGCCTGCTGGCGCAGCATGACCATGCGTTCTGCGACCTCGCTGCGCGTCTCGTCGGTGTAGAACAGCACGTCGTCGCCGTCGCGTGCGGCCGGCCAGAGGGCGCAGACGGCGCGGGCGGTCAGCCAGCGGTTCTCGACGATGCGTTCGAGCATCTCCCGACCGTCGCGAAACAGGTTGCGGGCCGCTTCGCCGGCTTCCTCGTCGTCGAGGATGTCGGGATAGCGGCCCTTCAGTTCCCAGGTCTGGAAGAACGGCGTCCAGTCGATGTAGTCGACCAGCTCTGCCACCGGCCAGTCCTCGTACACGTGCAGGCCGGGCTGATCGGGCTTCTCGGGCCGATGCTCGCTCCAGTCCGGACGGAAGGCGTTTTCCCGCGCCGCTTCGATGGGCACCAGCGGCTTGCGCCGGCGGCCCTTGGCGCTTCTTTCGCGGTATTCCTCGTAATCGGCCCGGATGTCGGCGGCATAGCCGTCGCGGTGCTGCTTGCTGGCGAGCTTGCGCACCACGTCGACCGAACGCGAGGCGTCCTTGACCCAGCACACCGGGCCGGGGTAGGCCGGGTCGATCTTGAGCGCCGTGTGCGCGCGCGAGGTCGTCGCCCCGCCGATCAACAGCGGCAGCTCGAACTTCGCCTCGTTCATCGCCTCGGCGACGTTGACCATCTCGTCGAGGGAGGGCGTGATCAGGCCGGACAGGCCGATGATGTCGACCTCTTCCCTGCGCGCCTCCTCGAGAATCCTCTCGGCCGGCACCATCACGCCCAGGTCGTGAACGTCGAAACCGTTGCAGGCCAGCACCACGCCGACGATGTTCTTGCCGATGTCGTGCACGTCGCCCTTGACCGTGGCGAGAAGCACCTTGCCCTTCTTCTCCTTGGTGGTCTGCTCGGCCTCCAGGTAGGGCACGAGGTAAGCGACGGCCTTCTTCATCACGCGGGCGGACTTGACCACCTGCGGAAGGAACATCTTGCCTTCGCCGAACAGGTCGCCGACGTAGTTCATGCCGTCCATCAATGGACCCTCGATGACCTCGAGCGCCGTGTCGAGCTGCTGCCGTGCCTCTTCGGTGTCCTCGATGACGTGCTTGTCGATGCCCTTCACCAGGCTGTATTTCAGGCGCTCGGCTACCGGCTTGTCGCGCCAGGCCTCGTCTTTCTCTTCGCGCTTGCCGTCGCCCTTGAACCGGTCGGCCGCCTCGAGCAGGCGCTCGGTGGCGTCCGCGCGGCGATTGAGGACGACGTCCTCGACCAGATCGCGCAACTCGGGGTCGATGTCGTCGTAGACCGCCAGCTGACCGGCATTGACGATGCCCATGTCCATGCCGGCCTTGGTGGCGTGGTAGAGGAACACCGAGTGCATCGCCTCCCTGACCGGGTTGTTGCCCCGGAAGGAGAAGGACATGTTCGACACCCCGCCGGAGACGTGGCAGCCGGGGAAGCGCTTCTTGAGTTCCCTCGTCGCTTCGATGAACTCGACCGAGTAGTTGTCGTGCTCCTCGATGCCGGTGGCGACGGGGAAGATGTTGGGGTCGAAGATGATGTCCTCGGGCGGGAATCCAGCGTCCTCGGTCAGCAGCTTGTGCGCCCGGGAAAGGCACTCGACCATGTGTTCGGCGTTGTCGGCCTGGCCGCCTTCATCGAACGCCATGACCACCACGGCCGCGCCATAGCGGCGGATCTTGCCCGCTTCCTCCAGGAAGGCTTCCTCGCCTTCCTTGAGGCTGATCGAGTTGACCACGCCCTTGCCCTGCAGGCAGCGCAGGCCGGCCTCGATCACGCTCCACTTCGACGAATCGATCATCACCGGCACGCGGGCGATGTCGGGCTCGGCCGCGATCAGGTTGAGGAAGTCGACCATCGCCTGTTCTGAGTCGAGCAGGCCCTCGTCCATGTTGACGTCGATGATCTGGGCGCCGTTCTCGACCTGGTGCAGGGCGACCTCGACGGCTTCCTCGTATTTCTCCTCGGCGATCAGGCGCTTGAACTTCGCCGAACCGGTGACGTTGGTGCGCTCGCCGATGTTGACGAAGTTGAGCTCGGGCGTGATCACCAGCGGCTCGAGGCCGCTCAGGCGCGTGAATCGCTTGCCGCTGCCGGATTCGCTCATGCCGCTTTCCGCTGCCGAAGGGGACGGGGCGAACGGCCTTCGATCGCCTGCCCGATCGCGGCCAGGTGTTCGGGCGTGGTGCCGCAACAGCCGCCGATGATGTTGACCAGCCGATCGCGGGCGAAGCCTTCGATGACCGCGGCCATCTCCTCCGGCGTCTGGTCGTACTCGCCGAATTCGTTGGGCAGGCCGGCGTTCGGGTGGGCCGAGACCAGGCAATCGGCCACGCGCGAGAGCGCCTTGATGTGCGGCTTGAGCTGGTCGGCCCCGAGCGCGCAGTTGAAGCCCGTCGAGAAGGGCTCGGCGTGTTCGATCGAGTAGTAGAAGGCTTCCGGCGTCTGGCCCGACAGGGTGCGCCCCGAGGCGTCGGTGATGGTGCCGGAAATCATCAGGGGCCAGCGTTCGCCGCGGCGCTCGAATTCCTCGTGCACGGCGTAGACCGCCGCCTTGGCGTTGAGTGTGTCGAAGATCGTCTCGATGAGAATCAGGTCCGAGCCGCCGTCGAGCAGGCCGCGGGCCGCTTCCGTGTACGCTTCGACCAGGGTGTCGAAGTCGATGTTGCGATAGCCCGGATTGGTCACGTCGGGCGAAATGGAGGCCGTGCGGTTGGTCGGACCGATCACGCCCACGACGAAGCGGCGGCGGCCGGTCTCCCCGGTCGACGCGTCGCAGGCCTCGCGGGCGAGCCTCGCGGCCTCGTGATTGATCTCCTCCGAGAGCTCTTCGAGCGCGTAGTCGGCCTGGCTGACGCGGTTGGCGTTGAAGGTGTTGGTCTCGATCAGTTCGCAGCCCACCGCCAGGAAGTCGTGGTGGATGCGCGCGATCAGGTCCGGCCGGGTGAGCGTGAGCAGGTCGTTGTTGCCCTTCAGGTCGTCGGCGTGATCGACGAAGCGGTCACCGCGAAAAGCGGCCTCGTCGAGCTTCTCGTTCTGGATCATGGTGCCCATGGCGCCGTCGAGCAGCAGGATGCGCTCGGCCGCCGCGCCGAACAGCGCCTCGACGCCTTCGGGGTCGTGCCATTGCAGTCGGGTCATTTGCGTTCAGCCAGGAATGTGATGATTTCGAAGTTCGGCGTCTTGCGTTCCACCGAGGTGATATCGCAGAACGACGCCGTCAGCCCGGCCTTTTCGATCAGGCCGGAGAGTTGCTTTGGCGTGAAGCCGTCGTTGGCGTGCCCGAAGGCCTTCACCTGGGCGCTGTGGCGGTGCTTCTTCAGCGTGGCCCCCACCAGGCGGCCGCCGGGCTTCATCGTGCGGGCCGCTTCGGCCAGGGCCTGCCGGGGCCGTTCGCTGTAGGTCAGGGCGTGCATCATCAGAACGCTGTCGAAGCTCGCGTCGTCGAAGGGCAGGGCGTGCATGTCGCCGAGGTGGAAATGGACGTTCCCGAAGGCTTTCACGCGTTCCCGTCCGGCCGCGACGACCTTTTCGGAAACGTCGACGCAGTCGATGCTGTCGGCCTGGCGGGCCAGCAGCTCGCCCATCACGCCGTCGCCCGAGGCGATGTCGAGGACGCGTCCGAGGGACAGCAGCTGCACCAGCGCGCGGGCCGTGGCTTCCCAGGTGCGCCCGGGTGAGTAGTGCCGTTCCATGTCGCCGGCGACGGAATCCGGCCAGTTGCGGCCGGCGGCGCGCTGCGCCATGATCTCGGGCAGCCGTTCGGCGTCGGCCGACACGACCGCGTCGTCGAGCGCATCGCGGAACAGGGTCCACAGGCGGTGCAGTTGCGGATTGTCTTCGGGGATGCCCAGCCGGTAGTAGACCGACACCCCGTCGCGCCGGTCGACGACCAGGCCGGCCTCGCGCAGGCGGGCCAGGTGGGTGGAGACGCGCGGCTGGGCGAGGCGCGTGATCTGCGCCAGTTCAGCTACCGTCAGCTCCTCGGTTTCGAGCAGCGCCAGCAGCCTCAGGCGGGTCGCGTCGCCCAGCAGGCTGCAATGCCTTCCGGCGCGGTCCAGGTCGATGACTATATCCTTTTATCGCGATTGAAAGATATAGCGTAGATTATCCGGATGGCGCGTCGGATTCAAGAGTAAAGCCGACTTGCGCCAGTCGCTCGCCGCATCCGGCATATTGGACGGTGATGCAAAGACGATACGAATTGCACTACCAAGCTCACTCTGCCGCTTGAGTCGTACCGCAGTTCTTGCCCACATCTCCAACGAGCTGTCCGAGTCCGCGTACCGTCAGCAAGTGTAGCGACAGAATAAGGTTGGCAACGCCGAAGCCCAGAACGCCACCATCGTCGGTGCTGCCTGAAAGATACATCCCGACCATGATCAGACCGATCACCGCGAATAGCGGGGGAATCCATGCGCCGATGTGCACGGCGCTCAGCCTTCTGGCCAACCTGTAGCTCAGCCCTTCATTCATCGTCGTGCTCCTGAGTCATCGTTGCATTCGGATCAGTAGCCGTTGCGCGCAACTTGGCGTGTTCTGCCGGAAACCAAGGATAGTCGGCATCGGGCAGGCGGGGAAATTCCAATATTGCGGAATCTGACGTAAGAAATTTCTTACACGAGCGGCAGCGCGAAGCGTCATCCGATGTCAGGAACAGGACCTGAGGCGATCATGGGTCCGCGTCACGGCCCGTCGCTCGTTGCGCTCGTTCCAGGGTTGGCCGAAGGTCTTTCGCATGAGCCCGTCGACGGTGCGCAGAACGAGCAGGTTGTAGACCATTTTCGCGAGGTTGCGCGGGGTGCGCGGGAAGGCGCGCAGCGACATCGAAAAGCCGATGTCGCGGTAGGTCACGAAATGCCACCAGCCGGGCGGGATATAGAGCGCGTCGCCGTGCTCGAGCTCCGCGACCTGCCCCTCGACGCGTCGAAGCGCCGGATACTTCTCGTAGTCGGGCTCGTCGACGCGCGCGTCGAACAGCGCACTGAACGAGAAGGGCACCCGGTAGAGCCAGCGCGTCTGCCCGGGCGAGAAGAGCAACACGCGCTTGGGCCCGCCGAAGTGGCAGAGCAGGATGTCGGCCAGGTCGATGTCGAAATGCAGCTGCACGCGTGATCCCCTTCCGCCCATGAACAGCACGGGCAGCTTCCTGAAGAACTTCAGGCCCAGCTCCGGGTATTCGAAATCCTCGGTCAGGTCGGGAATGGTGTTGAAGAAGTTGAAGAAGAACAGCCGCAGGTCGTTCTCTCCCTGCTCGAGGCGGTCCATGTAATCGGCAAGCGGCATTCGCGCCGCCGGCGCGTGCTGGTGCTCGTGATCACGCGAGGGTCGGCTGTGGTAGAGCGGAACGACGACGTCGCCGGCCCGCGCCTTGAGGTGCTCGACGGTCCACTTCTCGCGCGCCGGCCAGCCCTCGGTGAGCCGCTCGACGATCAACGGCCGGGCAGGCTGCTTGTACTCGGCCTGGAACGTTTCGGCATCGATCCGGTCGATTCGCGGCACGCGCGTGAGATCGACCATGGTCAGAAGCTGTCCTTCCAGCGCCTGAGTGCGGCGAACACCTCGACCGGATCGTCTCCGCAGCCCGGCTCGTGCTGCCGGACCGCCTCGATGACCGACGGCTCGCGCGTGCGCAGGAAGGGATTGAATCGGCGTTCGGCGCCGATTATCGAGGGCAGGGTGGCCTCGCCGCGCTGGCGTATGGCCTCTGCCTCGCGGGCGCGTTCGCGAAGATCCTCGTTGTCCGGCTCGACCGAGAGCGCGAAGCGGCAGTTGGCCACGGTGTACTCGTGGGCGCACAGGACCCGCGTGTCGGCCGGCAGGCCGGCGAGCTTGTCGAGCGAGGCCAGCATCTGCCCGGGCGAGCCCTCGAACATTCGTCCGCAGCCGACCGAGAACAGGGCGTCGCCGCACAGCACGAGGCGGTGGCCGAAGAAGGCCAGGTGGATGCTGGTATGGCCGGGGACGCTCAGCACCTCGAAATGCGCCGTCGGTACGTCGATGTCTACGCGATCGCCTTCTTGCAGCGCGTGATCGACCTGCGGAATGCGCTCGTCATCGGGTCCGTACACCGGGACGCGATGCTTGGCGAGAATGCCGTCGATGCCGTCGGTGTGGTCCCAATGGTGGTGGGTGATCAGCAGCGCTCCGAGCGCCAGGCCGTTTTCGGACAACCATCGAAGCGGCGCGTCGGACTCGCCGGGATCGACCAGGATGGCGTGTCGGCCGTCGTGCAGGGCCCAGACGTAGTTGCTTTCAAGGGTGGGTATGGCGTCGATCGACAGCGGCATGTCGGGCTCCGTCTGGTATCCTTTTCGCGTGTCCGAGAAGCATTCTAACGCGCGCCCCAGGCCGGCCGGGTTTTCCGCCCTGCAGGCGCTCGAAACCCGTCTGGTCGAGGCCGGGTTCGCCGAGCGGCGCCCCAACTGGATCCTGGAGGTCGCGCCGACCGCCAGCGCCTCGCCGCGTACGGACGTCCGGAAAAGCCGCGTGCTGGTGGACGCCGATTGTTGCTGCTGGCCCTACGCGGCGGCCCTCGACCGCTGGCCGCTCGACGACGACAGCGTTCCGGCCGTGCTGCTCCGTCACGTCTGGCAGCCGGCGATTCGCGGCGACCTGCTCGGAGAAGCGGCCCGGGTGATCAAGCCCGGGGGGCTGCTGATCTCGGTTTCGGCCAACCCCTGGCACCGGCTCGCGTGGCGGGAGCTGGGCCGTTCGGCGCTGCGCCTGCCGAGCTGGCCGCAGTTCCAGTGGATGCACGCGCGCTGCGATCTGCAGCTGTCGATCTCGGCCAGCCTCCAGGTGCGCGGGCTGGTCCCGGGCCTGGTTCCGGTCCTGGTCGTGGTGGCGCGCAAGCCGACCGTACCGGCCCGCATCGAGCCGCTGCGTTTTCGCGAGCCGAGTCTTGCCGGCGGCTCCGCCGTGGCCAGTCAGTGCCGGGCGGCATGAGCGTGGCGGTGCACATCTGGACCGACGGCGCCTGCCTGGGCAACCCGGGGCCGGGCGGCTGGGGGGCACTACTGCGCTGGAACGGCCACGAGCGGGAGCTGTCCGGCGGCGAGTCGGAAACGACCAACAACCGGATGGAACTGATGGCGGCGATCCAGGGCCTGGAATCGCTCAAGCGGCCCTGCCGGGTGATCCTGACCACCGACTCGCAGTACGTCCGAAAGGGCATCACCGAGTGGATGAACAACTGGAAGAAGAACGGCTGGCGGACGGCGGCGAAGAAGCCGGTCAAAAACGCCGAGCTCTGGCAGCGCCTCGACCGCGCCCGCGATCGCCACGAGGTGCAATGGGACTGGGTCAAGGGCCACAGCGGCCACCCGGAGAACGAACGCGCCGACGAACTGGCGAGTGAGGCGGCTCGCGTTCAAACATGAAAAGCAACTGGTCCACAGATGAACACAGATAAATCCAAAAGAAATCTGTGTGTATCTGTGTTCATCTGTGGACAAAACGGTTTTGAATTCTTAAGGCATCGATAATGAGACAGATTGTCCTCGATACGGAAACCACCGGTCTCGAGCCCGGGGAAGGGCACCGCATCATCGAGATCGGTGCGCTCGAGATGATCGAGCGGCGCCAGACCGGGCGTAGCTTCCACGTCTACATCAATCCGGAGCGCGACGTCGAGGACGGCGCGTTGGCCGTGCACGGCATCACCAACGAATTCCTGGCCGACAAGCCGCGTTTCGCCGACCTGGCCGCGGATTTCATCGAGTTCATCGGCGAGGCCGAGCTGGTCATCCACAACGCCGCTTTCGACGTCGGCTTCCTGGACGCCGAGCTGGCACGGCTGGAAACGCCGACCCGCATCGCTGATCATGCCACCATCCTCGACACGCTGATGCTGGCGCGCGAGCTGCACCCGGGCCAGCGCGTCAGCCTGGACGCACTGTGCAAGCGTTACGAGGTGGACAATTCCGGCCGCGACCTTCACGGCGCCCTGCTAGACGCCGAGCTGCTGGCCGAGGTCTACCTGGCGATGACCGGGGGTCAGGTCGATCTCGCGCTGGATCTGTCCGCAGACAGCGACGGCGCCGAGAGCAGGGCCGAGGCGCTGCTCGACGTGGACCTCTCGAAGCTGGTCGTGCGGCGTGCCGACGAGGCCGAGCTGTCGGCCCACCGCGCCCGGCTCGAGGCGATTCGCTCGAGCGCCGGGCATTGCCTGTGGCAGGAGTCGGTGGCCGGGGAGTGACGGGTCAGCGATCGTCGGGTGCGGTCCCGTCGCCGGCGGCCGCGTCCGAGGGCGGCGCTTCCGGCTTGCGGGTCCCGGCGAGCAGGGGGTGGTCGCGCCCTTCCATCCAGAGCAGGATTTCGTAAAACGTTCGCACGTTTTCGACGTACTGGACCGGTTCATAGCCGCGCGCGTAGCCATACCGGGTCTGGCTGTACCAGCGTTCCTGAGTCAGCAGCGGCAGCGATTCGCGTACGTCCACCCAGCGATCGGGGTCGCCGCCCCGGATTTCGGTCAGGATTCGGGCGTCTTCGAGATGGCCGTAGCCGATGTTGTAGGCCGCCAGGGCCAGCCAGAGGTCATCCGGATACTCGATGCGATCGGGGATGCGCTCGATCATCGACCTCAGGTAGCGGGCCCCGCCCATGATGCTCTGCTCCGGATCGATGCGGTTTTCGATACCGAGCTGGCGGGCCGTGCGGCGGGTGAGCATCATGATGCCCCGGACTCCCGTGCGCGAAACCGCGTCGGGGTCCCAGTGGGATTCCTGGTAGCCGACGGCCGCGAGCAGTCGCCAGTCCAGGTCGTGGCGGGCGGCTGCCTCTTCGAAATGCGCGCGCAGAGCGGGCAAGCGTTCGCGGATCTGGCGCATGAAGGTGTAGGTGCCGACCGGCTCGTAGTTCTCGACGTGGCCGTAGTGGCGCTGTTTCAGATCGGCCAGGAATCCCCGCTCCTCGGCCAGCAGGAAGAACTCCCGCATTATTTGGACCAGGGAATCGTCGTCGGAGCGCTCGCTCGCCCAGGCGAGCGGCTGCGCCTCGCCGAGCTCGAAGGCGGGGCGAATGGCGGGAAAGAAGCGGCGATTGAGCTCAAGGATGTTCGAATCGATGATGGTGTAATCGATTTCCTCGCTGCCGAGCGCTTCGAACAGGTCCTCGATGCTCGCGTGCGGGCGGATTTCGGGCTCGACCGTGACCTCCCCATTCGCCAGCAGGGGCTCGTAGATGGTGCCGTTGATCAGCGCCAGCCTGCCCTCGGCGAGATCGTCCAGGGAACGCGGACGCGGCGACCCGCGGCGATAGACGACCGTCGGCATGACCTGCTCATAGGCCGGCCCGAAGCGCAGCTCGCGCTGCCGCGGCGGGCTGCGCGTGAGGTTGGCGGCGATGAAATCGCCCTTGCCCTCCAGCAGCGCGGGTATCAGGTCGGCAACCGAGGGAACGGCGATTACCTCGAGCGGCACGTCCAGGTAGCGGGCGAACTCCCGGGCCAGTTCGTATTCGAAGCCGGTTTCTCCCTCGGGGCCGAGGTAATAAGTGGAAGCGCCGTTGACGGTGAGCATCACGACGCTTCCGCGCGCCTGGATTCGCTCGACCTGCGTCAGCCGGTTGTCGCCCGAGGTGTTGACCAGGACGATGAGCGCCACCGCGGCGAAGACCTGGCCGAGCGACCACAGGCGCCGGGCGAAGCCCTCTCCCTCCTCCGTGTCGGCGTGCCCG